>JAEENL010000012.1 GCA_016283775.1 Lachnospiraceae bacterium | reverse complement strand
ATGTTTGTGAGTGTCACATAGTTTCCCTGAAGGAAAGAAAGTCTTGTGTCGTCGTCCTTAAAATATATCGTATCCCGCATTCCCTTGGGATTCTGGTCGATAAAGCAGAAAATGCATTTATTGCTGCAGCGGCTGTAGTCGGAAAGGATTCCGTCCTCAAAAACAAGCCCAAGATCTTCGTCAGGCTCTTTTTCGATGTCAAGCTCCCACTCCTCGCCGTCGGGCTTTTTCACTACTACAGTGATCTCTTCGTCAGCGGTGAGAAATCTGTAATCAAAGATATCGGCGATCTCTTTCCCGTTTACGGACAAAAGCTCATCGCCGGCCTCTATCTCCATTTCTTCCGCAATGGAGTCTTTAACGACATCTTTGATTATTATGGCTTTATGAGAATGCATTTTTGATCCACTTGATGTCATCTCCGAGTATGGACACGACATCAAATCTCACAGGAACGGAAGGCTCGATCCTTTTGTGGTTCATGAATACCTTCGCGCCCTGTAAGATCTTTTGTTGTTTACTCCTTGTCACTGCTTCCTCGGGAAACCCGAGTGAAGCGTCTTTCCTGTATTTCACTTCTATGAAGCAGAGATAGGTTTCGCCGAGATACCTGTCAAGCGCAATGATATCTATCTCTCCTGTGTGAAAATAGTAGTTTCTGCAGATAACTGTCCCGCCGAGGAGTCCTATATGTTCACAGGCTCTGTCCTCGGCGAGACTTCCTTTTTTTCTTTTGTTCAAAGGCTTCCTCTTTCCTTATCTCTCCCGGATGGAAAGACCGGCCCTGTATCATTTTCTTTTCTTTAAGGTCAATACCAGAGCCACGAGTCCTGCGATGATCGCAATGCCTCCGATGATCCCCGCGATAAGAGGGAGATTTACGGATGATGCGTTGCCTTTTACGAGGATCATAGCGCTCACGGGTTCTACCGTTACGGTGCCCGAAACCTTCTTTATCGTCTTTGTGCCTGCTTTGTCAGCGTTTACACAGATGCTCCATTTTCCTTCCGGAAGATCGACTTTTACTTCTTCCTTGTTCGGATTAAAGAGAAGCACTATACCCTCTGCAGTCTCGTCCTTTACAGATGCCGCATCGATCACGATACCAGCAACGTTCTTGGGAAGTACTTCGATATCCTTTACATAGTTTGCAATGTCGGTCGCGTTGTCGAGCCTGAGTGAAGGATGCGCTTTTCTGAAGGCGATAAGGCCCTTGTAATATTCAAATACATTCTTGTATTCCGGATCGTCAAGATTGGACCAGACGATCGCATTTACAGCGTCACCGGCATTGTAGCTGTTGGAATTGAAAGTGCCGTCTTTGTTAGTCTTTGTGCGGAGCATCTCTTCGCCCGCCTGCATGAAGGGAACGCCTTCCGAAGTGAGATATACGGCAGCGGCAAGGTTGTTCATGCGGACACGTGTCTCTCTGTCGTCATCCGGCGTAGAGCTTGTGATCCTGTCGATAAGCGTGTTGTTGTCATGACAGGATGCGTAATTTATGGTCTGGAGAGGATTTTTTGTCCATGCCGACTGAGCTTTGAAAAGCTTCATCACAGTATAGGCATTTCCGAGTCCCGATACAAAGCCTGTGGATGAGGTGGAGAAAACGCCGCCTTTAAGCGCATCTCTCATGTTGTCGGAGAACATCGCAAGCTCGGGTGTCTTTGCGGAATTTGTCTGTGTCGCGAGCTCCACGCCCTGCTTTGTGACAAGTGTGGATAAGGTCCAGCCTTCACCGTAAAACTTGACATTCGGATGAGTCTTGTGAACTTCGGTGATGATCGCATTCATTGTGTCGACATCAAGAAGTCCCACAAGGTCAAAACGGAAGCCATCGATATGATATTCGTCAGCCCAGTAGCATACTGAGTCGACAATGTATTTTCTTACCATCGTGCGCTCTGAAGCGGTGTCGTTTCCGCATCCTGAACCGTTTGAATAGGAACCGGAATCGCTGATCCTTGAAAAATATCCGGGAACGATCTTGTTGAAGCTGAAGCCCGCAGCGCTCTGTACATGGTTGTAAACGACGTCCATGATGACACTGATGCCGTTGTCATGGAGTCCCTTTACCATTTCCTTAACTTCTTTTACCCTCACTTCGCCTTTTGTGGCATCGGTGGAATAAGAGCCCTCGGGAACGTTGTAGTTTACGGGATCGTAACCCCAGTTGTATACGTTTAAGGTCTTTGACTCATCGACAGATCCGAAATCATAAAAAGGCAGGATATGAACATGAGTCGCTCCGAGTTCCTTTATGTGATCGAGCGCGGTCGCATTTCCGCCCGCAGTCTTTTTCCCGGTTTCAATGAGACCTAAGTATTTGCCTTTGTTTTCGATGCCTGAGCTTGAATCTGCGGAGATATCGCGAAGATGAAGCTCATAGATCACCATATCGGTGAACCTTAAGTCTTTATTCGGATCTTCGTCCTTGTCCCAGCCCTTGGGATCTGTAGAATCGAGGTCGATAACCATCGCGCGCTCACCGTTTATGCCGGTTGTCCTTGCATAGGGATCGCATGCGGTGACGGTCTTTCCGTTTACATTGACGGAATAAACATAGTATACACCATTCAGATCACCGTTCTTTGTGACTGACCAGACTCCCTTGTCCTGCTGCACCATGTCGAGAACTTCTGTCCTGTCGTCTGTGAGCGCTCTTCCGCCCTTGTAAAGATATACCTGAACGGAGGTCGCAGTCGGTGCCCATACCTTAAAGGTCGTGGAATCCTTGCTCCATGTGGCGCCGAGATCGTTTCCGTCGTAAGTGTACGCATCCTCAAAGAATTTCTCGGAATAAATGCTGGGAACCGCCACGTCATAGGAAATGCCCTTAAAAGTCACTTTGTAACTGTCAAAATAATCAAGCTCTTTATCAGCAACTAGAGTATAGGTATAAGGCCCCATACCCATCGATACGCTCTTTACACCGATCTCGCCGCTTTTTCCGGAAAGCGTGAAAGCGGTGTTTATGTCTTCGTCGCAATCATCTGTGAGAACTATTGTGATGATGCTCCCGCCTTCATATTTTGCTTTTTGGATCTTTATGCCTCTCACCGCGTCATCACCATAGACCTTGTCAAAGCCTTCAACTCCGGATTCAACGTAAATGTGCACCGTTCCCGATACCATTTCGGATACGTCGACAAACTGGTCCTTGTCGACATCCTTGGTCCAGTCGGCGGTGCGCACGATGAAACCGAGTGATGTGGCGCCGGGAGTAAGTACTACCGATGCGACCTTTTCTCCGTTTTCATCGGAAAACGGATAGCCTGCGCCGTCTTTTCCAAGTTCCCAGAACCACACATCCCATCCGTCGTAATTTCCGTCGGGTCTGTGGTAGTGAAGCTTTACTGTGACTTCACCGTCCGCTTTTGCTTCTGCCGCAGGGATACCAAGGATCATGAGCCCCAGTATCATCGTAAGACTCACTACGAGGCTCACGATCTTTAAAAATGCCTGCTTCATGAATGTTTTTTTCATTGTTCCTCCTCCTGTTACGCTTCTTCACGTAACATAAACATCAACCGCCTATCAGCGCTTTTTTCTTTCCCTCCGCTCTGTCGACCATTACAAGGATCTCAGCGACCACACCGTAAAGCTCTTCCGGGATATAGTCACCGATCTCGAGCTTTGAAAGCGTGTTTGCGAGCTTTTCGTCCTTGTGCAGCGGCACGTTTCCCGCGATCGCGGTCTCGATTATCTTTTCCGCGACGTGCCCTTTACCTGTCGCAACGATCTTAGGAGCTGTCTCTCCCAGCTCATATTCGAGCGCAACGGCGGTCTTTAGTTTCCCTTTTTCCTGTTCCTGTTCAAGTTCTTTTTCTTCGTCAGCCATTGTCTTGTTTTAAATGAAATGTCCAATGAATGTGCGCCTGTGTATCTCGCAGGGGCCGTATTTTTTAAGTGCTTCTATGTGTTCTGCTGAGCCGTAGCCCTTGTTGCTCTCAAATCCGTATTCCGGATATTTCTTTGCAAGTTCTGTCATCATGCGGTCCCTTGTGACTTTTGCGATGATGCTCGCGGAGGCTATGGAAACGCTTCTCGCATCACCCTTTATGATGGGGACCTGACGCATTGTGAGCTCAGGAATCCGTACAGCATCGTTCAGCAGCACATCCGGTGTTGGTGTGAGCTGTGAAACGGCATTCCTCATGGCTTCGTAGGTCGCCTGAAGGATGTTTATCTCGTCTATCCTTGTGTGACTTGCAAAACCTATCCCCACGGAAACGGCTTTTTCCATGATCTCGTCGTAAAGCTCGTCACGCTGCTTTGCGGAAAGCTTTTTCGAGTCGTTTACATGCAGTATCTTTAAGCCCTTCGGAAGTATGACGGCGCCCGCGACAACAGGCCCCGCGAGCGGTCCGCGTCCTGCTTCGTCTATACCGCAGATCGCATTGAAATCAAAATATTTCCGCTCGTATATCATCATGTCGTCAAGGCGGAGCAGTTCTTTTTCGTATGCTTCCTTCTTTTTGACGGCAGATGCGACTATCTGTTTTACGCCCGTCCTTTCGTCCTTTGAATATTCCTCGATAAAGGACTGAAGTTCTGAAGGCTTTGTATTTTGAAGGATCTTTTTGATCTCACCTATGTTTTGCATAAAAAATCTCCGTTTACGAGGATCAAGTAATTCCGTTATACGAAAGGCACTCTTTCAAGGCTTACCTTCCCAAGTCTTCCACTTCTTAAGTCCTCAAGGATGAGCCTCGCCATCTTTTCAGTATCAGGTTCTCCGCCTTTCTTTAGGCAGGCCTTTTTTATTGCGATTGCGGGAAGGATCTCGGCTCCTGTGCCGTTTTCCTCGATGCCGTAGCGTTCTCCCACATTTCCCGGATAGTATTCATGCAGGAAATCGATGAGATTTACCGCAAGTTCTTCGAGATTAAGGATCTCATCGTTTATGGATCCTATGTATGCTATGTTTCTGCCTATCGCGTTGTCTTCAAACTTCGGCCAGAGTATACCCGGTGTGTCAAGGAGCTCCAATTCCTTTGAAAGCCTGATCCACTGCCTGCCCTTTGTCACGCCCGGGCGGTCGCCTGTCTTTGTGCAGGCCTTTTTTGCATAGGAATTTATGAAGGTGGATTTCCCGACATTGGGGATCCCGAGCACCATCGCGCGTATCGGACGGTTTATCATTCCGCGCTTTTTGTCGCGTTCTATCTTTTCTCTGCAGACTTCACGAACAGGCTCCATCACGCGGTCGAGCCTTCCCTTTTTGCAGTCCGTCACAGCGACCGTGATGCCTTTGTCCTCATAATACTTCTTAAATTCGGCCGTCACGCGGTCGTCAGCAAGATCAGATTTGTTGAGCAAAAGCACTCGCGGCTTGCTTTTTATCATTTTGTCAACATCGGGGTTTTTGGAGGAAAACGGAATGCGCGCGTCAACAAGCTCGATGACGACGTCAACGAGCTTAAGGCTTTCCTCCATCTCCTTTTTTGCTTTGGCCATGTGGCCGGGATACCATTGATACTGCGTTTCCACTATTTGTTTTCTCCAGAAGATTCTGTCCGCAGGTTCAGCTTGTCGACGATCGCAAGCTCAGGACTTATGCGGAGCACCACTTTTCCGATAATGTCATTTCCCGAGACCAGTCCGATGTTTGAATATCTGGAGTCTTCGGAAAGATTTCTGTTGTCTCCGAGCACAAAATATTCGTTCTCAAGAAGCGTTATCTCATCTTCAGCAAGTCCGGGCAGTCGCATTTCTTCTACGCTTATCTTTTCCTTAAGTTCCTCGCCGTTTATAAAGACTTTGCCGCCCGAGATCTGTATCTTGTCCCCGGGAAGCCCTATCACACGCTTGATATTGTAAAAAGAGTGCTCATTTCTGCTCTGATTGAACGCGATCACATCGAAGCGGTCCGGTGTATCTCTGAAATACGCCAGTTTGTTGACAATAAGCACATCATCTCCGTTCAGTGTCTTTTCCATGGAATTTCCGACCATTATGGTCTTTTCTATGGCAAATCTCACGATAAGGTATCCGAGCAGCACACAAAGTGCGGATTCTATGATGAAAAACACTGTCTTTCTGATAATGGTCGCAAGCTTCGGCTTTTTTGTTTTATACAGGTATTCGTCTTTCATGATGTCAATTTTACATTATATCGCAAATAAAGTAAAGCGGAACAAGTCACCGGACCCGTTCCGCATTCTTTGATCATTTTGATGATTACTGGATGATCTCTTTAACCTTGGCGCTCTTACCTGTACGCTCACGAAGATAGTTGAGCTTAGCCCTTCTTACCTTACCTGCACGTACGACCTCGACTCTCTCTACATGAGGGGAATTGATGGGCCATGTCTTCTCTACGCCGATACCGCTGGAAAGCTTTCTTACGGTGAATGTCTCTCTGACACCGCCGTGCTGTCTCTTTGTAACGGTTCCTTCGAAAACCTGTGTTCTCTCACGGTTTCCTTCTTTGATCTTGGCATATACCTTAACGGTATCACCAACATTGAACTGAGGAAGCTCATTCTTTACCTGCTGAGCTTCGATAGATTTGATAATGTCGTTCATTGCGACCTCCTTATAAATTAAAGCCGTTCATACTACAATCAAATGTACAGCGGACCGACTCGTCTCACGCCGAAATATTATACTACCGAACTTTCCAAATTGCAAGCATAAAATGCAGGATGTTCATGATAATTTTCATTGGGATAATGAAGGGTCAGCATGAGCTTTCCTTCCAGGGTCTTAAAAAGCATCCCGTGCCCGCCGTTTTCGGAAAACAACGGTTTTTCACAGTGTGTCCAGTTTCCCGTCACATCCCCGTTATCGGAAACCGCGAGCGCTTCGACATATCCATTGTCGCCAAAGCTCGACCAGAGAAGATACAGCTTTCCGTTTTCGTCTCTGTAGGAAAAAGGCCCGTCAGTCACATATATCTCTTTACCGGGATATCTCCTGTGTGTGATCGGTCTCACCCACGGCTTTGCGGACGAAGCTTTAAACAGAGTAAAAGGCTCTCCTTCTGCTTTTTTCAGGTCTTTTGACAGTTTTACAGCGCAGATCTCTCCGTCAAAAATGTCCACCCATTCATGACTGAATATCATGTAGGGATTCCCTGAAGGATCCAGATAGAACGTACCGTCAAGGCAGTTCCAGCTTTCGGGCGTGATCTTACCCTCACTGTGAGGCTTAAAAGGCCCGAGCGGACTGTCTGCTTTAAGTATGAGCGTGCCTTTCATGTCATATTTTACCGTGTTAAAAGTCGCAAACATATAAAATGCGCCGTTGTACTTATGCACTTCGGGTGCCCAGTAATTTTTGTCATACGGAAAATCATCGGTCTTGTGAAAAATTTCTGTGGGGCCTTCCCAGTTTTCAAGGTCTGCGCTCACATATACATCAAAACCTGAAGCCTCACCCCAGCAGGTAAGGCTTCTCGTTCCGTAAAGATAATATTTTCCGTTCTCAACAAGTACAAACGGGTCTCTTATAACGATATCTTCCGTCTTCATCTACAATGTTGCCCTCATCATATCGGTCACAAGCTTACGTATCTCGTCTTTTGTGCCCTTTCCCTTCATGAGCGGATCGGTCTCAAAAGCCTCTGTGATAAGCTCCACATCTATATTTCCGCCAAGAACGGCTTTCATGATCCTTTCGTGATTCATGACATGAGGCATGATGAGTGCTTTTATGTCGGGCTTTATCGCACCCGCAAAAACAGGGCGCACCACGTCTCTTTCAAAAAGCGCGTTGGTCTCTACAACCGCATCTGCGGGAAGATTGTTGATCTGAAAAGCGAAGTTTGGGATGTTCACGTTTGAGATCTTTCGTCCAAGTCCACAGAGAGCCTTGATCATCCCAACACCCTCTTCACCTGTGTCTTCATTCAGGTTTATCTCTTCAAGACCTTTTACAAGCCTTTCGGATCTTTCAAGGCGGTGCTTTAAGTCTTCCTTGCGCCATGCTACGGAGGTAAGGCCGAATTTCCATTTTTTCACGGTATCCGGGTCTTTAAGATAATCGTTACCCGGCATGAATTCGGCGAGATGTCTGTCTCCCGCCGCAGCGATCCATCCGAAACGCCTGAAAAGATCGAATTTCACACGATGCGCGCAGGCAAAGGTTGAATTCATCCAGTTGTCGTCACCGAATTCGATCCCTTCCTCAAAGTGTTCGTCGATGTATTTTTTGTATATGGGAAAAAGATCGGTCGATCTGTATGTCGCATAATCAAACCAGGTAAAGTGGTTGATGCCGAGGACATTAACGTTTATATCGTCCTTTCTGACATTCTTTTCTCCGAGCGTTCTCATCACGATTTCAGCAAGGACTTTCTGTGTACCGAAGACCTCATGGCAGCAGCCGAAAGCCTTTATTTCCGGAAAACCGGTATACAGTGCTTTTACGCAGAGTGACATGGGGTTTGTGTAATTGATGACCCACGCTTCGGGGCAGTTTTCCTTGATCGCATTTGCAAATCCAAGAAAGATGGGAAGTGTGCGGAGCGCTCTCATCATGCCGCCCGGGCCCGCCGTGTCTCCCACTGACTGGTAAACGCCGAGGCGTTCAGGCATATGTACGTCGACTTCCATTTCATCAAAGGTCTTCGGCAGAATGGAGATTATCACGAAATCTGCGTCTTTAAGCGCGTCTTCTATGCGCTCCGTGACCTCATATTTCCATTTCCCCGGGACATCCTTACGAGAACTTAAATGATTTCCTATGATCTCGTTCCTTCTTGCCGCGGGTACATCGATGTCATAGAGTTTTACGGTGCCCGCGAGCTCTTTTTCCTTTGCGAGGTCGGTCATCAGCGTCCATGCCCAGCCTCTCGAACCCCCTCCGATATATGCGATGTTCAGATCTTTTGCATCTACCTGCTTCATCTGTTTAGCTCCTTGATCAGATTTTCATTTCTATCCTTCCGCATCCGATGCGGTCAAATATGGGTTTTCCGTCAACAAAGCCGGTAAAACCTTTCCCCTTGTGACAGATCTTATATTCAATATCGTTAAGTACCTGTACGTATTCATATTCAGGGCCTTCCGTAAGGCCGAAGAAAAGCCTGTTCCCTTCTCTGTGAACACCGTACATCCTCTCGATATATTCAAGTACCGATAAAATGGCAGGGCCGTAGGTCGGCTGACCTCCGCTCGTCGAGTTTACGGAGGGCTCACCCGTAAACGGATCGAACTGCTGGACGAAATTGAGTCCCGGCCCTACCGCAGCGAAAAGCTTTTTACCCACAATAGGTATAAGGCGTTCCAAACCGTAATTTTCAAAAGCCCTTATGGCTCTCTGATATATAAGTGACTCACATTGCCCGCTCCAGTTGTTTTCCTTTATGTTCCTGAAATCAGGGTCATTTACGGAAACAGCGGGGATGGGCATTTCGGTCCAGAATTCTTTTTCGTTTAAAAGATGGTCTTTGACAAATCTATCCGCGTTTTCCTTTGAGACATTTCCCCAGTACATGGCTTTTAGCGTCGCATGAGTGAGGATACGCTGCATCGTATGATCTTTGTATCTGTCAAAAAAAGCAGCTCTGTCTTTGTCCCAAAGATAGTTTTCCGTGTTTTTTCTTATTTCTTCGGCTTTTTTAAGCCACTCTTCGGATTTTTCTTCTTTTCCCTGGATCTTACGGATCTTTGAAATGACATCTCTTGCGGAAAAGCTCCAGCTCATCACATCCACGGATGCCATCGGCACTGCATAAAATGAGGCCGGTGCTTCACGTTCGGTCCAGTAATTCGGCGCGTCTTTGTATCTCACAGCGCCGTCTTCACCTGTATCATAGACGCAAAAGCTCTCAAGACAGCCGTCACCGTCGCTGTCACGCTCACTCCAGAGCCATCTGTCAAATCTTTCAAGCACGGATCCGAGGTAATTCAGAAATTCCTTGTCTTCACCGAGAAGATAATACATGTTTAAAGCCGGCTCCGCAAAAAAGAAGCCCTGCATTTTATTGAACTCCGGAATGGGGACGCCGTCTTTTAAAGTGATGCTTCCCGGAAGCCTTCCGTCGCTGCGCTGCGTCTCCATGAAAAACAGGATATTGTCAAGCGCGGCACCGCTGTTGTCCCGCTTAAAAAACATCTCACCGCCCATCGGCTGGGTCTCAAGCCAGATCTTTTCATAGCCCGCGCCCTCAACAAGGACTTTACGCCCTCCGAAGTCACGGATGTTTCCAAGTATCCTGTTTTCGGCTTCGTCATAGAGCTTTTGCAGAAAAACATCTTCGGTTTTGAAACTTGTTTTATTCATCCTTTTAATCCGCTCGTTCCTATTCCCTGCACAAGATATCTGTTGAAGAACAGGAAAATGAGGAATACGGGAATCAGTGAAAGTGACGACATGGCAAACATCGAGCCATAGTCCGTTATGGATGAAGGGTCCGCAAACTGCTTTATCGCGAGCGATACAGGCATGAGCTTCGGCGAATGGATATAAAGGAGCGGTCCCATATAATCATCCCATTTCCAGTAAAACTGGATGATGATCGTGGTGATTATCGAAGGCTTTAAAAGAGGCAGTATTATCCTGAAAAACAGGCCGTATTTACTGCAGCCGTCGATCTTTGCGGCTTCGTCGAGTTCTCTCGGTATCCCTTTCATAAACTGCATCATCTGGTAGATGAAAAACGCCTGTCCGAAGAAATACGGGAGCACCAGCGGCACAAATGTTCCGACCAGCTTCAGCTTGTGCCAGATGAGGAAAGACGGGATCATTATTATCTGTCCCGGAAGCATCATGGTCGCGAGCATGCACGAAAACCAGAATCCTCTGCCCTTAAAGTTGATCCTCGAAAACGCGTAGGATACAAACGCAGAGCTTATCAGTGTTCCCGCAGTCGCAAGGGTCGTGAGTATTATCGAGTTTTTAAAGAACGTGGTAAAGGTGATGCCGCCAAAGCCCTTCCAGCCGGTTGCGAAGTTTGTCTTTATAACAGTCTTCGGAATGAGAGTAAGGCCGCCGTTAAGTATCTGCTGATTGTCCTTGAACGCGCCGCTTATCATCCAAAGTACAGGATATATCATACAGAACCCGAATGCAAGGACGAATAAATGATACAAAATCTTAAATATGATCTTTTTTGTCTTCATTTTGCCACCCCTTACGAATCAGCTTCCGAGAATACCCATTTCCGGGATGTCTTAAAGATGACAAAGGTAACAAGGCTCATGATCACAAGCATTACCCAGCTCATCGCGCAGGCATAGCCCATCTTTGAATATTTGATGGCATTGTTGTAGACATAAAGGGCATACATCATGGTGGCGTTGTTCGGCTTTCCCTCTGTGATTATCTGGGCCTGCGTGAACACCATGAAGGCAGATATCGTCTGCATGATAAGATTGTATAAAACAATGGGTGAAAGGCAGGGAAGCGTGATCTTGAAAAACCTCTGGAAGCCGTTTGCGCCGTCGATCATCGCGGCTTCATAATAGCTTTCGGGGATTTCCTTTAACCCTGCCGCAAAGATGATCATCGAGGAACCGAACTGCCAGACGCTCATGAGGATAAGCGGATACATAGCGAGCTTTTCGTCTCCGAACCAGTTAACTGCCGCTTCCGCTCCGAATATCTGCTTCCATACGACATTAAAAAGGCCTTTTCTCGCGAATATCTGCTTCCAGACAAGTGCCACCGCCACGCTTCCGCCGACAAGAGACGGGATGTAGTAAAGCGAACGGTACAGCGTCACCATCTTGCTCTTTCTGGTAAGGAGAAAAGCTACAAGGAGCGCGAACGTGAGTTTAAGCGGAACAGAGATGATCACATATTTGAATGTGACTCTTAAGGACTTTAAAAAGATGCTGTCATGAAAAAGCTCTTTGAAATTTTCAAGTCCGATGAAATGAATGTCTTTTGCGCCAAAGGTCATATCCGTAAAGGAATAGACAAACGAAGTTATCATGGGAATCAGTGAAAAGCCCAGGAATCCCAGGATAAAAGGCATTGCGAATACATAGCCCACAGTGTTGTCGTTGTTGAAAAACTTCCTTATGCGGTTTGCTGTTTTTCTTTGATCAGTCATGCCATACCCCATTACTTTACGGAGCACGTCCACGATCCCATGTGAACGTGCTCCGGTTTAATACTTTATGATCACTTAAAGAGTTTTTCGGCAGCCTCGTAAGTGAGCTTTGCTGCTTCTGCGGCTGTGATCTCACCGCTTACCACCTGCTGGATGTAGGTCCTGTAAAGGTCTACCACCTGATCCTGTCCGGCAGGGCTTAAAACATTTACTTTCTCAGGTGTCGGGAAGGTTCCGACAAGTGTTACATAGTCATACATGATCTTCTGTCCCGCAGTCGCGTTTGCGATAAGAGCGGTACGAACATCCTCGTTGATCGGGATACCGCGCTCGCCCTGAAGGACATTGTTGCACTCCGTGCTGTTCTGGAACCAGCTGATGAACTCAGCAGCTTCCTTTTTGTGCTTGGAATCCTTGGATACACAGAGCATCTGTGAAGACTGGATATTGGAACCTGCGTTTCCGTCCTTTGTTACTCTGGGAAGAGTTGCAAGAGCAAGTGTCCTGCCCTGCTTTTCGCATACGTCATAGATGGTCGGGAACTGGTTTACGGCAACCCATGTCATGCCGGCTTCGCCTGTTACAAGGAAATCGTTCTCAATGTTTGTGATCTCGAGCTCTGCGCCCGCATCGGGTGATGCTCCCTCTTTGATGAGATCCGCTCTCATCTGGATGTAAGGAGCGAGCATCTGAGGATCGGTAAAGCCCATTCCCGTGAGTTCAAGATTAAAGAAACCGTACTGTCCGAGGCTTCCCTGCTGTCCAATGTAGGTGGAGCAGCCTGCGTTAAATTCAGAGCTTGTAAAGCTTGATGTGCCGTAGTGGCCTGTTGCCGCTTTGATCTTTCTTGCAGCGTCCGCATAATCATCCCATGTCCAGGTGTCGGTAGGAAGAGGAACGCCTGCAGCCTTGAACATATCAACGTCATAAGCTATGCCATAGGTGTTGAGACCGTTTGAAAGGCCGATCTGGTTTCCTGCGGTATCCTGAGTGATCTTTAAGTAGGCATCAGAGATCTTCTTCGTGTCGATCGTGCCGTCTTTGATGAAATCGTTCAGGAAATAGATCTTTTCCATATAGTCCGGGAAGTTTCCGCCAAGCTGGAATACATCCCACACATTATCGGATGCCACAAGTGTCTTAAGCTTTGTGAAATAGTCGTCGAATGAGAAAAACTCATATTCGATCTTTACATTGGGATGAGCCTTTTCGTACATCTCAATGACCTGCACCGTTCTGTCGTGTCTGGTCTGGGAACCCCACCATGCCATCCTGAGAGTTACTTTTTCTTCTTCATTCTTTTTGTTGTCTGTTGCGGGTTTGGTAACGGTCTGCTCCTGTTTGGAGTCGTTATCCGTGTTCTCTGATGTCCCCTTATCGCCGCATGCCGTAAGAGATAATACCATAACAGCGGCAAGTAAAAAAGCTACAAGTCTTTTTTTCATAAGTTTTCCTGTCTCCTTTTTGTTTGTTGAAACCTGTCAGGTCATCGTGAGATCACCGGCCGTAAGATGTCACGTTTCCTGTTGTTTTTATTCTATAACCTGATCCGAAAAAATAATACCAAATATATATGTAGTTTAGTATATATATTACTGTTATTTTGTTGTTTAATTTACAATTTTTTTAGCCAAATGACATTATTTATGTAGTATACTATCAATATACATATTATTTTGACAAGAGTGATCAGGTATGATATCATCTGTTCAAGCGGGCTTTTGGAAAATAACGGTGTACGGATTTATCACAAAAAGGAAGTGTAAATAAAATGTATTCAGAAAAGAACAACGAAGGCATATTTGTTGAGCATGCTGTACGCACGCCGACATTCAGGATGAATTACGAGCATCTCCACTCCTATGTGGAGTTTTTCTGGCTTAAGACAGGATACTGCACATATTACGTGAACGGCAAGGAATTCCATCTCTCGCCGGGGGATATCTTTATTGCTGCGCCAGGAGAAAGCCATTGTACACGTTATGAGGGCACCGTGCTCTGCGAAAGGACTGTCATTTATTTTGATCTTCCCGTACTCGGGGAAGAATATCTGTCATCACACAGCGACCTCATCAGGAAGCTTTCGGTGTCCGGCAAAGTCCTTATGGTAAAAAAAGGCCTGGACCAGATAGATACTCTGATACAGGCTATGATGACCGAAAACAACATTCCCGATGATTATTCCTCGGAAAATATGGTGCTCCTTTTTAAGCAGATACTTCTCTGGATACAGCGCTACGGCATCTTTATCTATGAACAGGTGGATACAAGCACCGGTTTCGACGAGGATATCGAAGCCACGATGCGTTTTGTCGCGGAAAATTACGACAGTCTCATAACGCTTGAAGAGACTGCTGACAGAGTGAGCCTCAGCCCCACCTATCTTTCAAAAAAATTCAAGCTGGTCACAGGAAAGACCTTCAGCGAATATGTGAATTTCATTCGTCTCCGCCAGGCTACGCAGATGCTCCTCACCACCGATGATTCCGTTACCGAGATTGCGATGAAATGCGGCTTCAATTCAGGGAATTACTTCAAGGACTGCTTCAAAAAGAAATTCGGCGTCTCCCCGCGGACTTACAGGACACAGTCGAAAAATCATAGTTTTGAGTGAGTCAATGAGTGAGTCAAAAAGAACCGTCCCCATTGACTACTCATAGTATTGGTAAAGAATATCTAAAAGAGCTTTTTTGTTGTCATCGCGAAAAACATACACGGTTTCGTTACCGCTCTGATTTGTCCATAAATAATCTTCTTTGAATATGATTATTTCAAGCGGGCTATCGGCATCATTTGCAACTACTTTTATGTCAATTTCTTTGTGTAGTTTATTGATCAGCCACGGAAAAATGATAAAGTCATCAGAAAGGCGCGTATAAATATACTGCATGTCTGGATCAGCAAGTCCTATCTCTCCATCAGACCAAACATGCCATACTCTGTTTTTATGAAAACTAAAATCTGAATATTCGAAACTGCTGCTTGATGACACGCTTTCCAAGAACTGACATATTTCATCCCATTCTTCCGTATCGGTTAATGATAACATCGTATTATCTCCATTTGAACCGTAAATCACCACTTGTCCGGAAACCTTTTCTGTTTTTTTGTAACGGTTGTAATTCTTCAAGATACTCGACAACGGGTAGTGAAACGGCTCATTGTAAAGAGCATATGTAATTGTACATCCGGTAATAAAGCAAATAACCGAGATTAATATGGTAAATCCTAACGAAATCATGCGTTTGTTTTTTTTATTTGAGTAATTCATATAATATAACCTGTCTTTTTATCAATAATATACAGCGCTCAAATTAGTAAGTGCATTAGAAGCTTTAAATAAGTATACTTTAATATAATTTCCTAACCAATGGAATCCCCACTTTCCATATACAGTGCGTCAACCTCTGTTTTTAGAAAAAAGATATCAGGCAATTAAACTAATGTCAATATTATTTCAGAAAAGTATATATCCGCATGTAAAAAACTCAGGCCGCACTGCCATCATTCACAGCAGATCCGGCCTGAATTTTTTCGTTCTCTCTATGCTTTGTTCGTGTTTCCACTTTTCCACGTTTGCGTGATGTCCGGAAAGCAGTACTTCGGGCACTTTCATTCCGCGGAATTCTTCGGGGCGGGTGTACTGCGGATGCTCAAGAAGATTTCCGGAAAAGCTCTCGTAAATGGCGGAATCGTCGTTGTTAAGCACGCCGGGTACAAGTCGGGAAATGGTATCCATCATGACCATTGCGGGAAGCTCCCCGCCTGTCAGGACATAATCCCCAATGGAATAAAAGTCGGTCGCGACAAGGTCAAGCGCTCTCTCATCGATCCCTTCATAATGCCCGCAAAGGAATACAAGCGCGTCCTCTTTTGAAAGCATCTCGGCTTCTCTCTGATCAAAGCGTTTTCCCCAGGGGGTGAGATAGATCACTCTGTGCTTTCTTTCACCAAGCTGTTCCTTGATGTGCTCATAGCAACGCACCACAGGCTCTGCCTGCATCAGCATTCCTGCGCCGCCGCCGTAAGGATAGTCATCGACCTTTCTATGCTTATCAAGCGTGAAATCCCGTATATTCAATGTTGTGAGGTTAAGCAACCCTTTTTCCATTGCACGTCCTGTGATGCTCTCATGCATACAGGATTCGATCATCTCAGGAAAAAGAGTCATGCAGTAAAAATCCATACGTGCCTCAAATCAATAAACAAATTTCAAGATCATTATTTCAGTCCCGGGAGCAGGTGTATAGTGATCCTTTTGTTCTCAAGGTCTATCACACGTTTACAGTCCTCGATGACAGGAACCAATATTTCCTTTTTGTCATCAGTCTTAATCACGTATACACCGTTTGCAGCGGTCTCAAGTATATCATCGAGAACGCCGAGTCTTTTTGTGTCGTCGGTGTCCTCGTAAACGTCAAGTCCTATCAGGTCGCATACAAAGTACTCGCCGGGCGCGAGCGGCACAGCGTTTTCCCTTGTGACCAGAAGGTCCTTTTGTTTAAAGCGTTCAACGTCGTTAAGGTTATCATAGCCTTTGAACTTTAATATCGCAAGGCCCTTGAAATACTTAACAGATGTCACGGTAAGCTCCAAAAGCTCTTTACCGGTGTCGAGAAAGACCTGCTTAAGATCATCAAATCGCCTTATGTCATCCGTTGTCGGATAAACCTTCACTTCGCCGTGAACACCGTGTGTATTGCTTATCACTCCTACGCGGAGCATGTTGTTTTTGTCTTCCAAATGATTCTCCGATTAAAGCCAATGGGGAGTCAATGGGGACGGTTCTTTTTGACTCATCATTACATGATGAGTCAAAAAGAACCGTCCCCATTGACTCATTGATTCATATTGACTCACTGCTGAATTTCAACGAATACCTTTTTGTCGTCCTTTGCGGAAGCGGCCTTGACAACAGTACGTATCGACTTTGCGATGCGCCCCTGTTTTCCGATAACTTTACCCATATCGCTCTCGGCCACTTTAAGAGATACAACAAGAGCCTTGTCTGTTTCTTCCTCGGTAACGACGACCTCTGAAGGATTGTCAACCAGCGCTTTTGCGATGGTCTCAACGAGTTCTTTCATCATGATGAGATTCCTTCCTTTCGTCATATTTTGGCAAAACAAGACAAAACTACTTAACGCCTGCCTTCTTAAGGATGTTTGCAACAGTCTGTGTGGGCTGAGCGCCGTTTGCAAGCCACTTCTTAGCCTCTTCAACGTTTACGTTGAACTGTCCCTCGCCCTTGTTGTGGGTGGGATTGTAGGAACCGATCTCGGCGATAACGCGGCCGTCACGGGGTGTTCTCTCGTCAGCAACGACGATCCTGTACATAGGGATCTTCTTCTCTCCCATTCTTGTAAGTCTGATCTTTACCATAGTTTTTTTCCTCCGATGAGTGTTAAATGATTTATGTTATGAATATCACTTGCATGATAATACATATCGTGTCAGAACGGGAACCCGCCCCGTTTTCCGAGTCCGGGTCTTCCGTGCTTGTTGTTCATGAAGCCGGAAAGCTGTTTCATGGTCTTTTTCTGGTTTTCCACCATCTTTACAAGGCGGTTCACCTCTACTATGTCAACTCCCGCGCCCTGAGCGATCCTGCGCTTTCTTGAAGGATTCATGAGCTTCGGGTTTTCACGCTCGGCCTTTGTCATGGAGCAGATAATGGCCTCGGTGGTCTTGAATGCATCATCGTCTATATCGACACCCTTCAGTGCGCCCATTCCGGGCATCATGCCGAGTATCTTGTTGATGCCGCCCATCTTTTTCATCTGCTGTATCTGATCATAATAGTCATTATAATCAAATTCGGCCTTTTTCATCTTTTTGACGAGCTGCTTTGCCTTTTCCTCATCAACATCGGCCTGCGCCTTTTCGATGAGAGTAAGGATATCGCCCATTCCGAGGATGCGGTTTGCCATTCTGTCAGGATGGAAAACCTCGAGATCTTCGGGCTTTTCTCCCATACCCGCATAAAGAATGGGAAGCCCCGTCACGGCCTTTATGGAAAGCGCCGAACCGCCTCGTGTGTCACCGTCAAGCTTTGTGAGGATAACGCCTGTGAGCGGGAGCTTTGCGTTGAAGGTCTCGGAAACGTTCACCGCATCCTGACCTGTCATGGCATCGACCGTGAGAAGTATGTTTGTCATGTTGAAGCGCTCATTTATCGAGATGAGCTCGTTCATCATGTCTTCGTCTATCTGTAAACGGCCCGCGGTATCTACGATAACGGGGTTCATTCCGTTCTTTTTTGCATATTCGAGTGCTTCTTTGACGATCACGATGGGCTTTGTGTCTGTTCCCATTTCAAACACGGGAACATTAACTTTCCCTGCGCTCACCTTTAACTGCTCGATCGCTGCGGGACGATAAACATCGCAGGCTACGAGGAGCGGCCTCTTGCCTTTGTTCTTAAGCTGACCGGCAAGCTTGCAGGCTGTGGTCGTCTTACCTGCACCCTGAAGACCTGCCATCATGATGGTGGTCGTTTCGTTTGAAGGCAGGAACTTAAGCTCCGCACTGTCCGAACCCATGAGGCTTATGAGTTCTTCATTTACGATCTTTATGACCATCTGCGCGGGTGTCAGGGAGTTTAGCACATCGGTGCCTACTGCCCTTTCGGAAACGGAAGCGATGAAGTTTTTTACGACCTTGAAGTTTACGTCCGCTTCAAGGAGAGCCATCTTGACTTCCTTCATCGCGGCTTTGACATCGTCTTCGGATATCCTTCCCTTTTTCCTTAAGTTCTTAAAGACATTCTGCAGTTTTTCGGATAATGATTCAAAAGCCATTTATTCTTATCTCTTCGGTTATCTTTTCGAGTTTTCTGATGAATGCATCGGAGCATTTGCTGCTATGCGCAAGTTCGGAGATCTCATCGAGTTTGCTTGTGCTGTAGTCGTACTTTTCTGAAAGTCTCAACGCTTTTTCGTATTCAAGCAGTCTCTTTTCCGAACGCCTCAACGCATCATGTACCGCCTGCCGTGTCACTCCGTAGTTTTCCGCGACCTCTGAAAGTGAAAGATCGTTCATGAAGTGATCCGCGAACATTTCCTTTGTAGGGCTTTTCAAAAGTTCTCCGTAAAAATCAAAAAGCCTCGCATATTCAGCTTTTTCTTCAAGTTGTTCGATCAAATGATCCAATGCAGGGCCTCCGTGTAAAGTATTTTCCTTTACATCGCAACGGACGTTATATTAACATAAAACAAAAGTGCTGTCAAGCAAAAATATTGACAGCACGAAATATTTATTTTACAGGTCTTCCAAGCATTTTTTCAGCTGTTTTTGAGTCGTTTTCAAGCGCCTCTCTTATGCGTGAGCTGGACACGGGTTCACCCTTGTATTCTTCGCGTTTTACGACGAAAAGCTTAAACCCGAGTTCTTTTGAAAGCCGCTTTAACAGCGTCGTATCGCCTTCTCTGTCACGCCCAAAGCGGAAATCGTCCCCGCAGACCAGCGTTTTCATGTTGAGCTTTCCGACAAGCACGTCTTTTATGAAACGTGAGGGCTCCATATTCGCGTTTTCGGGCGTAAGGGGATACAATACCAGTATATCAACCCCGAGGTTCTTAAGAAGGTCTTCTTTTTCTTTCTCGGTGCATATGGGATGCTTCACACGGACGAAGTCTTCCGATCTTTTCACGGAAAAAGTGAAAACGACCGTTTTAAGGCCGTCACTTTTCTGTTTCATGGTCTCGATCAGTTTTTTATGCCCCACGTGTACGCCGTCAAACTTTCCGATCGTCACGGTCGAACCTTCATCGATCTTCAGTTTTTCAATATCCCGGACGATCTTCATCGTGTTTCATGCATCCTTTCATGAATAGACCTCGAGGAACATCTTATAGGGGTTGAATCTCCCGCGGCTACGGTCAAACCGGTATACTCCGCGGAATTCCCCTGCGGAATTGTATGCCCTGTAAAACTCTTTTATCGGTCTTTCAAATTCGGCTTCACGTTTTTTGATGGGGTTTCCGTTGTCTACAAGCTTGTCAAATTCAGGTTTTGTAGAAAGTATGTCATAGTCTTTGAAATACTTGTCGATCGGAAGGATGTGCTCGTCTATCGTCCCGTTGTCCTTAAAAGCCTGAATCTCCGAAAGCTTAAAAGCATCCTTTGCCTCAAAAATATCCGTCTTTGTCCTTATCAGCGCTTTCATGCAGGCGCAGCTTCCGATATCTGTTCCGAGGTCCCTGCAGAGGCTCCTGATATAGGTGCCTTTTCCGCAGACCACTTCGATGGACGCTTCCCTTAAGTTTCCATTCTCATCGGTCTCACATTCAAGAAGATCGATCGAATAGATCGTCACCGGGCGTTTTTCAAGTTCTTTGCTCTTTCCTTCACGCGCAAGGTCGTAAGAACGCTGTCCGTTTATCTTTATCGCGGAAAAAACGGGCGGAGTCTGGAGAATGTTTCCTATGTATTTTTCAAAGGCTTTTTCAAGGTCTTCTTTTTTTGCAAAAACGGGAAGCGTCTGTATAACGTTTCCCGTGATGTCCTCGGTATCGGTCGCTGTCCCGAAAAGGATGCGGGCCTCATAGACCTTTTTCCCTTCGTTCATCATGTCGCAGACCTTTGTTGCGGAACCGATGCATACAGGAAGCACGCCTTCCGCCATTGGGTCGAGCGTTCCGGTGTGTCCCACATGCCTTATCCCGATCATGCCGCGAAGCTTGGCTATCACGTCATGCGACGTGAAGCCCGCTTCTTTGTAGATGTTTAAAATACCGTTAACCATATCTGCTCCGTGGCGCATGCCACGGGGAGTCCCGTGGCTTAATCCTCAGTACTTTCTTCTTCCCTTTCGGGCATCTGTGCGATAACGTCGTCGATCTTTTTGCTCATGTCAACGCCGTACTCGATGGTCTTGTCAAGGATAAAAGTGAGCTCCGGTGTGTTCCTCATGTTCATGGAATGCGCGAGGCACCCGCGGATGAAGGACTTTGCGGAATTTAAGCCTTTTACGGTATTGTCCTGTTCCTCGGCGGAACCGAGCACACTTACCCACACCTTTGCAGTCTTTAAATCGGGAGCAACATAAACATCCACGATGCTTGTAAAAGGCGCGATCCTGGGGTCGTGAACCTCATCTCTTATGATCTGTGAAAGTTCACGCAGCACTTCCTGATTTATCCTAACGTTTTTAACACTGTTTTTTTTCATATCCGGTACCTCTTACTTTCTCGGCACCTCTACCATCTGGTAGAACTCGATCTGGTCGCCTTCGGCAAGATCGTTGAACTTTTCAAATACAAGACCGCATTCGTAGCCTGCGTTTACTTCCTTCACGTCGTCCTTGAAACGCTTTAAGGAAGCGAGCGGGCCGTCAAAGATCTGACTGCCGCCGCGTGTGATCCTTGCCTTGCTGCCGCGGACGATCTTTCCGTCAAGTACGAAGGAACCTGCGATGATGCCGACTCCGGATGCCTTGAACGTCTGTCTTACCTCGGCGTGGCCAATGATCTGCTCCTCGTAGATAGGCTCAAGCATGCCCTTTAAGGCTGCTTCAACGTCGTCGATCGCTGTATAGATGACGCTGTAGAGACGAAGGTCTACTTTCTCGCGTTCGCAGATGTCCTTTGCGGTGTTGTCGGGCTTAACGTTGAAGCCGATGATGATCGCGTTGGATGCGCTCGCAAGAGTGGCATCGGATTCGTTGATCGCGCCTACGCCGCCATGGATGATGCGCACTGCGACTTCGTCGTTTGAAAGCTTGACAAGACTCTGCTTGATGGCTTCGACGGAACCCTGAACATCGGCTTTGACGATGATGTTGAGTTCCTTGATGTTTCCGGCCTTGATCTCGGAGTAGAGATCGTCGAGCGAAAGCTTTGACTTGGTCTCTGCGATGAGTTTTTCTTTATTCTGAGTGATATATGCTTCCGCGATCTCTTTTGCTTCCTTCTCGGATGCGGTGCTTACAACGATCTCACCTGCATCGGGAACGGAATTAAGTCCGAGAACGGCAACAGGCATGGAAGGCGTTGCGGCCTTTACTTTTTCACCCTTGTCGTTTATGAGCGCACGCACTTTACCCATGGACGAACCGATAACGATGTTGTCGCCCACGCGGAGTGTACCCTTTTGAACAAGCACAGTAGCAACAGGTCCGCGGCCTTTGTCGAGCTGAGCCTCGACAACAAGACCTCTGGCCTTTCTGTTCGGGTTTGCCTTGAGTTCCATTACGTCAGCCGTAAGGAGGATCATTTCAAGGAGCTTGTCGATATTTTCGTGAGTCTTTGCGGAAACGGGTACGAAAACAGTGCTGCCGCCCCAGTCTTCGGCAATGAGCTCATATTCTGTAAGTTCCTGCTTAACACGCTCGATGTTTGCGCCGGGCTTATCGATTTTGTTTACGGCAACGATGATCTCAACGCCGGCAGCCTTTGCGTGGTTTATTGCTTCGATGGTCTGAGGCATCACGCCGTCGTCTGCGGCAACAACAAGTACCGCGATATCGGTGGAATTTGCGCCTCTCATACGCATCGCTGTGAATGCTTCGTGTCCGGGAGTATCGAGGAAGGTAATCTTTTCACCCTTTGCCTCTACCATGTAGGCACCGATGTGCTGAGTAATACCGCCCGCTTCTCTTGATGTGACGCTTGTGGAACGGATAGCGTCGAGAAGGGATGTTTTACCATGGTCAACGTGACCCATTACGCAGACAACGGGAGGACGTTTTACCATCTTGTCCTCTTCTTCGTCGGCCTCCTTAAGAAGCTCTGCGACCATATCGATCTTTTCCTCATGCTCGCAGATTATCTCATAATCAAGCGCGATGTTCTCGGCTTCTTCAAAGCTGATATCAGAGTTCAGGGATACCATCTTGCCTGCCATAAAGAGCTTCTTTACGATGTCGCTGCCCTTTATCTTCATCTTGTCGGCAAGTTCCTGGATGGTGAGCATGTCGGGAAGCTTTATGACCTTGATGGTCTCTTCCTGTACTTCCTGCTTAACAGGCTCGGGTCTGTGGAAAGCTCCGGCACGGTTAGGATCCTTCGCATTCTTGCCCTTTCTGCCCTGCATCTCGTCAAAATCGCCAAAGCGCTTGTCTGCCTTAGCCTTGTCCTTGGACTTGTCGGCACGACGGTTGTTGGAATTTTTGATGTTCTCAGCGATCTCGGGACCTGCGCTGCTCCTCTTTCTGGGATCTCTGGAATGAGATACAGGCCTCTGCTCGTCCTCGTCTTTTCCGCCTCCGAATCCCTGAGGTCTCTGTGAAAATCCGTTGTTCGGGCGTGAACCTCTCTGATCACGTCCCTGGCCGTTCTGACCACTCTGGCCGTAATTTCTCTGGCTCTGGCTTTCAAAAAGATTGCTGTGTCCGCGGTTGTTTCCGTCATAGCGGCTTCCGACTTCCTGATAATGATTCCTGTCGCCGGAAGGTCTCTGGTTGTTGTATCCGCCGCCCTGTCTGTTGTCGGGACGTCCCTGTCCGCCGTTTCCGGAAGGTCTTCTGTCGTTTGTGTTCCTGAAACCGGGACGGTCGTTTCCGCTCTGGGCGGGACGTGCAGTGGTCGGATTTCCGCGGCTTATAATATTAGGTCTTACGGGTCCTGCAATAGTCTTGAATTTCTTGTTGGGATCGGAATTTACGGCAACATCCGTGCTTAAAGGTGTGCCGCCGGGACGTCTTACGGGAGTCTCGGAAACAGTTTCCGTCTGCTCCTTTTTCTCCTTCTCGGGTTCCGTTTCGGGAGTTACGTTAACCTCAGGCTTTGTTTCCGAAGCCTTCTCCTTACCGCTCTCTTCATTATCGTTCTTACCGAGGTTCAATCCCGCGATGTTTTCCTGCATCTGTTCCTTTTCTTTTCTTGCTTTTTCAACAAGTTCTTCTTCAAGTCTGGCTTTTTCCTGTGCTCTTCTTTCGGCTTCCGCTCTTTCCGCGTCACGGCGCGCCGCATTTTCCTTTAAGGCTGCGCGCTTTGCCGCTTCGATGTCCGCCTCTGATGCGTGAACTCCGTGTATCAGACGGCTTCCGTCATCGGACGATATAGTGACACCGTTTATCACGCGAGGTCCGTTGTTTTTGTTCTGACCTCCCTGAGGGCGGTTCATTCCGTTTGAAGGGCGTCTCATTCCCTGAGGTCCGTCAGGCATCCTGCGCTGTCCCTGACCGTCGGGGCGTCTCATTGGCTGTCCCTGCTGAGGGTTTATCGTGCTTCTTCTCTCCTGCGGGCCGTCAAGCATCCTTCTCGGAGCGGGGCCTGCATTTATCTGGGAATGCTGTCCGGGCTGCGCGGGACGGCGGAGTGTCTGCTGGCCGTTACCGGGCTGGGGTCTTCCCTGATCCGGACGACGGAGCATTTCCTGTCCCTCGGGACGTTTTACAGCTCCGGGAGCCGCAGGTCTCTGCAGGGGCTGTTGTGCCGCCTGTGCAGGCTTTGCGGGCTGTTCTGCCTTTGCGGGTGCATTTTCTTTTTTGATAACGGGAGCCGCATCTTTCTTTTCGGGTCTGGCTTTTACTTCGGATGCTTCTTCCTTTGCCTTTGTTTCCTTTTTTGCGGGCGAAGTCTTACCGAAGTGTTCCTTCACCATCCTTATCTCATCGTCATCGATATTGTTCATGTGCGATTTTACCTGCACACCCTTTGAGTTAAGGAATTCGATTATCTCACTGTTTGAAACGTTTATTTCCTTTGAAATCTCGTGTATCTTAGCTTTTGCCATTAAGCGGGCTCCTCCTGTGTTTTCTCAAGGTTTGATAATTTTGTGATCAATGATCCTGCAAGACCTTCGTCCGTAACCGCCATCGATGATCTGTTCTCCTTACCGATGGCACGCGCCAACTCCTCCTTTGTGCCGAAAATAAATACCGGCACCTCATAAAATGTACATTTGTCACTGAACTTTTTCTTTGTATTTTCCGATGCGTCGGCCGCAATTATAACAAGTCTTGCTTCCTGGCTCTTTACCGCTTCCTCTGTCTGGAATTCTCCGGCCTTTATTTTTCCGGCCTTCATGGATATTCCGAGAAGCGATAAAATGCTTTTCTTCAAAGCCTCATCAGTCACTTTATCATCTCCTTAAGAAGACTCTCGTATATCTCTTCGGGGATCGGAACGCCCAGTGAGCGCTCTATCCCTTTCGATCTCCTTGCTTTTTCAAAACAGTCCTTGGAATCGCAGATATATGCGCCTCTTCCGTTCTGTCTTCCTGTCCTGTCTATCTTTATCTCGCCTTCGGGTGTCTTTATCACACGTATGAGCTGTGACTTGGGAAAGGATTCGTTGCAGCCTGTGCATTTACGTAAAGGTACTTTCTTTTCCGCCATTCTGACACCTCTCTTTCCTGTGATGGTCTATTGATCAGAACTGCTCGTCTGCGGGAGCGTCAAAGCTTTCTCCCGAAAAATCCTGATCGTAATCATTGAATCCGTCGTCTGCCGGTGCAGTTCCGTTTGCCTGGGATTCTGACTTTATGTCTATCCTGAAATTTGTAAGCTTTGCCGCAAGTCTCGCATTCTGTCCTTCGCGTCCGATGGCAAGCGAAAGCTGATAATCGGGAACGATGACTCTCGCAGTTTTTTCGTCATCTTCAACGGTAACGGAAACGACTTTTGCGGGGCTTAAGGAATTTTCGATAAAGATCGCGGGATCTTCGTTCCACACGATGATATCGATCTTTTCGCCGTGGAGCTCATCAACGATGGCGTTTACTCTTGCGCCGTTAACGCCTACGCATGCTCCTACGGGATCTACGTTCTCGTCCTTTGAATAAACCGCTATCTTTGTGCGCTGTCCGGCCTCACGTGAGATGCCCTTGATCTCGATTGTGCCGTCCGCGATCTCTGTTACTTCCTCTTCAAAAAGTCTCTTTACAAGCTCCGGATGAGTCCTGGAAACGGAAACCCTGGGGCCTCTGTTTGTGTTTTCAACCTTTGTGACATAGAGCTTTACACGCTCGTTACGGTAAAACTCCTCGCCCTTGATCTGCTCGTTTACGGGAAGGATGGTCTCAAGCTTTCCGAGGCTTACGATGATGTTGTAATTGCCCTTGTCGGGATCCTGGAAGCGCTGGATGACGCCTGTAACAACGTCATGATCTTTGCATGCGTAGCTCTCAAACAGGGCATTTCTCTCTTCCTCACGGATCTTCTGAACGATGACCTGCTTTGCTTTCTGAGCCGCAATACGTCCGAAATCCCTGGGTGTGACTTCGATGTTTACGATGTCACCGATCTCGTAGGAATTGTTGAACATGATGTCAGCCTTGGTCTTTGAGATCTGGAGTGCCTCGTCCTCGACTTCCTCAACGACTTCTTTCTCGGCATAAACCTTGAAAACGCCTGTATTCTCGTCGATCGTGACCTTGATGTTGTCGGATTTTCCGTATTCGTTCTTGCATGCGGTCACAAGTGAATTTTTTATCGCTTCGAGCATCACTTCCTTTGAGATGCCTTTCTGCTTTTCAAACTCGTCAAGAGCTGTGACTATCTCGCTATATTCGTTAGGCTGAGCCTTTGCGGTGGATTTTTTTCTGGTAGCTGCCATTTTTTTCCTTTTACCTCCGTTTTGTTTTTTCTGTATCTGTTTTTTGGTCTGTTTCCTTTTGATCTGTGTCTTACCTTGGTTTTATCTTAGAAATGAACTGCAAGATTGATCTTTGCGATGTTCTGCCTTTCAAAAATAACCTGGGATTCGTCCTCAAATCCGATCGTTATCGTCTTTTCGTCAAAGTCGTCAAGGTAGCCTGTGAATTCCTTCTGCCCATCTACAGCCTTGAAAAGCTTTACCTCAACCTCGGCGCCGAGGCTTCTTTGGAAATCTTTGTCTTTCTTTAAGACTCTTCCGAGTCCGGGGGAACTTACTTCAAAAATGTAGGACTCATCGATAAAATCTTTTTCATCGAGAAGGTCGCTCACGCGCCTGCTCACGGTCTCGCATTCGTTGATGGTGATACCGCCTTCTTTGTCAATGAAAACCCTTAGATAATACGTGTCTGCCTCTTTTACAAACTCGACGTCGACAAGCTCAAATCCGTACTCGTCAACTATCGGCTGTACCAGGGCTTCGGTCTTTGCAGCATAATCACTGTGCTTTCCCATAATGACCTCCATACCAAGAAATAAGAGTGGACTCGCATCCACTCTTACAACTAGTCAACTATTACTATTGATTGTTTAACATTTTTCAAGGCATTTGTCAAGCATTATTTTATCTGCGAAGCCATTATTTCCTTAGCTTTTTCAACGGCTTCGGATGCCTTTGAGGCATCTTTTCCGCCTGCCTGTGCCATGTTGGGACGTCCGCCGCCGCCTCCGCCGAGGATCTGTGCCACTTCACGGATGAGATTTCCGCAGTGAGCTCCCTTTGCGACAGCATCATCGGTAGCCATTGAGACTATGGATACTTTGCCGTCTTTTATACCCACAAAGAGCACAAATGCGCATCCAAGCTTTGCCTTCATCTCGTCACCGAGATTCTTTAAAGCGTCGCCCGCAGCATCGTCAATGATTGCGGCGATCATCTTTACGCCGTTCTTTTCGGTGACATTGTTCAGGATGTCACCTGCTGCGTTTGCGGCAAGCTTGTTCTTTAAATTCTCGTTCTCGTTCTTTATTTCCTTTATCTCGGAAAGAAGGGCTTCAACCTTCTTTACAAGGTCCTTGGGATCGCACTTTACTGCCTTTGCGGCTGCAAGAAGCATATCCTCCTGCTCTTTGTAGAACTTCAGAACGCCATTTCCGGTAATGGCCTCGATACGTCTTACGCCTGCAGCGATGCCGCTCTCGGAAAGGATCTTGAAGGAAGCGATGTCTCCTGTGTTCTTTACATGAGTACCGCCGCAGAATTCGATGGACCAGCCGCCAATGTCGACAACGCGGACGATGTCACCGTATTTCTCGCCGAAAAGCGCCTTTGCGCCTGTCTTTCTTGCCTCCTCGATGGGAAGCTCCTTTGTTACGACGTCGATGCGCTCTGCGATCTTTTTGTTTACTATTGCTTCGACCTTTTCAAGTTCTTCCTTTGTCACAGCGGCGCCGTGTGAGAAGTCAAATCTCAGTCTCTCGGCATTTACAAGGGAACCCTTCTGCTCAACGTGGTCTCCGAGCACTTCTCTTAAGGCTTCCTGTAAGATGTGCGTTGCTGTATGGTTCTTTGCGGTATCTGCTCTGTATTCCTTGTCTACATGGAGAGTAGCCAGCTCGCCGACTTTTACGGAGCCTTCCGTTATCTCACCGATGTGACCGATGCGTCCGCCGGGAAGCTTTATGGTATCTTCTACTTTGAAAACGCCGGAATCGGTCTTTATGATACCTTTATCGCC
>JAEENL010000144.1 GCA_016283775.1 Lachnospiraceae bacterium | reverse complement strand
CTTCAGAAGAAAGCGACTGCAAAAGGCCGTATGCCGCTTCTTAAAGGCGCAAGGATATTCAGGACGTGGATAGTGATAATAGTCGGAGAGACACTTTTCAGGGCGGAGACACTTTCGCAGTTTGGACTGATGATGATCTCTTTGTTCAGAAGTCCGATGAAGGACGGAATGGTATGCCGTATCATGGAACTTGGACTTGACGCAGGAGACTATACGGTCATCGTCCTCGGCATGATCATTGTATTTCTCGTGGACATCATGCTCGAAAAAGATCCGGATCTGTTTAAACGTATCGCATCGCTTCCCACCTATAAACGTTGGGCTTTGTACTATGCGGTGATATTTTCGATAGTAGTATTTGGGGCATATGGGACGGGTTATCAGGCGGCCGAACTTATTTATGCGGGATTCTGACCGGCCGCGCGGAGGTTTGTTTTGAAAAAGATATTTAAAAATATACTGTTTATCGTGATATTGGCAGGTCTTTTGTATATTCCCGGGATCATACTTTCAAAAAATGCCGGTATCGGTGATGTCACGACGAAAAGTATGCAGGGCGTGCACACAAAGCTTGCCGAAGAAGAAAAAGAAACCATAGATACGATCGTTGTGGGAGACAGCGAGAGCTACACATCGATATCACCCATGCAATTGTGGAACGAACACGGATTTACGGCTTATGCTGCGGGAGAACCCGGAGCAAGGCTCTCAGAGGTCAAGGCGGTGCTTGACACGGCTTTTTCGACACAAAAGCCAAAGCTTGTCATGCTTGAGACGAATGTGCTCTTCAGGCCCGACAAAGAAGATGCCGGCACTCAGGGAAAGATCGCGGAAAGAATGTGTGCCTTTTTCCCGCTTTTTAAAGAACACAACGCATGGAAACGCGCTTTTGTGACCAGAAAAGACGAGTTGTACAAGGGCTTCGCGATATCTTCAAAGGTGAAACCCTATGCGGGAAGCTATGACTATATGTCAAAAGGGTCGCTTCCAAGCAATATCGAAGAGGACAACTTAAAGATATTCAGAGAGATCAAAAGGATGTGCGAAGAGAACGGAAGCACACTGGTGCTTTATTCTTCGCCTTCTCCCGTAAATTACAACACACAGAGGCACAATGTGTTAAAAGACCTGGCCGATGCCGAGGGGCTTGATTACATCGATCTCAACACAAAGCTTGATGAGCTGGACATCGACTGGGAAACGGACACAAGAGACCGCGGTGACCATCTGAATGTCAAGGGGGCACGTAAGACTACGGCTTTCCTTGGAAAATATCTTGAAGAAAAATACGGGCTGCCTGACAGAAGAAGTGAGTCCTGCGCGAAAGAATGGGACGATCTGTGCCATAAGTATATGGAGAAATTGTCGAAATGATAAATTCTGTGGTTGAAATTTTTAACAGGACCGTTTCGGAACATGGAAAAAAAACCGCGGCGATCGATCCGGTGAGATCCGTCACCTGGGAAGAACTGCAAAAAGAGGCATTCTGCTTTGCGGACCTGATCGAAAGTGCCGCAGACACCGAAAGAACAGGTTTTCCCGTCGCGGTCTTTGCAAACAAGAGCGTTTCGCTCCTTTCCTGCATCACTGGCGTGATCTGTTCCGGAGGGTTTTATGTCTACATAAATCCGGAGCTTACCGACGCGCGGATAGAAACTGTGCTTTCCGTACTTGAACCGGTGTGCGTCCTCACGGAGGATACACTTATTCCCCGTATGAAAGGGATAACGGAAAAGTACAGGACAATTCCTTTTTCTGAAGCATTGGGGAGAAATAAAGACGGGCACTATACGCCTCGTAAGGATATAAACAGGGAATCTCCTTTGTATGGGATGTTCACTTCCGGCTCCACCGGAGTTCCCAAGTGTGTCCTTGTCCCGCATGGCGCTGCGATGGATTTCATTTTGCATTTTACGGGGATATTTGGATTCACATCGGACGATGTCATCGGAAATCAGGCGCCTTTTGATTTTGACGTGTCGATAAAAGACATAGTCACGGCCTTTTTTACGGGCGCGGCGCTTGTGCTTATCCCTACGGAATATTTTGTGACGCCCGCGCGTCTTCTTGACTATCTGATCGACAACAACGTGACTTCGCTCACCTGGGCGGTGTCCGCGCTTTGCCTTGTTTCGGGGCTCAAGGGCTTTACCTATAAGGTGCCGGACAAGATAAAGAGAGTGATGTTTTCAGGGGAAGTGATGCCGATGAAACAGCTCGCGATCTGGCAGGAAAACCTTCCGGACGCGAAGTTTGTAAATCTTTACGGGCCATCGGAGATCACTTGCAACTGCACATATTATGAGCTTTGCAGACGGTATTCGCTTGATGAAAAACTGCCGATAGGAAGGCCGTTCCCCGGACGGACTGTAAGGCTTCTTGACAATGACGGCGCGGAGATCACAGCACCCGGCGTCACGGGTGAGATCTGCGTGAGCGGGGAATCACTCGCGATCGGTTATTACAGGAATGAAGAACAGACAAACAAGGCCTTTGTGACCTATAAGGATAAAAATGGGAATGAGTGCCGTATGTACAAGAGCGGGGATCTTGCCTTTATCGGTGATGACGGCGAACTTTATTTTGCAGGCCGGAAGGATTTCCAGATAAAGCACATGGGGCACAGGATAGAGCTTGAAGAGATCGAGGGACACATCAATTCCGTGGAAGGCGTGGAGAGAAGCGTGTGCACCTTTGACGCGGCTCATGACAGACTGTCTGCTTTCTATACGGGAACCATCGGAAAAACTGAGCTGCACAGCATACTTAAAGAAACATTGCCGCTTTTCATGATCCCCGGAAAGATCACGCATGTTAAAAAGTTTGTGATCGGGAAAAACGGGAAACTTGACAGAAAAAGCCTGTCGGAACTGGAGACTGTTGAATGAGCATTGCTGAAAACATCATATCGGAGGCGGTAAAAAAGTACGGAACACCGCTTTATATCTTTGATACGGACGTTTTTTCGGAGCGGTTCTTATTTTTCAAGGACCGGCTGGATAAGGACATTTCCGTAAATTTCTGCATGAAGGCAAATCCCTTTCTGGTATATGCTTCCCTTAAACACACCGACCGCATCGAAGTATGCTCATTCGGTGAATTCATGATCTGCAGGGACCTTGCCATTCCGCCCGAAAGGCTTCTGATCTCGGGGGTCTTAAAGAAAAAACAGGACCTCAAAGAGATAATGGAGTATTGCACGGATAAAGCGCTCTACACCGCGGAATCACCTGCGCAGGCCGAAGCTATAAACGAGATCGCGGCAGAGCTTGGGATTTCCTGCAAAGTCCTGTACAGGCTGAACGCGGGGCAATTTGGAATGGATGGGGACACGATAGTCTCATTGCTTAAAAATGCGGCGCTTTCACATGTCATTTTCGGCGGTATCCATTATTTTACCGGCACGCAGAAAAACAACCTTTCAAAGCACCGTACGGAACTTGAGCGTCTGGACCGCTTTTTTGAAAGGATACGTACGGAGACCGGAAAAGAAGTTCCGTTCCTTGAGTACGGCACCGGCTTCGGAGTCACTTATTTCGAAGGCAAGGACAGAGAGATACTGAACGATGAGTCTCTTGAAGAGTTTGGAAATATCATCCGAAAAATGACATGGAAAGGGAAAATCGGCCTTGAGATGGGAAGAGCCTTGGCCTTTGATTCCGGGATCTATGTCACTTCGATAATGGACATGAAGACCACGGAAGGCAGGAACTACTGCATTCTTGACGGCGGTATCCACCAAATCAACTATGACGGCCAGATGTGCGGGATGTACACGCCGTCCGTAAAGGTCATAAGACAAAAAGAAGCGGGGACAGAGCAGGCGCATTACTGTATTTGCGGCTCCTTGTGCACACTAAGGGACGTTCTGGTATCCGACTTTGTTACGGAACAGCTTTCAACAGGCGATATCCTTGTGTTTGAGAAGGCGGGAGCGTATTCGTTGTATGAAGGGATGAGTCTTTTCCTTAGCCACGAATTACCGGAAATTTGCCTGTACAGTAAGGCAAAGGGACTTGTATCCGTAAGGGAAAAACAGGAAAGTTATCCGTTAAATACACCAAAATTATCATAGGGCGAAAGTGAGGAAGAAAAATGGAAGAACTTATCAACATCTTAAACGAGATCGATGACAGTATCGATTACACAAAGGAAAAGGCACTGATCGACGACAGGCTCCTTACATCACTTCATGTTATCTCGCTTGTTGCGGAGCTTGAAGACTTTTACGGCGTGACCATCGGCCCTGCGGAGATGACTCCCGAGAATTTTAATTCCGCCGAAAGCATCATGAAGATGATCGACAGATTAAAATAACGGCAGCTAACCGATCCGCAAACTTCAACAGGACTCCTTCTGCATAGGAAGGGGTCTTGTTTTTTATGCTTACGGCAGGGTTGTCATTAATAAAAATCGTAATATCTGCAATATAGACATGAGGATTTGCAATGTCAGAACCCGGGATTTTCGGATATGATATATCTTGAGATGGTATATGTTTTACTGATGTTAAAAGGAGACTGACAATGAAAACGAAAATACTGACGGGAATCGTATTGATATGTATATCAGCTCTGTGCGCATGTGGGACAGGCACTTCGGAAAGCACAACGCCCACAAAGTCTGCTTCCCCGTCTGTGAAACCTGAATATACCGTGACTCCAGCACCGACAGAGACTCCGGTATCCACAGCGACCTCAGCACCGACAGTAACTTCTGTGCCGGTTGCAACTAAGGAGCCAACCGCAACGCCGCAACCGACCGCTGCGATCGCGCCTGCTGCAACTAAAGCGGCCAATGACAGCGAGCATGTGGTTGTTTACGAATATCTGTTAAGTCATTACAAGATCAAGGATGATGACGGAAAGGAATCAGATTTTTATCCCGATCTGACTTTGTCGTTTACGACCATTTCGGTGTATCGTTACGGGGACAAAACAAAATTGCTCTTTGATCTTGAAGAAGGAGAGGTGGGGGCAAGTATTTTGGGACCCTACAGATTCCCTGACGATCATGTTTTTGACGGAGAAAAGGTGAAATATTTTAGCGGAATTAACGGAGATGGATACCTGACGGTCTCGGGTGATTCAGCTTTCGTTGTGACTTATTTTGATGGCTATACCTGTACGGAATACTTTAATCTGGTTGAGACCAGAGAATATGATGAACACTGAAGAATAAGAAAATCCGGACCCGACAGTCCAAAGAGGAGACCGATATGAGAAAAGTAAAACTGCTGATAATGCTTGTATGCATATCCTTATTTGTTCTTGCTTTGAGCGCATGCGGTGAGAAAAACGGTACTGGCGAACAAACTCAAAAGACAGACAAGACTGCGACCAAAGCGCCTGAAGGTGAATCGGCGAAGAATACCGCAGGTGCCGCCAATCCCACATCCGCAGGCTCCCAGAATTTAAACAGTCAAGGAAGTGATTTTCCTTTCGGACTTATCCGTATAGCGGATACCGGAAACGGAAAAGTTGTCTTTATCATTGATACCACGTTGATAGACGATGATCTGAGCGGAGTTGTGGAATGTGATATGAACTTTGATGATTATTCCGTTACATATAAGGTTTGGAAAGAAAACTCCGTGAACTGCGATATAATCTATCACTATGATGAGAACGGTAAACACAAGGGCCGTACCGTTGTCCGCGGGGAATACGTGTTTAAAGACGGAAAATTCATGATCACATTTCCGGCTGAGGACGTTTATGCATTGGGAGATTTTAAATACGGGGATTTTGAAAACGGTGATTTCTACGTATTCAGAGACAATGCAAGAAAGGTTTTGATACCATTTACCGAGTCGGATCTTATCGTAAACGATGAGACTGCGAAAGGGCTGGCGGGTCTTTTAAATGATTACGGAATCGGGTATAAATCTTCAACATTTGACCTTCAGTATTTCACTCCGAAAACGGATGATTTTATCATTACCGCGTGGGACAATGCAGACCCGGAAGGAAAGCCCACTCAGACTAATGCCTTGTTTTCTTTTGACGCTACGGGTAAATGTGTACAGTACGCCGCAAGAATAGATATTCCCGTGGATACCGACCTTGGGATCATAGATGTATCGGTGCTTACAGGGGAAAACGGGTATTACAGGGATTATACCGGCGATGCGAATATTTATAACAGCTCGGTTAACGGCGATAAGGCGATGGTCCTGTATTATCTGTCAAAAGATGAGTATATTCCTGCAGGGCATGTTTATTCTGCAGAGGGGTACCGCGAAGGCTCCAGAATGTATTGCTCCAAACCGCTTGATTCTGCCACCTTCAGCAATACAAAGAGCAGGGACGATGTGCTTCTCGATATGATCTCGTCATACTTGGGAGATCTGCATGTGGGAAGCGATTATCTGGCTTGGAATAATGAGAAGGAAACCTTTGAGGAGTTTGTAGAGCTTCGGTCGTTGATAATAGACGGAAAGCCTGTTTTTGATCAGGACACTTATCAGTGGAAGGAGCAGGAATACAGCTGGCCGGAGGTTTCCTGGGATAATATAGTGGTTGAGGATTTTGACAAAGACGGTTATAACGTTAACCAATATTCTTTCTTTATTTTCGAAGACAGCGAGTTGATACCGTCGTGGCTCTATCGCCGGGAAGTGCTTCATTACAAGTGGGAGCACCCCGAAGAAGGCGTGCTGAGATATGCGGAATATGAATCTGCTTCACCGATTGCCGTACGCTTTGAGGGCGATTATATGGATTTCCTTGATGATCGCTGGGTACGCGTGAGCGATAACGTGTTATGTCTCATAAACACCAGAGGCGGTACTCACAAATTCCCCGGAAGCGACTTTTTCTACTACAGCATTCCTGCGGTTACAGAGGAGCAGCTGGGATCACTTGGCATGATATGGGAGTATAAGACATTCAAATAAAAAGGAGACCAAACATGAAAAACACAAAACTACTGACATTACTTACAACCGTATGTTTATTGGCCTTGAGTGCCTGCGGTACAGGCACTGTGGAAGTGACGGATCCATCGAGTTCAACCTCAGGACAGAAAGAGACTGTTGTTACACAAAAGGCGGAGGCTACGGAGGCACCGGCAGAGAGCGGAAATAAAGCCGCTGATCTGACAGCAACGCCCACAACCGTGCCGGCGACACCGACAGATACTCCCACACCTACGCCAACTCCTACAGAGGTTCCGTTGCAGGAGGTTTACGATTCGATCGATGATTATTATGGGGATTATGTTACCGCAGACGGCGGATCGATGCACTTTTACTTTGATGAGGAGCATAAGTGCCACAGGATTGGCGATATAGTGTACAACACAGAGGTTGATGTTGTTGCCAAGTACCAATGGGACAGCTCAATGATAAGGCTTATGGACCTTGACGCAATCTTTACCGACGATAAGATCGAGAATATCGGCAGCGGTTTCGAAGTTGAAATGGCCAATACAGCCGCAAGATATGCGTATTGGAATACTATGGGAGGTAGTTATATAACGGGTTTCCTGGCGTACGAACTGGAATTCCATTCGGATGGCTCAATTGATATCGTGTTACTCGACATGGGAAGCGGAGTAGTTGCCAAAAATACGTTTACAAAGGTGAAATGACCTTCGGCTAAACCAAGATCATTTTTGAGCGGAATCCATTGAAGATGTAGGAGCCGGCGTAATCGTTGCGGTTACAGCCGGCTTTGAAGCAGCCGCTTTGCGTTCTTCGTGTTTCTTTGTCTCTACAATAGTGATCACAATAACAGAGCAAACGAAGATCAGCAGGATCCAGAACAGAATACTCTTGTATAAAGGTCTGCCCGATGAGCTTCCGGACACGGTGCTTTTTCCGCAGAACGGGCAACGTGTGTTAAATGCCCTGTCCAGCGGTGAACCACAATGCGGACATTGAAAACTTTTTGAATCGATAAAAGGGTCATGTTTTGCTGCTCCGTACTTTCCCATGTGTTTTGTCTCCTTTACCTGTTTTGACCGTTTAAAGGTTTCTGAACCTGTTATTTGAGAATAATATATATCATATGAGCGCAAAACAAAACAACATTCACGGAGAAATAACAATGTCTTATTCCTGAAAATCAGCGAAATACAAAAAATAAACAAATCATAAACTTTTCCGGCGCCTATTATTATTTCCATCTGCCCTTCCGATAAAAAAGATAAACCCTCATTGTGCCCTTTGGGCAGGGGTTTCACACGAAAAGGAATTCGTGTCCGTTGTTTCATGGATGGAAAGGAGAACGGTATGAAGATCGAGTCAAGTAATGTCCAGATGTCTTCCTCGAGGAATTATTATTCTCACCTCGAAGCCCACAGCGAGCAGATCACGGTAAGGTCGGACGAAGCAGCCACGATCAAACTTTCCGACGCTTCAAAGACTATGGTCGAGCAGCTTAGGGAGTACAAGGAAGAGAAAGCCGCAGAGGAAAAGGAAAAGCAGAAGGAAGGCCAGGCAAAGCAGCTGGCCGCGATGATGAAGCAGATGGAGGAGACCAGGAAGGCAAATGCCCAGCCTGTAACCATCTCCACAGCTGAAGATTACGAGCTTCAGGTTTTGAAGCGCGTTCTTGAGATGCTGAAAGAAATGTGGGAAGGAAAGCGCAGTTCTAACAGTGTCGAGAACGACATGAAGGAGCTTACGAGTGAGATGACCACAGGAGGCGCAGCGCCTTCAAATGCGGCATGTCCCAAGGTCGGAGCTGCGGCGCCGCCCGCTGCGGAAGTCGTTGCAAAAGGCGGAGCAAAAGGAGCAAGGATCTCGCTTCCGTCAAACACCTTCACACGCATTACCGTGCAGTCCGCGTTTTATACAGAGGCAGAACATACCGCATACAGAGCGACGGGCGCGGTAAAGACCACAGACGGCAGGACTATCGGCTTTAACGTTGATGTGGAAATGTCGAGGGCGTTCTGCGAAAAGTATGACAGCATGATGATGGAAAGCTTTACCGTAAAGGACCCGCTGGTTTTCAATCTGAAGGGTAACGCTGACATCATTTCCGACAAGAAATTCATGTTTGACATCGATTCCGACGGAAAAGAGGACGAGATCTCACTTGCGGCGGAAGGCTCCGGTTTCCTTGCTCTTGACAAGAACAAGGACGGAAAGATAAACGACGGTTCCGAGCTTTTCGGCACAAGATCCGGTGACGGTTTTAAAGATCTTGAGGCATACGACTCGGATAAAAACGGCTGGATTGACGAGAATGACGATGTTTTCAAAGATCTCGTCATCTGGACAAAGGACGATGCAGGAAACAACAAGATGCTTTCACTTAAGGACGCTGACGTGGGCGCGATCTACCTTGGAAGAGCATCCACCGAATACTCCCTTAAAAACGACGATCACAAGACAGACGGCGTGATAAGGAGCACAGGCGTTTTCCTTAAAGAATCGGGCGGCGCGGGAACAGTGCACCAGGTGGACCTTTCGGTGTGAACCCGTAGAAAAACGTATCGGAAAAAAAGATAGGAGTTACCAGAACATAGGCGGTCGGCTTGTCCGGCCGCTTTTTTATAAAAGCATTATTTGATTTTTAAACTCAAATGTGTGACAATGAATAAACAGTTTCTGCAAATAAAAACAAGGTGGAATATACACATATGGACATTTTGAATCTTTCCGGAAAATGGCATTGCACAAGTGAAAATGGCGATGTGGACCGTGATGTGACGCTTCCGGGTTCATCGTGCGAAAACGGGATAGGGCGCGAAGCGAAGTATTACGACGAATACTGCAGGGAGGCTTTGAGGGCGCCTGTGGAGCGTTTTGAATACATAGGAAAACTGTACTACGAAAGAGAGATCGAGGTCCCCGAGGAATTTGAGGGCCGGGATCTTTGCATTTTCCTTGAAAGAGTGAACATCGCGTCAAAGCTCTGGTTTGATGACATCCTTGTGGGCCGTGGCGTGATCGGACTTTCCACGCCCCATGTCTATAGGCTCACTGACAGAGTGGACGGCAAAGGAAAGCCCTTGTTTACCGGATTCAAGGGAAAACACAGGATCCGCCTTGAGGTCGACAACTCAAATATCCTGAACATGGGCGATATGGCAAGCGGCTACAGCGTGGACACGCAAGGCTACTGGAACGGAGTTATCGGAAGGATGGAGCTGCAGGCGAGACCTGTGGACCACATCGACTCCGTACAGGCATTTCCTGAAGGGAGCATCTTAAAGGTCTCGACAGTCACTGTTAGCGATAGGCATGTTCCGATGGAGACTGTGCCCGCAAGACTGGAATATACACTTACCGCGCCGTCCGGGGCTGTGGTATGCGCAGTCCAGTCGATAGAGCTGTTTTCCAAAAAACAGAGAAACCGCTTTGAACTTGGCATAGCCGAAATCATAAGCGAAAAAGCGAACCATTGGAATGAGTTTAACACAGGGCTTTGCACTCTTACAGTGAAGCTTGTCCCGGAAAACGTCGGGGAAGGATGCGGAAAGGAAACGGTGGATGAATATACCGTTCGATTCGGCATCCGCAAGCTTTATGTGAAAGACAAGAGTTTTATGATAGATTCACGCCCCTTGGCTTTAAGAGGCACGATAAACTGCGCGCAGTATCCGCTCACAGGCTATCCTCCGATGGACGAGGAGACATGGGAAAAGCATTTCCGGACCCTTAAGAAATACGGCATGAACCATGTGAGATTTCACGCCTGGTGCCCTCCGGAAGCGGCATTTGAAGCTGCCGACAGGCTTGGCATCTATCTCGGAGTGGAAATGCCTCTGTGGCTGAACCGTGATGTCACTCCGATGGAACTTGGCGATGATGAGTGGCACAGACTTTACTACAGGGACGAAGCGCTGAGGATCAGCGAGACCTACGGTAATCACCCTTCATTTGTGTTTTTCTCAAACGGAAACGAAAACCTCGGGGACTATGCGCTTCTTGATACGATCACAGAGGAAATGAAGGCGCATGACGACAGAAGGCTCTATACGATGTCTTCAAACTTTGACCATCCTCTGAGCGCAAGCGAGGACTATCTCTGTGCGTTCGAGATACTTCACAACAAGGCGCGGATACAGTTCCTGCATGACGAAGTCGCAGAGTCCACTACCGTAAATTATGACGAGATGCGTGAAAAAGTGCCGGTTCCGTTCACTTCGTTTGAAGTCGGACAGTACTGCATCTATCCCGATGTGGATATCTGCGAAAAATACACCGGCGCGATGCTTCCCGTAAATTTTGACGTGATCCGTAAGAGCATGAAGCAACACGGGGTGTACGAGCGACTTTCCGAGTACATCAAGGCTTCCGGAGACCTCGCTGCAAAGCTCTACAAAGAGGACATAGAGGCGGTGCTCCGCACCAAAGGAATGGGAGGATTCCAGCTCCTTTCGCTCACCGATTACACAGGACAGAGCACGGCAACTGTGGGCATTCTTGATGTGATGTTTGAAAGCAAAAGCGTGATAGAGCCTGAAAAATGGAGAGAGTTCTGCTCAGAAGTGGTGCCGCTCCTCTGGGCAAAGAGACAGTTTGCTTCGGACGAACACCTGACCGGATTCATCTCGCTTTACGACAGTGGTCTGAGTGAGATAAAATCCCCTGTTTACAATGTGACCCTTGAAAATGTCACCGAGGGAAAAGAGATATTTACAGTCGAATACCCGGCAACAGGTGACAAGACGCCCATAGACATCCCGCTCGACATGGTGAAACGTAATTCACTCATCAAAGTGAGGATAAGTGTCAAGGGAGACCGGACATATACAAATTCATGGCGGCTTTTTGTATATAAGAAAGACACAAACATAAGAAAAACGATCCCTGAAAGCCGGATGGTAAGAGACCGCGAAGCATATGAAAGAGCGCTGAAAGAGGGAGGCAGATTCCTTCTCACCCCTGAGTTTTTCGGTAAGGAAAAGACGGTGAAAAACAGCTTTATCCCGGTCTTCTGGTCTCCTGTGCATTTTCCGTCTGAAGCGCCTGTGGGCTTTATCATCGATAACGACAGTGCGGTGCTGAACAGCTTCCCGACAGAAAAATATGCGGATTATCAGTGGAAAAAGCCAATCGAAAATTCATATTCGGTGAGGATAAAAGATATTGAAAAGCCCGTTAAGCCCGTGGTCGAGACTGTGCCGAATTTCTCTGACAACGAACCGAAATCGCCGCTTTTTGTGATGAAGGACGGGAACGCGGAATTTGTATATTTCGGGTTTGACCTTTCACCCAATGACCCTGCCGGGATCGCGCTCGTTGACAGCGTATTGGGATATCTTGAAAAGTAAGAAACAGGAAAGAAAAGAGCTGATAAAATGATTAAGGACAACAAAGAAAAACAACAGGTAGCCAATGTGATAAAGAGTCTTTACCAGATGATCTTAAAGGTAAACGACGAGACCATGCACTTTTTCATGATCGATCACAATGACGAGTTAAAGACCTTATCCGGAGACTGCGAGGATTTTAAGGCGTTTTGCGGGTGTCTCTATGAGAATGTGCATCCTGAAGACCGCGAAGCTTTTGAAAGATTCATGGATCCGGGGTATTTTCCGGGTGTACTTAAAAACAGGGTTTTTACCTCTCTTGAGTGCAGGCTGCGTCACACGAACATGCATTATTACTGGTCCGAGATCACGTTTTGCCACGCTACAGAGGAAGATGCGGCGCACGGACATGATTTCATTTTCCTCATGCGTGACATCGACGAGCGTAAAAGACGTGAACTGCTTGAGGAAAAAGAACAGAGGGCGCTGATAGAGGATCTCAAGTTCAGATTTGAAGAACTTTTTGAAGAAAACATGCGTGACGACCAGACGGGATGCTATAACCGGAAGGGTATGAAGTATTACACGGACATTGTGCTCCGCCAGGCGAAAGAAGAAGGAAAGCATGTATTTGTCTGTGTTGCTGATGTAAACGGCCTGAAATATTTAAATGACACTTTCGGACATTCAGCGGGGGATGAAGCGATAGCGGTCTGTTCCGGCGCGCTCCGCGATTCCGCGCCGAAGGGCTCGAGGATCGTGCGCACGGGAGGCGATGAGTTTTTGCTCATGGCGGCGCTGGACCCTGACGATGAGAATCCGGGGAAACTCGGGGAAAAGGTGGACCGCATCATCACAGACTACAACAGGGAGCATGACAGGCCTTACAAGCTGGGAGTGAGCTACGGAACGGTGTTCAGGTCGCTTGCCGAAGGGGAAAACGATATAGACGAGTTTGTCGAAACGGCAGATGCAAAGATGTATGACATGAAATTCAAAAGGGACGAGCACAGAAGAGAGTGACCCGAAAAAAATATTTTTGCACATTACTAAAGTTTTTAAGATTTATGCCGATATATATTTTGACGGTAGTCTGCCCGGCGGGTACAAAAGGCAAGGATGACTTTTACTTACACGGGCGCATTTGACAGGAGGATATTCCTCCGGAAAGGACAGAACATGGATGTTAACCTTATTTCCCAAAACTCAGGCTACGAAAATCTGAAAAACAACGAAAAGAACAAGAACGTTCAAAAGCGGAACGAGCACGACAACGGAAAACATTTGGGATGGGAAAAGAACGGCAAGGCCGGAAAGGCAACGGGAAACGAGCATACTCCCGAAGCCACTTACGAGAAGGCAGAGACCGAACCGCAGGCTCCCATAACCTATGCGAAACCCGCAAAACCTCAACCTCAGCCGCAACCTGCGCCTCAGGAAAAAGAGACACCTTCCAAGGGCATGTCCGTGCAGATCTCATATTCGGAGTCATATTCCGTCAGCACGTCCACGACGATCATGTACAGCACAGGTTCCGCCGGCGTAAAGGCCGCAGACAACGCAAAAACGGACAATGCGGAAAAGACCGGAAACGATCACGGTAAGATGACTGTGGGCAAAATGGCGGATCACGCTATGACCATAGAAAAGCTTAAAGCCGATGCGGAAGCCAGAATGGAGAGACTCCGCAGCATCATCGAAAAGATACTGAACAGACAGTATTGCAAGATAAAAGGCATTCCTGTGGAGCAGAATGACGTGGATTTCCTCACAGGGCTTAAGACAGATTCAGGACTCACTGAGGCTCTTAAGGGGATCAGGGACGGCGATCTTCCCGTAGATCCCGAAGTGAGCGCCCAGGCGGCAGAGGATATTTCCGAGAACGGCTACTGGGGCGTGGAGCAGACCAGCGAACGCATGGTGCAGTTTGCGATAGCCATATCCGGTGACGATCCGCAATATGCGGATAAACTCATGGATGCGGTAAAGGAAGGCTACAAGCAGGTAGCGGACATGTTCGGCGGCGACGATCAGATGCCGGAGATCTGCAAGCAGACGCTTTCGAGGACACTTGAAAAGATGGAAGCATGGAAGAACGGACAGAGCTACGATAAGCCCGCCGTTATGAACAACGATGCCCAGTTCGTTTCCGTAAACTACAAAGAGAGCACATCCTATGTGAGCTCCAGTACCACGGTGATCATCGACTGACGATCGTACGGAATAAGAATATACAGGCTTTACCGAGGCGGCACTTGCCGCCTCTTTTTTATGGCTTCCGCGTCATAGACGTGCTTTGACGTGCAGGGCCTTTACAAATTTCTTTTTACGAAAAAAAGATATGTGCGAAAACAGATTCTTGTGGTAAAATGATAAAGTTACAGACTGAAAAACACAACGATCGGACGATCCATCAGAGGAGCGGATACATGAAGCATATTGTGGTCGATCTTGAGATGAACCAGACGAAGCGTGAATCCTTTTTGAGCACCGGTCTTTCCACAGAGACCATAGAGATCGGTGCCGTCATGCTTGACGAGAGCTACAACGAGATATCGTGCTTTAAGACCTATGTGCGGCCTGAATACAACGACACCATAGTGGGAAAGATCACAAAACTCACGGGGATCACATATGAGATGGTCGCCGATGCTCCGGGGTTCAACGAGGCACTTAAAAGTTTTTCCAGGTGGTGCTTATCCGCAAAAGAAAAGACGGAGATACATGCCTGGGGCGATACCGATTACAGCCAGATATCAAAAGAGATCGCTTTAAAAAATTACGAAGTCACGGAAAATGAAAAACACCTTTTTTCCGAACCCTGGAATGATTTCCAGAAGGAATTTGACCGGGTGATAGGCTTTCAGAAAAACCTGTCACTTAAGACAGCGCTTTTTACTCTCGGCATCGATTTTTCCGGGCAGGAGCACGACGCGCTCTGCGATGCGAGAAATACAGGCATTTTGTTCAAATATTTCAAGGACGAAAAGCTGTTCAAGACTACACTTAAAAAAATAAAAGAAGTCATGGAGCCTGAAGAAAAGGGCGTGACTCTGGGCGATATGTTTGATTTTTCAAAGTTTAAGCGTTCCTGAAGCGGTGGCGGAACGGGATAAGGAGAACAGATGAAGATAAAATGTGAATACTGCGACAATACCTATGAAGATACCGAGCGGAACTGTCCGCACTGTGGAGCCGCAAATCCGTCCCAGAACGACGCAGACAGACGTCCGAAGACCATAGCGGAACTTGCCGACTGGTACAGGGCGAGAAAGCTTCCGCCCGAGTCTGTGACAAGATTCTTCATCGGAAAAGACATAAAAGAAGCCAGAGCGTTCGGCATCTATCAGGACGAGAACGGTGACTTCGTGGTCTACAAAAACAAGGACGACGGCACCAGAGCTGTGAGATACAAGGGCAAGGACGAGGCGTATGCGGTACATGAGCTCTATCAGAAGCTGAAAGACGAGATAGTCCACCAGAAAGGCTTGAACGAGCGGAGCGGACAGTCGGGGAATGCGTCATTGGGGCGTGCACCTAAGAACAAAGCTTTCATGACTACGATCATTGTAGCCATTGCCGCGTTTTTTATCGGAACGATCGGATCGAACATATTTAAGAGCAGGCACAACGGCTATTATTCCTATGACGATACCACATATTACCTGCAGCAGAACGAATGGTACGTTTTTGACCAGGTCTATGATATGTGGGATTATGCCGGTACTTCCGTTCCCACGGAACTTTCGGAAATCTATGATGACTATTTCGTCGGAAAAGACTGGGATTCAGACTACAGCGCAAGC
>JAEENL010000143.1 GCA_016283775.1 Lachnospiraceae bacterium | reverse complement strand
CCGACCGATTCAGAGGATATTTCAACAAGATACTTATAGACGCGCCGTGCTCCGGTGAAGGGATGTTCAGAAAGACTCCCGCGATCATGAAAAACTGGGAACAGTATGGAAACGAGTACTATCATAAGCTCCAGCTTGAGATAGTGGACGCCTGCATTCCTATGCTCTCGCCGGGCGGCTGCATGCTCTATTCGACCTGCACTTTCGATCCGTCGGAAGACGAGGGGACACTTTCCTATATCCTTGAAAAATATCCGTATATGCATGTGATACGCCCGGAACTCACATACGAGCTTTTTGACGGAGGCCACCCTGAATACATAGGTTCGGAAAAGGAAGAGATCAGGAATGCGATAAGACTCTGGCCGCATAAGCTTAAAGGCGAAGGACATTTTGCGGCGCTCCTTAAAAAGGACGACGGTGAAAACTGCGGCATTGTCTTTGAAAAAAATAAAGTGGTGAAATTGCCCGAGGACGCTGAAAAGTTCCTTTCACGCATTGGGATCGAAATTGACCGTGAAAGACTCGAACTTCGTGAAAACAGGCTGTTCATGAAGCCTGAAGGGATACCGGTGCTTTCGGGACTCAGGATAATGAGGACGGGGCTCCTCCTCGGAGAAGTGCAGAAGGACCGCTTTGAGCCTTCTCAGGCGCTTGCGATGGCACTGAAAAAAGACGACTTTGACAATTGCTATGATCTGCCCTGCGACAGTGAGGATGTCGTGAAATACCTTAAATGTGAGACCATAGAAGCAAAAACTCCTGTGAAAGACGGCTATGTCCTTATCTGCACGGACGGATATCCTCTCGGATGGGCAAAAGCAAAGAACGGAGTCTTAAAAAACAAATATCTCCCCGGCTGGAGAATGATGTAGGATTTTTAAGTGAAAAGGCTTGATCAGTTTTTAAGTGAAAACAGCATACTTACAAGGAGCAAAGCGAAAGACGCGGTGCGTTCCGGAAGAGTCACGGTAAATGCCGTAAAGGCAAAGGACCCCGCGATGAAGATCGGTGACACCGATGAAGTGATGCTGGATAAAGAGCCGGTCACAGCCACGGGCCCCGTTTACATAGTGATGAACAAGCCCGCGGGAGTATTAAGCGCCACAGAGGACGGGAAAGACCGCACTGTGCTGGATATTGTAAAAGAAAGCGAAAAAATACCCGACAGCATAAAGAAAAAAGACCTTTTTCCGATCGGACGCCTTGACAAAGACACAGAGGGACTTCTTGTGATAACTGATGACGGAAAGCTTTCGCATGACCTTTTAAGCCCCTCAAAACATGTGGAAAAGACCTATTTTGCCGTGTGTACCGGAACACCCGCAGAAGACGCCGCAGAGCGCTTCAGTGACGGGATCATGGTCGGGGAAGACTATAAGGCGCTTCCCGCAAAACTTCAGGTGGTATCTCAGGAAGACGGCAGGTGCGAGCTTCTGATAACGCTCACAGAAGGCCGGTTCCACCAGGTTAAGAGAATGTGCCACGAGATCGGCTCAGAAGTGGAATATTTAAAAAGAGTGTCCTTTGGAGCGTTAAAACTCCCTGAGGACTTAAAACCGGGAGATCTGATGCTCATGCCTGATTTCCCCGAAAAAGTGAGGACAGAAAAATGAGTACCGGAAAACGATTTACAAAAGGACAGTACGGCTATCTTAATTTCAGGAAAAAAACGGGATGGCTCCACTTTTCCCTTCTTGTCCTCGCGGGAGTGCTCATTTTTTTCACAGGGCTCCTTTTGAACAAATGGGAGGTGTCAAACATCTTTACGGTGCTCGCGATCCTTATGGTGCTTCCCGCGGCGCGTGTGCTGGTGAGCCTTGTCATAATGATCCCGTATAAGCCTATCCCCGAGGACCTGATGAAGAGGCTCTATTCTTACAAGAGAGAAGGCGACGAACTCTTTTTTGACCTTGTATTCACCTCATCCGAACATGTGATGCATCTCGACGCTCTGTATGTCACAGAGCATCAGGCTATAGGCTTTGTAAGAGAGGACAAGGACAAAAAAGGTAAGGTTCCGGCATATTTTGAAAAAGAACTTAAGAACCGTCAGATAAACATGGTCTACTATCATGCGGATTCCGAAGAAAAACTGGCCGCAAGGATGAAAAAAAGGCCGGATCAGTCGGGAGGACCGACAAACGTACAGGCAAGAAAAGACCTCATTGATATGATCAGAACTGCCATAGTGTAGAAACGATCAAAAGGGCGCGGGAATGATAAGTCACATTATTTCAAAAAACGAGGCGGGGCAGCGTTTTGACAAGCTTCTTCAGAAGATACTTAAAAACGCAGCACCGTCTTTTGTTTACAAGATGCTTAGAAAAAAGAACATCACGCTGAACGGTAAAAAGGCGGGAGGAAACGAGAAAGTCGCGGAAGGCGATGAGATACGTTTCTTTTTTGCGGACGAGACCTATGAGAAATTCAGCGGAAAGACCGAAGAAATAAAGGAAAGTAAAGACACTGCCAAAACGCTCGCTCCGGGTGAGATAGTTTATGAGGACAAAGACATCCTGATCGTCAACAAGCCTGCCGGAGAACTCACGCAGAAAGCGGAAGCTTCCGATGTGTCGCTTAATGAAAGAGTGGTGAGATATGTCTTGTCAAAAGGGGAAAAAGACGAGGCGTTCACACCGTCGGTGTGCAACCGGATAGACAGGAACACAAGCGGGCTCGTGATAGCGGGAAAGAGCCTTACAGGCCTTCAGGACATGGCTCAGATGCTTAAGAACAGGGATTTTAAAAAGTATTATCTCTGCATCGCAACGGGAAGGATCGACAAAGAATTTGAAAAAACTTCGTTTTTCGTAAAGGACGAGAAGCTCAACAAGATAACCGTGATGGATGAAAAAAGGGAAGGCGCGGAAAAGCTCGAAGCCGCTTTTTCTCCGCTCATCGCAGGAGATACACATACACTGCTGGCCGTTGAACTTAAGACCGGAAAACCTCATCAGATAAGAGGGCAGCTTGCGTTCCTCGGGCATCCGCTCGCAGGAGACTTAAAGTACGGCGGGACACGAGGAAAGGACATAAATGTGCGCCGTCAGATGCTTCACGCGTTTATGTATGTTTTCCCGGAGGACACTTTAAGGCTCTCCGAGCTTCGCGGGAAATGCGTTTCTGCGGATCCGCCCGCCGATTTTTTAAAGCTTTCCGTGCAGATATTCGGAAGAGAGGAAACTGAAAATGCCGTCAAAAAGTTTAAGAGGACTAAGGGGTTCGGCACTTGAGGAACTCATAAATCTCACAAACGACAGATACAGAGAGAGCGGACTTGCCCTCATACAAAAGATACCTACGCCCATCACGCCCTTACAGATAGACAAGGAATCAAAGCATATCACGCTCGCATATTTCGATCAGAAGAGCACGGTCGACTATATCGGCGCGGTGCAGGGGATACCTGTGTGCTTTGACGCAAAGGAGAGCGCTGCGGATACGTTTGCGCTCGCAAATATACATGAGCACCAGATACGGTTCATGAAGGACTTTGAAAAACAGGGCGGCGTGGCTTTCTTCCTGATAAGCTATACTCACAGAGAAACGCTTTACTATATGCGTTTCAGCGAAGCGGAGCGCTTTTGGAAAAGGATGTGCGAAGGCGGGAGAAAGAGCATAAGATTTGAGGAACTTTCGGAGGAATGGTTCTTTAAAGCGCAGAACGGAACAGTGATCCCGTACCTTTTGATGATACAGAAAGATCTTGATGAAAGAGACTGTTGACAAACTTGGGATTTTAGTATAAAATCCTCCTAATTTGATTTGCTAATCTGCTAATTTGGTAGCACATTAACGTACTAAAGCATAAAGCTCAAAGCCGTATTTTATCTGTGCTGCAGAGAGCCGGAGGAGATTTATGAAGGAAGAACTTCTTAGGACTCCCGCGGGTGTGAGAGACATCTGCGGTGAGGAATTCATCAGGAAAGAATGCGCGGAACGCGCGGTAAAGAGGGTCATGAAGCAGTACGGTTATCTGCAGATAAAGACCCCGACATTTGAATACTTCGATATTTTCAATTCCGAACGAGGAACAGTATCCTCAAGGGATATGTACAAGTTCACCGACCGCGACGGAGAAACCTGCGTGCTCCGTCCGGACGTAACGCCGCAGATTGCGAGATGCGTTGCAAAGTACCATCGTAACGATGTGCTTCCCGTTCGTCTTTTCTATCGTGCGGATACGTTTGTCAATAACGACGGGTATCAGGGAAAACTTAAAGAGATCACACAGATAGGCGCCGAGCTTGTAAATGCCTCGGGCGTTACCGCCGATGCCGAGATGATCGCGCTGATGATCGACTGCTTCTTAAGTCTCGGTCTTACCGAGTTCCAGATCGAAGTGGGAAATGCCGAGTTTTTCAAGGCTCTCACCTCGGAAGCGGGCTTTTCCGAAAGCGAGACCGAAGAATTAAAAGACCTCATCGAAGCGAAAAATCTGTTCGGCGTTGAAGAACTACTATCAAAGAAAAACATCGACAATGCCCTTAAGGAGATATTTACAAAGCTCCCGCTGCAGTTCGGTTCAATTGATTTTGTGAGGGAATTCAAAAAGAGTACCGAGAATGTCAGGGCACTCTCGGCCCTGAATGAGCTTGAAGAGATATATGAAAAGCTTAAAGTCTACGGCAAGGAAGCCTATGTCTCCTTCGATCTCGGGATGCTCACAAAGTATGAATACTATACCGGCGTCGTATTCAAGGCATATACGCATAAGACCGGAGAGCCTATTGGCGCAGGCGGCCGTTACGATTCGCTTCTTGCGCAGTTTGGAAAACCTGCGAGCGCCATCGGTATCGCGATCTATGTGGATTATGCGATAGCCGCGATGAACAGGCAGGGAATCCAGCAGAAAGTTGTCCACGATGCGACGCTTTTGCTTTATGAAGATGGCTTTGAGGACAAAGCGATAGAGGTCGCCGACAGTCTGAGAGCCGACAAATTAAAGATCACCGTGCTGAAGCACGATCCTTCGATCTCAGATGAGGAATATGAGGCTTATGCCCATTCCATCCTCGCGGGCGGGATCCTTTACATCGACAACACAAAATCGATAAGGATAAAGGATCTTGAATCGGGAGAGACACACGAAAAGAGTTTATAAAAGGACCGTAACTCCTTCCGGAGTTACAATTATACCGCTCAAAGCCGCGGGGGCTCCCCCGAGGCTTGAGCCTCGGGGGCAGACATGGAATACATAACTTTCGCGCTTGCAAAGGGCAGGCTTGCCATGCAGACGCTTGAATTCTTGGAGCGTATCGGGATCACTTGCGAAGAGATGAAGGACAAGGAGTCGAGAAAGCTCATTTTTACAAACGAAGAACTGAAACTCAAATTTTTCCTCGCAAAAGCGAGTGACGTCCCGACCTATGTGGAATATGGCGCAGCTGACATCGGAGTGGTCGGTAAGGATACGATCCTCGAGGAAGACAGGAACATCTATGAGGTCATGGATCTCGGAGTTGGAAAATGCAGGATGTGCGTTGCGGGACCCGCTTCGGCAAGACCGCTTCTCGAGAGCGGCGAGATCATCAGGGTCGCGACAAAATATCCGAGGATCGCAAAAGACTATTTCCAGAACAAAAAGCACCGCACCGTGGAGATCATAAAGCTCAACGGATCGATAGAACTCGCGCCCATCGTAGGGCTTGCCGAGGTGATCGTAGACATTGTGGAAACGGGCACGACACTCAGAGAAAACGGGCTCGAAGTGCTTGAAGAGATACTCCCTCTCTCCGCGAGGATGGTGGTGAACCAGGTATCCATGAAGATGGAACGCGAGAGGATAGGGAGTATAATAGAAAGACTGAGGACAAAATTATGAGAAAAGTGAGACTTAACGAAGAGACGATAAAAACGCTCCTTGGAGAACTCCTTAAAAGAAATCCGAATCAGTACGGAAAATATGAAGAAGCGGTGAGATCCATCCTTGATGATGTAAGATCGAGAGGAGATGAAGCGGTTTTTGAATTTACAAAGAGATTTGACAGAGCGGAGATAAACGCCGATAATTTCAAGGTGACGGAAGAAGAAATCGAGGAAGCCTACAGGCTGATCCCGGATGAAGTGCTCGCCGTTATCAGAAAGTCAGCCGAAAACATAAAGAACTATCACGCGATGCAAAAGCAGCGCAGCTGGTTTGATACAGACGAAAAAGGCACGATACTCGGACAGAAGATCACACCAATTGAATCAGTGGGAGTCTATGTTCCCGGCGGAAAAGCGGCATATCCTTCATCCGTCCTTATGAACGTCCTTCCCGCAAAGGTGGCTGGAGTAAAGAGGATAGTGATGACCACTCCTCCCGGACCAGACGGAAAAGTTTATGAAGGCACACTTGTTGCCGCAAGAGAAGCAGGCGTCACCGATATCTACAAATGCGGAGGAGCCCAGGCAATAGGCGCTCTTGCATACGGTACCGCGTCAATAAAGAAAGTCGACAAGATCGTAGGACCCGGAAATATCTATGTTGCGCTTGCAAAAAAGGCTGTTTACGGACTTGTTGCGATCGACTCCATCGCAGGTCCTTCCGAAGTGACGGTGCTCGCAGATGAGACACCGGATCCTACGTACGTTGCCGCAGATCTTCTTTCACAGGCAGAGCATGATGAGCTTGCGAGCGCGATACTTGTAACGACATCGGAAGAACTTGCCGGCAAGGTGGAAAAAGAGGTCGAGCGCTTTACAAACGAGTTAAGGCGCGGTGAGATCATAAAGAAATCTCTTGAAAACTACGGATATATCCTGATCGCTCCCTCGCTCAAAGAAGCGGTGGACGCGGTGAACGAGATCGCAAGCGAACACCTTGAGATCCTCACAAAGAACCCGTTTGAGACAATGACCATGGTAAAGAACGCGGGCGCCATTTTCCTCGGTGAATATTCGTCCGAGCCCCTCGGAGACTATTTTGCGGGACCGAACCACGTGCTTCCCACAAACGGCACCGCAAAGTTCTTTTCACCTCTTTCCGTGGACGATTTTATCAAAAAGAGCAGCATTATCTATTACTCAAAGGATGCGCTCCTTGAAGCATCCGACGATATCATCACTTTTGCAAAAGCGGAGGGCCTCACGGCTCACGCAAATTCCATAGCTGTGCGTTTCGGAAAAAAGATCTGAAGCACTGCGTAAAACGAAAGGAAGGCAAAGACCATGGGCGACAGGACCGCAAAGATTGTAAGAAAGACCAAAGAAACGGATATAGTCTGTGAGATCAATATCGACGGAACGGGAAAGAGTGACATTTCCACCGGAGTCGGATTTTTTGATCACATGCTCACAGCATTTGCAAGACACGGCTTTTTTGACCTGACTCTTAAATGCAAAGGAGACCTCGAGGTCGACAGTCATCACACCATAGAGGACTGCGGCATCGCGCTCGGACAGGCGATCTACGAGGCTCTTAAAGACAAGGCCGGAATTGCAAGATACGGCTGTTTCACGCTTCCCATGGATGAGACGCTGATGGTCTGCGCAGTGGACCTTTGCGGAAGACCGTATCTGAATTTCGACGTGCATCTCACGACACCCCGCGTGGGATATTTTGACACTGAAATGGCAAAAGAGTTTTTCTACGCCGTTTCCTATTCGGCCATGATGAACCTGCATATCAAAGAGCTCGCGGGCGAAAACAACCACCACAAGCTCGAAGCTTGCTTCAAGGCCTTTGCAAAGGCAATGGACATGGCCACAAAATATGATGACAGGATCGAGGGCGCGCTCTCGACAAAAGGAGTGATATGAAACTTTATCCCGCTATAGACATAAAAAACGGTCAGTGTGTGAGACTGAGACAGGGAAACTACGACGACAAGACCGTCTACTCCGACGAGCCCTGGAAGGTCGCTGTGGAATTTGAACAGGCGGGCGCCGAGTTCATCCATGTGGTCGACCTTGACGGCGCAAGAGAGGGCGTGAGCGCAAACGACAAAGCCGTAAAAGAGATCGTGGAGCATGTGAAGATCCCCATTGAGATCGGCGGGGGAGTGCGCAGTCTTGAAGACATCGAGCACAGGCTTTCTCTCGGTGTTTCACGTGTCATCGTAGGCACCAAGGCACTCAGCGACCCCGATTTTATAAAGACCGCGGTGGAGCACTTCGGAGCCGATAAGATCGTTGTCGGGATCGACGCAAAGAACGGTCACGTGGCTACCGAGGGCTGGGAAAATGTGAGCTCCGTGATGGCCTTGGACCTTGCTCTTAAGATGAAGGAGATGGGCGTAAAGACCATCATCTACACAGACATCTCTCGTGACGGGATGCTTAACGGTCCGAACATCGAGCAGACCAAGGCAATCGTTGACGAGACGGGACTTGAGATAATCGCTTCGGGCGGCGTTTCTTCGATAGACGACCTGAGAGCGCTGTCGCTGATCAATGTATCCGGCGTAATCTTCGGCAAAGCCATATATGAAAAAAAGATCGACCTTAAAGAGGCAGTCGGTTTGTTTATGGACAACAGAAAAAAGAAAAAGATAATAGCATCGATCGATGCGGAAAACGAGACAAGAGAGTCGGTGCTCGAAAAGGTGAGCGACTATGACACCTCGGGCGTGGACATGCTTTTTATCTACAATTATTCCAAAAACGCGAAAGACAGAGAGGATTTCTATTCGACTCTCCGCCTTGTGCGTGACAGGACGGATCTTCCATTCATGACGGGAGTTTTTGTGGACCGTCTCGAGGACGTGAAAAAGGCTTATTATGCCGGGGCCTGCAAGGTCATCATCGACATGGAGGCGATCTCCGATCCCGAGCTTCTTTCACAGGCCGTGACAAAGATCGGAAAGAACAATGTCTACGCGCTCGTAAACTTTGGCCTGAATTACAAAGAGGAGACGATCCACGAGATAGGGCAGGTGTGCTTAAAATACCTCGCTGACGGCGTTGGCGGCATAATGGTGAAGCATCTCGCCATCACTCCGAAGATCAGAAAATACCTGAACGACAACTACTGCGATGTCATAATCCGCGATGCGCTCTCAAGAAATTCCATCACGGAGCTTCTTGAACTTCCGAATGTTTCCGGCATCGCCACAAACTTTTACGAAGGAAAGAACGTATTTTCCCTGAAGAAATCCCTTTCCGGACAAGGCTTTGACATAGCGACGCCTCTTGCCACGGTGGATTTTGAGAGTCTCAAAACCAACGAAAAAGGCCTCGTTCCCGTTATCGTACAGGATTACAGAACGAATGAAGTGCTGATGATGGCGTATATGAATGCAGAAGCCTACGGCCTTACCATCGAGACAGGCAGGATGACCTATTTTTCCAGGAGCAGGAACGAGATCTGGGTAAAGGGAGAGACTTCGGGGCATTACCAGTATGTCAAGGCACTCTATGTGGACTGCGACTCTGACACCATCCTCGCAAGGGTAAAGCAGATCGGCGCAGCCTGCCATACGGGCAACAGATCGTGCTTCTATACTCAGATACTCAAGACAGAATTTGAAAACGACGACATTTCCGCCGTCCTTGACAATGTTTTTGCCGTCATTATGGACAGAAAAAAGAATCCCAGAGAGGGGAGCTATACCAACTATCTCTTTGACAAGGGCATCGACAAGATCCTAAAAAAATGCGGCGAAGAAGCGACTGAGATAGTGATCGCCGCAAAGAACCCCGATCACGAGGAACTTCGCTACGAGATCGCTGATTTCCTGTATCATGTGATGGTGCTCATGGCAGAGACCGGCCTCACCTGGACAGACATTTCAAGAGAGCTCGCATCGAGGGAATAAGTCATTCTGTTTCATGATCGCTTTACTTAATCAGAAAATTGTGTTAAAATGATAACATGTATGGTTTTGATACTTTTTAAGAGATCATGATCAATTTTTGACCTATCAGGAGGACAACAAATGTTTTGTGGAAAATGTGGTGCGCAGATAGAAGACGGCACATTGTTCTGCCCTAATTGCGGAGCAAAGATCACGGAGACCGTTGAAGCTGCAAAAGAGACCGCAGCCGAAGCAGTGGACAATACTGTGGCCGCTGTTGAGGAAACAGTTACGGAGACTGCAAATGCCGCGGAAAATGCCGCTGCAGAGGTACAGAATACCGTTACGGAAGCTGCCGGAGAGACTCCCGTGCAGCCGGTACCGCCTGTACAGCCCGTACAGCAGAATGCAGGAGAGAAGAAGGGCTTTGGCGCGTTCTTAAAGAAGAACAAGGTTCTTGTGGCAGCGCTTGCCATCCTTGTGGTGATACTTGTCGTTGTGGGATGCAATTTCGCAAGAGTTTCCAATGCGGCAGTAAAGCTTTTCTCAAATGATGCAAAGTATTACAAGCATGTTGAAAAGAAATACCTCGCAAGCACGGTGAACGATCTTGCGACAGCTTACAAGACTACATCCGACAATGCCGGTGACATTATGAACACATCGGTCAACGGTTCCGTCGCTGTAGAGTTTGGCACAAAGGGCACAAAGCTTCTCAGCACTCTCGGCGACATGGCTGATGTAAAGCTCGACTGGTTAAAGAACGTTGAACTGTCTTACGGCTATGCATTAAAGAACGCTCTTATGGGCGCAAACGCTGAGCTCAAGCTCAACAAGAAAAAGATCGTTTCCGCCGAGATGACCTTTGATATGGATAACAGTGAAGCCTATATCAGGGTTCCCGAGCTCGATTCAAGCTATATCCTTCTTGGTGAGGATATTATCGGAGAGACAAAGGGCTTAGACGACGAGATCGACATGAACACCTTTGACAAGGAGATAGATACTTATCTTAAGGCTCTTCCTTCAAAGGGAACTCTTGCAAAGATCCTCAACAAGTATATCGATATCACTCTCGATCAGGTTCAGGATGTAAAGGTCGGAAGCAAAAAGGTTAAGGTTGGAGATATCCAGCAGAACCTCACCACCATCAAGGTAGAGATCGATGAGGAAACGTTAGAGAATATCCTTGTAAAGGTATGTGAGGAATTAAAGAAGGACAAGGACATAAAGAATACCATCATCAAGCTCGTTGACGCTCTTAAAGAATATGAGCGCACAGAGAACGGTGGTGAGGATGCATATGACGATTTCCTTGATATGCTCGACGATGTGATCGACAATGCGGCTCATTACGCAAAGAGCTATGCCGAGAGCAACGGCCTTGAGTACACCCTCTATGTGAACGGCAAGGGTGAAGTTGTCGGAAGGACTGTCGAGACCGCCACAAAGTATTCTTCCAGAACACAGATCGAGACAGTGTCTTATATGCTCGTTTCCAAGGGAAGCGACTATGCTTTTGAAGCATACAGCAAGTCCGATGTTAAGCGTGACGGCAAAAAAGAAAGTTCCACTGTGAACTTTGAGCTTTCAAGCGAAGGCAAAAAGAAAGGCAATAAGTACACAGGCGATGCCGAGATAAAGATCGGCGAGGGCAACAACAAAGTCGAGTACAAGTTCTCGGTGAACAAGCTTGACTACTCCAAGATATTTACAGGTGTTGCGAGCGGTTCCGTTAAACTTCCTCTTGATGCGGGAGCCCTTACTCCTCTTGTGGGAAGCTACACGGCATCGACCATTTCTTCCGGACTCAGCACTTACCTCGGTAAGGATGTTTCCGTTGACCTTGGCTTCAACACCACCAACAAGAAGGGCGAAGTCACGATCACTCTTTATAGCAAGGAAGACAAGATACTTTCACTTACGTTTACCTCAAAGATAGGAAAAGCTTCAAAGCTTTCCGTTCCGAGCGCAAAGAAAGCAAACGAGATCTCCGACCAGGACGATCTTATGGAGTGGGCATCTTCACTTGATCTTTCCACTATCAGCAAGAATCTTGAAAAAGCAGGCGCCGGTGATGACATCACAGATCTCATCGATGACGCGCAGGATTATCTTGAGGATATGGGCAAGTTTTACCGCTGATCAAATTCAATAACAACAACTGCACACAGTGCCGAAAGCTTGTGTGCAGTTCTTTTTTATCATGAAGGCCGAAATAGTAGACATCACAAAAAAATACAGGAAAACGCTGTGCCTTGACGGAGTCTCGCTTTCCATGGAAAGCGGGAAGTGCTACTGTCTCCTCGGAAGGAACGGCACCGGAAAGACGACTCTGCTTTCCGTGCTTTCCGGAGTGCGCGAACCTGATTCCGGGAGTTTTCTTCTTGACGGAGAAGATCTCCTTAAAAACAGAAAAATGCTAGTTGACAAGGTGGCCTATGTTCCGCAGTCGGACCCGCTCATCCCGGAGCTTTCCGCGATGGACAACTTAAGGATAAGGTATTCTAAAGAAGAGATCGAACAAAGCCTTAAAGACGGCTTCCTTAAGGAGCTTGGCATAGACGAGTTTATAAAGACCCGTGTAAGCAGGATGTCCGGCGGAATGAAAAAAAGGCTGTCCATAGGGTGCGCGATCTCCGGAAATCCCGCGGTGCTGCTGCTTGACGAACCGGGAGCTGCTCTCGACCTTATCTGCAAGGAAACGATAAGAAAGACGGTTTCCGACTTCAGAAAAAAAGGCGGGATCGTGCTTATCGCGACTCACGACGAAGAGGAGATAAGGCTTTCCGACGAGCACTATATCCTTAACGGTGCAAAACTCAGAAAGACTATTTTTAACGGAAATATCAGTGAACTGATAGATGAGATGCAGATTCCTTAAATTAACATACGTACAGCTCAAAAGAGCTTTGAGGCTGCTGCCCGCAACACTTACGGCGGCGGCGTTTTTATGCATTTCGATCGGGGTGTTTCTGGGTGCCGTTACGGTGCATCACGGCGAAAGTGAACAGAATTCCCTTTTTGAAGTGGCCTATGTGGGCGAGATCTCGGACTATATGGGAATAAACGTTGACAAGGCAGCTCGTCTTGTGGGTGAGGAGTTTGGCGTGGGCTTCAGCAGCATGACCGAGAAAGAGGCTTCACGTGCCATGCTGAAAGGAGATCTTACCACCTATGTGATCTTCCCCGAGGGCTTTGTGGAGGCTGTCGACGGTGGAAGCAATGACAAACATGTGACCTATGTAACCGCGGAAGGAAGGGGCGGTGTGGCAGGAAAGATCCTTGCGGAATCGCTTGACGGAATTTCCTCCATAATGACAACTACACAATGCACCTATTATTCGGCATACGATTATCTGAGACTGGTCTCTCGTAACGACTTCATTTCCGAAGGCATGGATATCCTTGACAAGGGGATGATAAGTTCCATCCTGGGGACCATAGGTTCGGCCGATGTTGAAGTCATCGGAGTTTCAAACGGCCTTTCCTTCACGGGGTATTACCTTGTTGCCGTGCTGATGATATTTATCACAATGTCGGGCATTGGAGCTTCCTTCTTTTTTTCTGGACGGAATTCAAACTTTGAGCTGATGCTGAAGCGTGAAGGGGAAAACCCTGCGGTTCAGGTACTCTCTGAATTTATCGGTTTTTCCGCGCTCCAGACGATCTCGCTGTTCCTTTTTTCAATCCTCATGGTGATCGGTGTGTCCTTCGGAAAGATAAGCATTTCCGAGCTTGGAAGCGCCCCCGGCGGAAAACTTTTTCTGTTTGTCTTGTCCGTATGGCCTTACGCCATGATGCTTTTCCTCATGCAGTTCATGCTCTATGAGATATTCAGGGGTACGATAGGCGCGATACTTTCGCAATTTGCGGTTTCCGTGATACTTGGGCTTGTTTCGGGGTTTTATTATCCGCTTTCAATGCTCCCCGAGAGAGTGACTCGTGTTTCGTCATTTCTCCCGACCGGCGCGGCGTTCAACGCGGCTTCGGCTTCTCTTTTGGATACACTTGGCTTTAAGGAGCCTTTACTTTGTCTTGCCTGGTCCATCCTGTTTTTCGGAGTCAGCGTATGGGTGAGAGACAGGAGGCTTGAAAAAGACTTATGATCAGGAATGCTCTTGTTTTTCTTGCACTGCAGAACAAAAGGATAATAAAGAACCCCGTTTTTCTCACAGCGATGCTGCTCACGCCGCTCCTTGTGCTGCTTTTGTCGGTCACATCATCGCTGGATCTTGACATAGTAAAGATCTCCGTTTATACAGGACCTGACAGCGAGGCTGTTTCCACCGTGCAAAAGCTTATCAGGTCTTCGGACGTCATGAGCTTTGTCATAACGGAAACACCGGAAGAAGCGAAAATGCTCGCGGCAAGCGGTCAGACGAACGCTGCGTGGGTATTTGCGGACGATTACAGTAAACTCATACAAGGCGCGTTTGAAAAAGATAAGCTCCCGACACTCGTCACAAGCTACCAGCCTGAGGACAATCCGCTCATGATGCTTGTGATGTTCAGGCTCTATGTGCTGATATATCCTCAGTTCATGCATGAAAATCTGCTGAGTTTCATATCTGCCGTTCCGGGTTCGGAACCTGTTGAAAAGGCACAGATAGAAGAGATATGGCAAAGCAATATGAGCGACGAATCGCTTTTTGAGATGAGATATATGGATCTCGAAAGCGTGGAAGATGACGGGGACAGCACGATCTCCGCGCCTTTACGCGGAACACTTGCTCTTATGCTTTCACTCATCGCTTTTGCTGCGGCGCTTTTTCATATGCATGATGTAAACTCGGGAGTTTATGAGCTTGTCCCGCTCAGGTACAGAAATATTCTCAGCATGGGATGCATCGAGGTCCCCGTCTTTGACGGCGCGATACTCATGCTCCTCGTGCTCATTGTCACCGGAAATACAGGAAATATCGGAAGAGAAGCGTTAAATCTGCTGCTGTTTTCGATAAATACCGTGCTCTTTGCGAATATCCCCATATCTCTGTTAAAGAGCGAAGAAAGGTACGGGGCGCTGATACCGGTGCTGATGCTGATGATGATGGTGCTTTGCCCCGTTTTCCTTCTGATAAGGAACTCGAATCCCGTAAGATTTGTACTGCCGCCGTACATCTATCTCATGTCCGGACACGCATGGCAGTATACGCTTGTCGGGCTTTTGACGGCTATGGCGCTTGGGGCTTTGGACCTTTTGATATCCAAGGTTTTTTCCTCAGAGATAGGAAGATAAAAAACGATCCGGAGGTAGATCCATGAACATACTCTTAAAGAACATGCAGGTACTTTTGCCTGAGGGCGACAGGGACGTCATAAAGCAGACCGATGTGTATATCTCGGGAAACCGCATTGCGGCAGTAGGAGAGGCGCCCGCGGGATTTAAGGCCGAAAAGACGATCGACGGCACCGATAAGCTTGCAATTCCCGGGCTCATAAACTGCCATACGCATTCCTATATGAGCTTTATGAGAAATGTGGCGGATGACCTGTCCTTCATGGACTGGCTGTTCGGCACCATAGACCCCATCGAGCAGCAGATGACCGATGAAGACGCCTACTGGGGCGCGATGCTCGCGATCACGGAGATGATAAAATCGGGCACCACCTGCTTTAACGATATGCAGATGAATATAATGCAGACCACAAGAGCAGTAAAAGAGACAGGGATACGCGCATGCATCTGCCGCGGTCTTGTGGGACACGGAAACGATGAAGCCGGGAGCACGAGGCTCGCGCAGGCCTTTAAAGAAGCCGATGCTTTTAAAGACTGTGACAGACTGCACTTCCTTCTCGGGCCGCATGCGCCTTACACTTGCGACGGGGATTTCATGCGGATAGTTTCCGACGAAGCAAAAAAGCACGGCATGCGCATACATGTGCATCTTTCGGAGTCTCTCAGTGAGATCGAAGGAGTGAAAAAAGATTACGGCTGTTCTCCCATAGAAATGGCCGAAAGATACGGACTTTTTGACGTTCCCTGCATCGCGGCACACTGTGTGCAGATAGACGATAACGACATTTCGATCCTTAAAAAACATAATGTGAGCGTTGCTACAAACCCCGCGAGCAACATGAAGCTCGGGAATGGTTTCGCTCCGGTAAAAAAGCTTCTCGATGCCGGCGTGAATGTCTGCCTCGGCACGGACGGAGCGGCGAGCAACAATTCACTGAACATGTTCCACGAACTGAGCCTCCTCACGCTGATCCACAAAGGAACAGGAAAGACACCTCAGTGCGTGAGTGCACGAGAAGGCATAAGGATAGCTACGGTAAACGGCGCGAGAGCCTTGGGACTTGAAAACGAGATCGGAACGATAGAAGCGGGAAAGAAAGCGGATATCGCGATACTCGATCTCAACAATCCGTCACTCGTTCCGCAGAACAACCTTATCGCCGCGCTTTCATATTCCGCAAACGGTTCCGAAGTGGACACCGTGATCATAGACGGTAACATCGTGATGGAAGGAAGGACACTCACAACTGTAGACGAAAGCCTTGTTTATTCCAAGGTTAATGATATAATCAGACGTATGGGACTTGACAAAAAGGAATATTGACATTACACAAGATATTTTTCGGAGGAAGAACATGGAAAGTGAGATCAGAGACATAAACCTCGCGGAGAGCGGAAGACAGAAGATCGAATGGGTAAAGAGAAACTGCGATCTTTTAAGGACGCTTGAACAGGAATTCATTAAGGAACAGCCCTTTAAGGGAAAAAAGATAACGCTGTCAGTCCATCTTGAAGCAAAAACCGCATATCTCTGCAAAGTCCTTGCGGCAGGCGGGGCTGAGATGCATGTGACCGGATCGAACCCTTTGTCCACACAGGATGACGTCGCTGCGGCGCTCGTGGCCGACGGTCTTACCGTACATGCGTGGTACGGCGCGACAGAAAAAGAATATGCGGAACACATAAGACATGCGCTTTCCTGCGGACCTCATATCATCATCGATGACGGCGGGGACCTTGTGAACATGCTACACAACGAGATGAAGGAATTGATCCCCGGTGTTATCGGAGGCTGCGAAGAGACCACCACGGGCATCATAAGACTCGAAGCGATGAACAGGGCGGGAGAGCTCAAATTCCCCATGGTCCGCGTGAACAACGCGCAGTGCAAGCATTTCTTTGACAACAGATACGGCACGGGCCAGTCCGTGTTTGACGGAATAAACAGGACCACAAACCTCATCGTTGCCGGAAAAGTTGTTGTGGTCGCAGGCTACGGCTGGTGCGGCAAGGGAACGGCAATGCGTGCGAAAGGACTCGGCGCGAGAGTCGTAGTCACAGAGATCGACCCTGTAAAAGCGATCGAGGCGGTAATGGACGGGTTTGACGTAATGCCGATGAAGGAAGCAGCAAAGATAGGCGATTTCTTCATCACGGTGACAGGATGTGAAAAGGTCATAGACGAAGAGGATTTCGCAGTGATCAAAGACGGCGCAGTTCTCTGCAACGCAGGCCATTTTGATTGCGAGATCGACATGAAGGCACTCCGCCGCATTGCGGTAGAGACACGTGAGATGCGAAAGAATATCATGGGATACAAGCTTCCCACCGGACAGTGGATATATGTGCTTGCGGAAGGACGTCTTGTAAACCTTGCCGCAGGAGACGGACATCCCGCGGAGATCATGGACATGAGCTTTGCAATACAGGCCCTTTCCGCAAAATATCTTGTGGAGTACGGGAACGAACTCACTGAAAAGCTTATCGATGTGCCGCGTGAAGTGGACGAGGCCGTTGCTGTGAGAAAACTGAAATTCCTGGGAAAAGAGATAGATGTGCTCACTCCCGAACAGGAAAAATATCTCAACAGTTACAATGTCTGATGAAAAATTTTTCGCTTTAAAGCGATAAAGCACTTGACAAGGAACTGCATTTCTGCTAAAACAGAACAGGTCAAAAGGGAGCGGTTTCCTTTAGCTTAGGGGAAACCGCTGTTATTTTAGGACAAGCGGAATAAAGGAAAAAATATGGACGACCTTAAAGAACTCAGAGACAAGATATCGGGTATAGACAGCCGGATGGTGGATCTTTTTGAAGAAAGGATGCATGTTGCGGCTGAGATCGCGGCTTACAAAAAAGAGCACGGGATGTCCGTAAAGGACGAATCGAGAGAGGAACTCCTTATCAGGAAAAATATCGAATTGATCAAGGATACCACGATCAAAGAGTATTATGTTGCATTCCAGAAGAATCTGATGCATCTTTCGTGCCTTTACCAGACAAGACTGAACGAAGGCATGAACATCTGTTATTCTGGTGTTCCGGGAGCCTTTGCCTATATAGCGGCAAAAAAGATGTTTCCCGACAGCCCGCTCACAGCTTACGGAAGCTTTGAAGAAGCCTATGAGGCCGTTGAAAAGGGCGAGCAGGACTGCGCGATACTTCCTATCGAAAACAGCTATGCCGGAGAAGTGGGAAGCGTGATGGACCTTATGTTTTCGGGAAATCTCTATGTAAACCAGGTCCTCGACGTGGATGTTGTGCACAATCTCATGTCGGTAGAGGGCGCAAAGCTTGAAAACATAAAGACTGTCGTGAGCCATCCTCAGGCGCTTTCGCAGTGCGATGCTTATATCAGGCAACACGGGTTTGACACGGAGACCTTTTCAAATACTGCGATGGCAGCAAAATATGTACAGGAACTGAACGACCCCACGGTGGCCGCGATAGCGTCAGATGAGACCGCAAGGCTCTACGGTCTTACCATGCTCGACCAGAACATAAATTCCAGCAATTCAAACACCACGCGTTTCGCATCGTTCTCAAGAGCGCAGAACAAGCCCGTGAGCTCCGCAAAACGCGGAAACGAGCATTTTATCCTGGTATTTACCGTAAAGAACGAAGCCGGCGCTCTTGCGCAGACGCTGAACATCATAGGTTCCCATAACTTCAACATGAAGACCTTAAGAAGCAGACCCATGAAAACTCTCATGTGGAACTATTTCTTCTACATTGAGGCAGAGGGGAACATCAACACTCCCGACGGGCGTGACATGCTGGTGCAGCTGAACGCCATCTGCGCAAACCTTAAACTTGTCGGAACCTACAACTGACTTACTTTGGAGGGCAGCATGCATATCGATCTTTCTTCCGAGAGCATCGGATATGACATAATACATGAAAGAGGAATACTGAAGCGCGCGGGCTCGGTGCTGGATCTTTCCCGGAAGGTGCTTATCCTTACCGATGACGGGGTCCCTGCCGAATATGCAAAGACCGTCGCAGATCAGGCAAAAGAGCCTGTGATCGTGACCATTCCTCAGGGTGAAAACAGCAAGAACGTCGAAAACTACCTAATGATCTTGAGGACGATGCTTAAAGCTTCGTTTTCAAGAAGTGACTGTGTGGTCGCGGTAGGAGGCGGCGTATGCGGGGATATGGCTGCTTTTGCGGCTTCCACCTACATGCGCGGAGTGGATTTTTACAATATCCCGACAACCGTACTCTCGATGGTGGATTCGTCCATAGGCGGAAAGACCGCGATCGACTTTGAAGGCGTAAAAAATGTTGTGGGAACGTTTTTCCAGCCGAAGGCTGTGCTCATAGACGTAGATGTCTTAAAGACGCTTGACCGCCGCCAGATATCAGCGGGACTTGCTGAAGCCATAAAAATGGCGGCCACATCGGATGCGGCGCTTTTTTCCTTCATCGAAAACAGCAGCGATGTCGACAGTGACATCGAGGAGATCATAATAAGAGCAAACGAGATAAAACGCCTTGTGGTCCAGGAAGATCCAAAGGAAAAGGGCTTGAGGCGCGTGCTCAATTTCGGGCATACCGTGGGACACGCGATAGAAAGCAGACACGAGGGAAAACTTCTTCACGGGGAATGCGTTGCTCTCGGGATGACCGTGATGTGCTCCGAAAACGTAAAAAAGAGACTCATACCCTTACTTAAGAAATACGATCTTCCCACACAGATCACCGATGACATGAAGAGCCTCACGGAACTCATGAGCCATGACAAAAAGGCTGTGGGAAAAAAGATAAGAACGGTATTTTGCAACGAGATAGGAAGCTTTGAATTCAGAGATATGACACTGGAAGAGATTTCTGCGACATGAAAAACACATTCGGGAACAGCATAACGATCACGATATTCGGAGAAAGTCACGGGGAAGCCGTGGGCTGTGTGATAGACGGGATGGCTCCGGGCGTGGAAGTGGATGAAAAAAGGATCGAGGACATCCTTTCAAGGAGAAGACCTCAGGGACTTACGGACACAGCGCGCAGAGAGCCTGACAGATTTAAGATAGTGAGCGGTGTTTTTGAAAGCCATACAACAGGCACGCCGATCTGCATCCTCATTCCGAATGAAGACAAGCACAGCAGCGATTACGAGCGAGGCCCTGCAAGGCCTTCGCATGCCGATTTTTCCGCATTTCAGAAATATCACGGCTTTGAAGACTACAGGGGCGGCGGACATTTTTCGGGTCGTATCACTGCGGCTCTCACCGCTGCAGGAGGGATCTTCATCCCGGCGCTTGAAAGACTTGGGATAGAAGTCGGATCTCATATAGCGGAATGCTGCGGGATAAGTGACAAAAGCTTTTCTTTCGATCCTTCGGATGAGATACGGATGCTTAAGACAAAAGCTTTTCCTGTCATTGATGATGAAAAAGGAAACGAGATGATAAAAGCGATCGAAGCCGCAAGAGAAGACTCCGACAGTGTCGGCGGCGTGATCGCGACGGCAGTGACAGGCGTCCCTGCGGGAGTAGGCGAACCCTGGTTTGACAGCCTTGAGGGCGAGATAAGCCATGCCGTTTTTTCTCTGGGCGGAGTAAAAGGCATCGAATTCGGCCTGGGCTTTAAGAGCACCGAACTTCGCGGCAGCGTTTTTAACGATCCCATCCGTATGAAAGACGGAAAAGCGGTTACGCTTACAAACAACAACGGCGGCATTAACGGCGGTATTTCCAACGGAATGCCGATACTTTTCAATACTGCGGTAAAACCCACACCTTCTGTTGCACGGCCTCAGCAGACAGTGGATGTATTAAAGAACGAAGAATGCGAACTTCTGATAAAAGGCCGCCACGATCCCGCGATAATAAGGCGTATCTGCCCTGTGATAGACTGTGTTACCGCGTTTGTCACAGCAGACATGCTTTCCGTAAGATACGGGACCGATGTTTTACTGAAAGGATTTTGACAAAAATGGAATACGGACTTATCGGCGAACACCTTTCTCACAGCTATTCAAAGCAGATACATGCATCGATCGCCGACTATGATTATATTTTGAAAGAGATCGCGCCCGAAGCCCTTCAGAAGTTTATGGAGGCCAGGCAGTTCAAAGGGATAAACGTAACGATCCCCTATAAAGAGCGTGTCATCGGGATGCTTGACGAAGTGGACGAGACCGCAAGACACATAGGCGCAGTGAACACGGTGGTGAACATAAACGGAAAGCTCCGCGGTAGCAACACCGACGCGCCGGGACTCATGGCCCTCATCATGAAAAACAAGATCGACCTTGAGGGAAAAAAGGTACTGATCCTCGGTACCGGCGGAACTTCAAAGACCGCCGTCCATGTGGCTCACACACTCGGGGCATCGGAAGCCTTAAGAGTATCAAGGACCGAAAAGCCGGGCTGCATCACCTACGAAGATGCTGAAAGCCTTCATTCCGACGCAGGTGTCATCATAAACACCACACCTGTCGGCATGTTTCCCGATGAGGACAAGGCGCCTGTCGACCTTTCGGTTTTTCACAAGCTTTCAGGCGTGGTCGATGTGATATTTCACCCTTTCAGGACAAATCTCATCCTTCAGGCGGAATCGCTTCATATCCCGGCATGCGGCGGACTTTATATGCTCGCTGCCCAGGCAGTTTTTGCAAGCTCGCTTTTTCTGCAAAAAACGGAGACAGACAGTTCGCTTATCGACAAAG
>JAEENL010000142.1 GCA_016283775.1 Lachnospiraceae bacterium | reverse complement strand
TCGATAAGGGCGACGATTTCCTTAATTCCTAGACAACGGTCAAGAAACTGCCGAAGGTCAGGATAGAAACGGCACCGATGGCAGAGAAAAAATAAAAATACGTAAAAAAGATCCCGGCAGCGAAAAACTGCCGGGATGCTGTTTTTATGCGGTTTTATATGCAGGACATGCGTGTCATGCTTCGGGTTCGATGAGACCGTAGGTGTTTCCTTTACGCTTGTAAACAACATTGATCTCTTCTGTTTCCGCGTTTCTGAAAACGAAGAAGTTATGTCCGAGGAGCTCCATCTGGATGCATGCCTCTTCGACATCCATCGGCTTCATGTCAAATTTCTTGTTCCTGATGATCCTGATATCATCGTCGTAAGGATCTTCTTCTTCGATAAATGCCTGGGAGAGGCTTATCGCGTTCTGTTTCTTGTCAATGAGTTTGTGCTTGTATTTCTTGAGCTGTCTTTCGATCGTATCCTCGATCATGTCGATCGATGCGTACATGTCCTCACTTTCTTCTTCCGCACGGATCGTGGTGCCCTTCATCGGAATGGTGACTTCGACCTTCTGTGAGCCGTTCTCCACACTGAAAGTTACGTGAATCTCAGTGTCAGGGGTGAAATAGCACTCAAGCTTGCCCAGCTTTTCCTCGACTGCCGCTTTGAGGCCTCTCGTTACATCAATGTTCTTTCCGTAGGTGTTAATCCTCATGAAATCACTCCCTTGTTGTTTGATTGTTATGTACGGTCTTCCTGTACATGCATAAAGTATAACATAACGATACATAAATAACAAGTTTAAAGAATATTAAGAAAATATTGCCTGTCCGGTGACTCGATATTTGCTGTTGAAACTTGAGGGTAAAGTATGTAAAATCAGACTGACCATCAAGGAGGGACGGAATATGGAAACGCTTGAAAAAGACAGGATAATGATACGCGATGCGGGGCCTGAGGATGTAAAACGCCTTTTGGAGATCTACGACCACTATGTTGTGAAAACCGCCATAACCTTTGAATATGTAACTCCTACGCCGGAGGAATTTACGGAACGGATGCTACGCATAAAAAAGCGCTATCCGTACCTTGTGGCGGAAAAGAACGGCAGGGTGATGGGATATGCCTATGCAGGCGTGTTTAAGGACAGAGCGGCCTATGACAGATCCTGCGAGGTCACGATCTATCTCGATCCTTCTTCGCAAAAATGTGGGATGGGGCGCAAACTTTACGAAGCTCTGGAGGAAAGGCTTAAAGCCATAGGAATTCTCAATCTCTACGCCTGTATTTCATGGCCGGACAAAGAGGACGAATATCTTAATCGCAACAGTCCTGATTTTCATGCACACATGGGCTATGTAAAGGTCGGAGAGTTTCATAAGTGCGGCTATAAATTCGGCCGCTGGTACAGCATGATCTGGATGGAGAAGTTCATAGGGGAGCATGAGGTGATATGAAAAAAGCGGCTGCCGCAGGGTGGCCGCCTTTTTGTAATATATGGAGAAGGATTAATATGAAAACGTATTTATGCTACGCTCAGCATACGCCCTGTGCCAACATAGCAGTAGCTACTTTTTCGAAGCCTGCGATGTTTGCGCCTGCTACGTAGTTTCCTTCCATGCCGTATTTCTTTGCTGCTGCTGAAATGTTCTTGTAGATGTTCTCCATGATGCCCTGAAGCTTTGAGTCAACCTCTTCGAAGGTCCAGGAGAGACGCTCGGAGTTCTGGCTCATCTCAAGTGCGGATGTAGCTACGCCGCCTGCGTTTGAAGCCTTTCCGGGAATGAAGAGAACGCCGCTCTTCTGGAGATATTCTGTAGCGTCGAGAGTGGTGGGCATGTTGGCGCCTTCGCATACGACCTTGCAGCCGTTGGCAACAAGCGTCTTTGCGTCGTCGATGAGAAGCTCATTCTGTGTTGCGCAGGGAAGAGCGATATCGCACTTGATGGTCCATACGCCGCGGCCCTCATGATACTGTGCGGAAGGACGGTTTGCGGCATACTCGGTGAGACGCGCGCGCTTAACTTCCTTGACATCCTTAAGAAGAGCAACATCGATGCCTTCGGGATCATAGATCCAGCCTGTGGAATCGGAGCATGTAACAACCTTTGCGCCAAGCTGCTGTGCCTTCTGGATAGCATAGATCGCAACGTTTCCGGCACCCGAAACCACAACGGTCTTGCCCTGCATGGTATCATTGTGGTCCTTTAAGAGCGCATTTGTGATGTAAAGAAGTCCGTAGCCTGTAGCTTCGGTACGTGCGAGTGAACCACCGTAGGTGAGACCCTTACCTGTGAGAACGCCCTCGTAGAGGCCTGTGATCCTCTTGTACTGACCGTACATATAGCCGATCTCTCTTGCGCCTGTTCCGATGTCTCCCGCAGGAACATCTTCGTCAGCTCCGATGTACTTGTAAAGCTCTGTGATGAAGCTCTGGCAGAAAGCCATTACTTCGCGGTCCGATTTGCCCTTGGGATCGAAATCGGAACCACCCTTGCCGCCTCCGATGGGAAGTCCTGTAAGGGAGTTTTTGAATATCTGCTCAAATCCGAGGAACTTGATGATGCCTGTATAAACCGAAGGATGAAGTCTTAAGCCACCCTTGTAAGGTCCAATGGCATTGTTGAACTGGATCCTGTAGCCGGTGTTTACCTGAACCTGTCCCTTGTCGTCAACCCACGGAACACGGAACTTGATCTGTCTGTCGGGCTCGACGATCCTCTCGAGGAGCGCTTCTTTTCTGTAAAGAGCCTCGTTTGCGTCAACAACGGGTCTGATGGTGTTGAGAACCTCTGTTACGGCCTGGATGAACTCGGGTTCTGCGGCGTTTTTCTTCTTGACAAGCTCAAGAACTTCATCAACGTATGACATTTTTCTGTCCTCCTGTTTATCGCTTTAAAGTTATGCATTTTTTGTATTTTTGTATACAATCTGCGTCGAGAAAAAATATATACTGTTTGGTCGAATAATGCAAGGATTTTTTTTAAATATTTATAAATTTTTTTTGCGAAACATGGGTAACGAGGGGAGAGAAGAAAGGATCAAAAATCCAAAAAGATGTTGACATTTCAAGGCTTCCGGCGATATAATGACCTTGGTGTAAGCAATGGCGTTTACATTTTATTTTGTATACGTATTTTTCAAAAAGGTGTTAAAATGGACGATAATTTTGAATCGGCATACAGAAAACAGGGCTCCTATAAGACTCTGATCAATATCATGACCATAGTCCTCGCCGTGGCCGTAGTGCTGATTTACAGAAGCTGCAACGACGGAAAGAACGGCGGTGCATATACGGAAAACGGTGTCAGATTTGAACTGTGCGATCTTGACGGAGCAAGCGGACTTACCGAGAAAATGCTCGGCGCGATAGCAGATGGTTATGAAAATGTGAATAAATATGCGACAGGCACAAAGGAGTGGAGCATCCCCGAACCTGTGAAGCACACATGGACGATAACGAGCCGGAAAAAAGGAGATCCGGTAAGCTTTGAGATGAAGCTCAGCGAAAGCCCCGACATGGCGGGAGCGAAAGTGTACGAGGTGACTGAACCGTACTGTGACATTTACAACCTGAAACTCGGCACGAAATATTACTGGACCGTCACCGCAAGGTTTTCGGACGGCAGCGAAGCGACGAGCAGGATAACGGAATATACCACGAGCGACAGGACTCCCCGCGTGCTGTATGTTGACGGAGTCACAAACTGCAGGGATCTGGGCGGATGGACCACCGCTGACGGGCATAGAGTACGTCAGGGCATGGTAATAAGGTCCGCAAGATACAATGATGACGGAAAAGAATCGCTGAATATCACGGAAAAAGGCATCGACACGATGGTAAATACTTTAGGGATAAAGACCGAGCTTGACCTTCGCCGTGATGAGATCCGCACCGAAAGCGCTCTCGGCTCCGGCGTCACTTATATCAACATCCCGGTCTCCGGTACCATCGTGAGCAAGATCAGAGATTACGACGCGAAACTGAGAGAGATAATAGGCGTATTTGCAAAAGAAGAAAATTATCCGATCGCTGTGCACTGCTCCGTCGGCACGGACAGGACAGGACTTGTGTGCTTCCTGATAAACTCGCTTCTGGGAGTACCCGAGGATGACCTTTATCTTGACTATGTCTTTTCAAATTTCGGCCACATAAGTTCACTCAGAAAAGCCTCGGAGATCCAGGACAAATACCTCAGGGTGATAAACGGATTTCCCGGAAGGTACCTTGCGGACAGAACGGAAAAATACCTGCTTGACATTGGTGTTACGCAGGAAGAGATAGACGCGATAAGAAATATTTTACTTGAGGAGGGCGGTGAGTCTGCGGGAGCGGACCAATGAGCGACATGGACAGGATATACAGGATATTTGTTATAAACCCCGGAAGCACATCCACAAAGGTGGAGTATTTTGAAAACGAAAAGAGCATCGTGAAAGCCAATGTTTTTCACGATTCCACGATACTCATGAATTTCCCGACCATAAACGACCAGCTCGACTATCGTATGGGAGTGGTCAAAAAGTGGCTCGCAGACAACGGCGTGGTGCTCACGGGCGTAGACGCGATAGTTGGACGCGGAGGTGCGAGCTTTTCCGTGCCGGGCGGTACCTATGAGGTAAACGACCTTTTGATCCGCGACACAAAAGCCGCAAAGGGCGGCGTATATCACTCAAGCATGCTCGGAGTCCAGATGGCCGAATGCTTCGCAAAGGAATACGGCGGCCGCTTGTTTGTGGTGGATCCCATTGTGGTGGATGAACTTCAGGATGTGGCAAGGATAACCGGCGTCAAAGGCATATACAGGACAAGCGCCACACATGCGCTTAACCAGAAGGCGACCGCAAGACTTCATGCGGCAAAGCTCGGGAAAAAATACGAAGACCTTAACCTCATCGTGTGTCATATCGACGGCGGAATGACCATCACCGCGCATGACCACGGGAGGATGATCGACGGAAACGACGGAAGCGGCGGAGACGGTCCGATGACTCCCACCAGAATGGGAACTATGGCGATAACGGATGTTGTGAGACTTCTTTTTGACACACCGAAAGAAGAAATGAAAAAGCTCTGTTCCGTTACGGGCGGGCTCTCATCCTGGTTTGGCACGTCAAACGCCGACACGATCCACGAAATGGTGGAAGCGGGCGACAAAAAGGCGACTCTTATCTGGAACGCGATGTCCTACCAGATCACAAAGAACATCGGCGCAATGGCATGCGTCCTTAAAGGCAAGGTGGACGGGATACTTCTCACCGGCGGACTTGTGAGGTTTGACGATATCATTGAGACAGTGCGTGAAAACTGCGGATGGATAGCGCCTGTGTCGGCATATCCCGGAGAACTGGAGCACGAAGCGATGAGAGACGGCGCGTTACGAGTCTTAAGGGGCGAAGAAAAAGCGCTTGAATACACGGGAAAGCCTGTTTTTTCGGGCTTTGACTTTTAACAGCTGCATAAAGAGAGCACAAGGAGGCGGAACATGTCATTCATAGACACCATAAACGAAAAGGCAAGAGCGAACAGAAAGACCATAGTACTTCCGGAATCCGAGGACGAAAGGACATTAAGAGCGGCAGCCCGCGTGATGGAGCTTAAAACGGCGGACCTTATCCTTCTCGGAAACGAGGATGTCATAAAGAATGACGCCGCAAAGCTTGGGCTCGATATTTCCGGAGTAAAGATCGTGGATCCGGAAAAATCGGAGAAGCTTGAAGAATACGTCGAAAATCTTTACGAACTCAGAAAAGCAAAGGGGATGACTCCCGAAGCCGCGCGTGAAGCGCTTTTGAACGACAGGACGACATTCGGTGTCATGATGGTCAAGATGAAGGATGCCGACGGCCTGGTGTCCGGCGCGTGCCATTCCACCGCGAACACACTTCGCCCGGCACTGCAGATAATAAAGACCGCTCCGGGGAAAAAGCTTGCATCGGCGGTGTTCATCTTTGACATACCCGACTGTGAGTTCGGCGAGAACGGGATAATCGCGGCAGCGGACTGCGCGCTTACACAGGATCCCGATCCCGAACAGCTTGCCGAGATCGGCGCCGATACGGCTGAGACATTTGAACAGCTTGTGGGAAAGCACGCAAAAGTGGCGTTCCTCTGCCACTCCACCAAGGGCTCCGCAAAGCATCCGTTTGTGGATAAAGTGCAGACTGCGGTAAAGATCGCAAAAGAGAAATATCCCGATGTGGACCTTGACGGAGAATTGCAGCTTGACGCGGCGATAGTGCCTGAGGTCGCGGCATCGAAAGCACCGGGATCGCCTGTAGCGGGGCACGCAAATGTCATAATCTTCCCAAACATCGAAGCCGGAAACATTGGATACAAACTCATCCAGCGCCTCGCAAAAGCAGAGGCATACAGCCTTCTTCAGGGCCTTGCGGCGCCTGTGAACGACCTTTCGAGGGGTTGCTTCTGGGAAGACATCGTGGGCGTTATCGCGATCACTGTGGTCCAGGCCCAGGGAATGTAAATTCAGACGTTCCCCATCCTTCTGAATTCGGATGGCGTCACGCCTTCATACTGTCTGAAGCTCAGACAGAAGGCGCTTGCATCGGTGAAACCGCACGAAGACGCTATCTCAGCGACTGAGAGGCGTGTTGCCGAGAGCTCATATCTTGCGGCCGAAATGCGGGCCGAGATGATATACTGATGCGGCGTGAGGCCGGTCTCTTCTTTAAAGATACGTGAAAAATAAAACGGGCTGAAGCCTGCTTCCGCGGCTATCTCTTTCAGGCCTATCTTTTCAGGATAGTGCTTGGAGATGAAGGCCGCGGCTTTTTTTACACCTTCGGAAACCGGCGCTCCGCCGCTTTTGTTCAGCAGGACATGCAGCATTTCCGTGATCGTGAGCGAGGTCTTTGCTTCGTCGATATATTCTCCGGATCTGAAAGACATAAAAAGCCTGTACATCTTTTGCCAGAGCTCCTTGAAATCGGACGGAGTGATGACATTTCCGTTTTCGTGCTCGATGTGCTCGTAATAGGCTCGTGCGACAGGTCCGTCAAAGTGGAGCCAGAGTGCGCGGGTGTCTTCAACGGCAGTATAGCCGTGCGGCTTGTAACAGTCTATCAGCACCGCGTTTCCCGCAGTGGCGGTGAGTTCTTTATTATTGAGCATGATTTTTATATTTCCTGATTCTATGAGTATCAGGAGAAAACTGTCAAAGTGATTTCTGAAAAGATCGTATCCTTTGCGATAATCAAAGCCTCCGATGACCGTTGGGTAGAAAAACAGGGCTTTTGCGGTGTCGCCCGGAGTGTTCGGATAGTATTCCGAGGAACGGGAGACATATTTCTCACGACTTTTCATGTGACCTCCGAAAAGAGCAATTTTTTTATATTATAAAGCATGATTACAGGTTGTCAAGTCGTGCGCACGGATGTATGCTGATACCGAAGGATTATTACGGGAAGCGCAGCTTGCCGCAGGAAGCAAAGGAGATCAGATATGGACGAAGTAAAGATCTGGAAAGAAGAAGTCACGATCCCTACCTATGAGACGGGAGCACCCGACAGAAACCCGATGTTTCTGGAAAAGAGAGTCTATCAGGGAAGCTCGGGAAAGATATATCCCTATCCCGCAACACAGACTATCAGCAGAGAGAAAAAAGACAAGAAATGGAACGCGGTCTTTCTTGAGAACCGCTATATCAAAGTGATGGTCCTGCCTGAGCTTGGAGGCAGGATACAGCGCGCTTACGACAAGACCAACGGCTACGATTTTGTTTATTACAATCAGGTGATAAAGCCCGCGCTCGTGGGACTCACAGGACCCTGGATATCCGGAGGCATAGAATTCAACTGGCCCCAGCACCACAGGCCCACGACCTATATGCCTGTAGACGTTGAGATACGTGAAAACGAAGATGGCAGCAAGTCGCTCCTTCTCGGCGATGTGGACAGGATGTACGGCACAAAGGTGATCACTTCGATCACTCTATATCCCGACAAAGCATATATTGAGATCGGAGGACAGCTTTACAACAGGACTCCGATGGCACAGACGTTCCTCTGGTGGGCAAATCCCGCAGTCTCCGTGAACGACAACACTCAGTCGGTCTTCCCGCCTGACGTGCACAGCGTTTATGACCACGGAAAACGCGCAGTTTCCCGTTTCCCCATAGCAACGGGAGAATATTACAAGCACGATTACAGTGAGGGTGTTGATATCTCGCGTTACAAAAACATCCCTGTTCCCACTTCCTACATGGCGGAGCACTCCGACTATGATTTCGTGGGCGGATACGACTACGGCGTTGGAGCAGGACTTCTGCACGTTGCGGATCACCATGTTTCTCCGGGAAAAAAGCAGTGGACCTGGGGCTGCGGCGATTTCGGGCAGGCGTGGGACAGAAACCTCACGGATGAAGACGGCCCGTACATCGAGCTCATGACAGGCGTATACTGCGACAACCAGCCTGATTTTTCGTGGCTCAAGCCCTTTGAGGAAAAGAGCTTCAAGCAGTATTTCATGCCTTACAAGGGCGTCGGGATGGTAAAAAACGCGACGACCGAAGCTGCGGTGAACCTCGAGGTCACTGAAAAGACGATAGAGGCAAAGGTATATGCCACTTCGAGATATGAGAACGCGGTCATCAGGATATTTGACGGAAACGACAAGTGCTTCGAGGAGATCACGACTCTTTCGCCGGAAAAGGCATATTCCGTATCGCTCACTGCGGACCACATAGATCAGTACAAGGTAAAGATCACAGTGGAGCACAACGGCCGCGAGCTGGTTTCCTACAAGCCTGTGGATCAGGGGATCCCAAAGCTTGCCGAGCCTGCGCGCGCCGCAAAGAAGCCTGAAGAGATCATGACGAACGAAGAACTGCTTCTTACGGGACGTCACATTGAACAGTACCGCCACGCGACATGGCTTCCTGACGGATACTATCTTGAAGGCCTTAAACGCGACAGCGGCGACATAAGGATCAACAATGCTTACGGAATGCTGCTTTTCAGGCGAGGACGCATAGAAGAGTCGGAGAGATATTTCAGAAAGGCGATCGAGAGACTGACGGCTCTTAACCCCAATCCTTCGGACAGCGAAGCGTTTTACGATCTGGGACTTTCACTGTTTTATCGTGATCGTCTTGATGAGGCTTACGACGCATTTTTCAAAGCGACCTGGAGCAACGAGCAGCAGGAGACCTCGTTCTATTACCTTGCGGCGATAGCAGCGAGAAAGGGCGAATATGATGCCGCGCTCGGATTTATTGAAAAGGCGCTCATAAAGAACTCACATAATATAAAAGCAAGGGGGCTGAAACTCAAACTCCTTGAAAAGACAGAGCAGAACGAAGCTCTCGAGAACTTCAGGAAAGAAAGCCTTGAGATAGATGCGTTTGATTTCATAGCTCTCGGAAAAGTGACAGGCTGCCTTGAAAACTATCTTCAGACAGCGAGAGACCTTGCGGAAAGCGGCTTTTATGACGATGCGCTTGCCGTTCTCTCGGCTTATCATGATGATGATCCCATGGTGGCTTATTACAAGGCGTATTACCTTGAAAAGTGCGGAAGGCGCGAAGACGCGCTATATTGCCTTAAGGAAGCCCAGAAATGCGATCCCACCTGCGTTTTCCCGAACAAGCTCGAGGACATCGCCGTGCTTGAAAATGCGATCGCTCTTGACCCGGACGGCTCAAAGGCATATTATTATCTGGGATGTCTCTATTATGACAAGCTCGGTTTTGACAAAGCGATATCTCTCTGGGAAAAGTCAAAGGAACTTGATGACACCTTCCCCACGCTCCTCAGAAACCTTTCCATAGCATATTACAACAAGAAAGGTGATAAGCAGGCCGCAAGGATATGCATTGAAAGAGCGTTTGAACTCGACCGTTCAGACGCAAGGGTATTTCTTGAACTCGACCAGCTCTACCAGAGACTGGGGCTTGATGACAGATCGAGGCTTGTGCGCTATGAGGAGAACAAGGAACTTATCTTTAAGAGGGACGATCTCTATACCGAATACGTGACACTCTTAAATCTCTGCGGACGTTACAAGGAAGCATATGACAATACGGTTTCCCATTCGTTCATGACATGGGAAGGAGCCGAAGGAAAGATAACCGCCCAGTTCAAGCTTTCATGCTATGCTCTTGCAAAACAGGCGCTGGCCGGCGGGAACGCAGAGAAGGCAAAGGGATATGTGACGGAAGCACTTTCATATCCAAAGAACCTCGGAGAGGGCAGACTGGAAGGCACCAAGGACAACAATCTCTATTACCTGCTCGCTCTCATAGCGGAAGCTCAGGGGGACACGGAGCTTAAGGAAGACAGCTTAAAGAAGGCTGTGCTCGGAACATCGGAGCCTGCCGGTATGATGTACTATTACGATCAGCCTGCGGACATGATCCTTTTCCAGGGACTTTCTTATGAAAAACTGGGCTGCAAGGCCGAGGCAAACAAGCGCTTTTACAAGCTCCTCGACTACGGCGAGCACCATGTGAGAGACAAGTTCGTGATGGACTATTTTGCGGTCTCGATGCCGGATATGTCGGTGTTTGACACGGATATGGACAAAAAGAACGAAGTTCACTGTTATTATCTCATGGGACTTGGAAATCTTGGCCTTGGGAAGCAGAACGAAGCAAAGAAATGGTTCGGAAAGGCGATAGAACTGGAGCCGGTACACCAGCTCGCAAGATTCTATCTTAGTGGCATAAACGACTAAAGGAGGTTAGCATGTACAAGCAGATCGAACTTACCTATGGTTATGACGCATTGGAGCCGTACATCGACGCTCTCACTGTGGAAACACATCACGGAAAGCACCATGCGGCTTACACGGCGCAGCTGAACAAGCTCGCTGAGGAAGCGGGCGTTCAGGACAAGAGCATCGAGGAGCTTCTTGCCTCACTTGACGAAGTGAAAGACGAAGCCAAAAGGACCGCTATAAGGAACAACGGCGGAGGTTTCTACAATCACAATCTCTATTTTGAGGAGATCACGCCGGGTGGCGCAAAAGAGCCCACAGGAAAACTGAAAGCGGCGATAGACGAAGCCTTCGGCAGCTTTGAAGAAATGAAGAAGCAGCTCACAAATCTCGCGCTCACGCAGTTTGGCTCAGGCTGGGCATGGCTTTCCAAAGACAAGAACGGAAAACTGTATGCTTCAAAGTCGCTGAACCAGGACAATCCTATTTCCCTTGGCACGGGGCAGACACCGATCTTTACGATCGATGTCTGGGAGCATGCATATTATCTCGGATACAAAAACCTGAGAGCATCCTATGTCGAGAATTTCTGGAATCTTGTGAACTGGGATGTGGTAGCATCAAAATACGATCAATAACGGGTTAAGAACAGCACATCGCAATAGCTTTTACCCTCGGGGTTTCTGAGAGAGACCCCGAGGCTGTTTTTTTCTCTGAAAACATGTGGCACAAAGATGTCTCCGATGTGCGCCTGCATATGGTATTCGGCGCGGATCTCGGAAACTTCCGTTCCGTCGGGGATATAGTCTGCCGCAAGCCGCACAAACTGGCCGTTGTTGACGTGACGGTTTGTGTCAAGGTTGTGGGGCATGATCTTAAAGCTCTCGAGCACTTCCGGCTCTCCCATGAGGTGGAGCTTTCTTTCGGCAAGTTCCATTTCGACAGGCTCTCCGATATGGTACATTGAGATCATTTCTTCAGAAGCCTTCACGGGACGTCCGGTCTCTGAGCTTATGAGGCTCCAGATGGAGTTTGCTCTTGCGAGAGTGACGCCGTTGTTTTTCAGCCAAAAGCTCCTGTATCCCATGAAGCCTTTGAAATCGTAAGGCGCCGTGCCGACGGTCACAACATCGTTCAGCGTGGGGAAACGGTCTATCACTATCTGCCAGAATGAGAGAGCCCAGATGAGCTTGTGGTCTGTCATATATTTAAGAGAAACCCCGCATTCTTCCGAATCAAAGATGCTGCAGTCCTGGAAAAGATCAAGGATGGTGCAGATCGACGCGTTTCCGTCGGGGGCGAGTTTTGAATAACTGATCCTTTCGGTATATTCGTACATGGTTATTTCCTTTCGGGAGGCGTATTTTATAGCGTTACGCCAAATATTTTTTCTATTGCTCTTGCCACGCCGTCATCATCGTGGTGATGCGTGATCATGCCGGCAGCGGCTTTGCAGTTTTCTGTGCCGTTTTCCACACAGACTCCGAGACCTGCGGCTGTGAGCATTTCCACGTCGTTGTCGTTGTCGCCGAAGGCTATTGCCTCCGAAGAAGAAATGCCAAGATGCTCGCACATCTTTACCAGAGCGTTGTGCTTTCCGCATCTTAAGTCGGAAAATTCCACATAAAGCCCGTCCGAACAGGTTATGTATACAGTTTCTCCGAAAAGTGCTCGCGCTTTCTCGTAAAGCTCCTGAAGACGCCCCTCCGGAGATATGATGGTGAGGCCGTCAAGAGAGTCCTTGTGCGAAATGGCAAAGTCTTTAACAGAGTCCACAGGCTTTCTGGTGGTCTTTACATATTCCACGCGGGACTGGTTGTAACGCGCGGGATCGGCATAAAATTCCCTGCAGGTATAGGGAACACCGTCAACATAGGTCTCTATGGCGATGAGCCCCTCTTTTTTACAAAAATCGAAAAAACCGGGAACAAAGTGCGCGGGAAGAGTGGTGCGCCATAATGCCCGGCCTTTTTTCAGGTCATACACCGCAACGCCGTTTGAGGTTATGACATAGTCTATGTCACTGTTTTTAAGGATGCATTCCGGAAGCGAGCCATAGGCGCGGCCTGTGGCGGGGATGAACTGAATGCCGTTCGATCTTAAGAAGGAGATGGCTTTTTTGCTGCGCTCCGAAAGGCCACTTGACAAGTCGAGCAATGTCCTGTCAAGGTCTGAAAAAACACATTTATACATAGGCTTACTCATTATCGTGCAAATGGGAATAAACAAGGTTTCTGATACGTCTTGTGAGGTGCCAGGTACCTGCGTCGATCTTTTGCATACCCATTAGAATGGTGAGCTTATTTGCGGGATCGTTTGAAAAATAGGCTCCGAGCCAGCCGTCCCAGCCGTATTCGCCTTTTGATCCGAAGAGCAGAGCGCGTCCGGGCTCCTTCATGACACGCATGAGATTTCCGTAGGAAAAGCCCTGCAGCCCCGTCCAGTTGTCAAATCCGGGCTGCTGCCAGGGCTGGAGTTCGCCGTTTGTCATATATTTCACGGCTTCCTCCGAGAGAAAACGTCTGCCGTTTGCAAAGCCGTTCTGCATGAGCATTCCGGCAAATCTTGAATAGTCATCGAGCGTGGAGCAGAGGCCGGCACCGCCGGATTCAAATGCGGGAGCATGATCCATGTTGTAAGAGATCGCAAGGTGGCAGGTCTTGTCTTCGCGGATCGAATCATTTCCCGACCTGTAGATCTTTGCAAGTCTTGAGCGGTTTTCGTCTTTTACATAAAAGCCCGTATCCCTCATCTCAAGCGGATCGAAAAATTCTTTCTGCAGAAAAGCTCCAAAGGACATGCCGCTGATCTTTTCGACGAGCGCGCCCAGGATATCTGCGGATGTGCCGTATCTGAAGGTTTCCCCGGGATCAAAGGCCAGAGTGTTTTTGCCGGTCCTTTCGGCAAATTCCATTGTCGACATCTCGTTGTCGGTGCCGAGTCTGTGCTCTGCCTCCGAAAAGAGCGCTGCGCTTTCACGTTCCGCGTCGGACCCCATTCCGGGATAGACTGTGCCTGAGGTCATGCTCATGAGATCGTGGAAGGTGATGTCACGTGAAGCCTTTGTTTTCACACCGTTTTTTGACACCGTCATACCGGAAAAGGTATCTATATATCTTCCCACAGACTCGCAAAGGTCGATCTGACCTCTGTCCACGAGCATCATCACCGCGGCCGATGTTACGGGTTTTGACATGGAGTAGAGCCTGATGATGGTATCTCTTGAAAAAGGCACATTGCCTTCGATGTCCCTTAAGCCGCCTTCAGCGTAGCACAGCTCTTTACCGTCTTTTATCACAAGGACGTTGGCACCTGAGACTTCTTTTGCGGAAACCGAGGTTTTAATAGTGTTTTCTATTTCCTCTCTCATTTTGCTTACCTGCTTTCTGTGATTTTTCTGTGTTATTCCTTGCTGAACCTCATCTTTAGTGTTAAACTCTAACACATATGAGGTAAAATGTTTGTGATCAACGTGCAATACTATATCACATAAACGGAACGGAGACAATCATGAGAAAAGCATCCATTAAGATAATATCTGTCCTTGCAGGCATTGCGATGATACTTTCAAGCACGGCATGCTCGGCAGATCCCAAGAGTTCTTCCGACCCTGCGGCTTCTGTGACCAATGCAGCGACAGATTCCCCGAAAGCGACAAATGCGGCTCCGACCGCCGCGCCCACTGCAGCTCCAACAGGAGAGAACAATGTAAAAGATCCCGAGGGGACAGGCGTAAAGGCGACCGGAAATTTCAACATAAAAGCCTCAGTGAACGACGGTTTTTCGGAAAACAACGGCATTTATACGATAACAAAGCCCGGAGAGTACATCCTCACGGGAGTTCTTGAAGAAGGACGCGTTGTCGTAAATGTCGGGGACAATGATGAGGTGAGCCTTGTGCTGAGCAATGTCACGATCACATGCTCCACTGCCGCCCCGATATGCGTGACAAGCGCTTCGGAAGTAAAGATCAAGTCGGATGAGGGCACTTACAACGAGGTCACCGACAATCGCGTAAAATCGGCAGATGCTGGATCTGAAAGCGATACCGAAAATGAGACTGACGGAAATGCGGCAGTCTATTCAAAGAGCGATCTTTCGTTCACCGGCAAAGGAACACTTGTGATCACCGGAAATTACAACAATGGTGTGCGTGTTAAGGGCGATCTTTCCGTAAAGAACGTAAACCTCAAGGTGAACGCCGCAAACAACGGACTTAAAGGTGACGACAGCGTGACTGTGGAATCGGGCAACATCATCGTCATCGCAAAAGGCGGAGACGGTATAAAGACCACAGAGAGCAATGTTTCAAACAAAGGAAAGCAGAGAGGCACTGTTTCCATCCTCGGCGGAAATGTTGATGTCTACTCATGCACGGACGGCATCGATGCGGCTTATTCGGCTGTCATCGAAACTGACGGAAATGTGAACATATACACAGATACATACTCGGAATATTCAGAGAGCAGGCTGAACAACGGAGGGACCGAGTTTTACATTGTCGTTTCTTCAACGTACTTCACCGCGACCTATGAATACTACGCATATTTTTACAACGACGACTCTCAGGGCATATGGAGAAAGGCCGAATACGACACAATGATCTCGTCCGGAAGGACAAGGTATTACGGGCTTCTTGTTTCGATGCCGGCAGGCTATGCAAACATGAGACTCGTGAGGATGAAAAAGAACACGGATCCCGATCTCTCGCTCGCTTCTGCTCTCAGCGAAGGCGGCCCCGTGAACACGTCAATGAACGCCTATGTGATAAGCAGCATCGACGGAGCCATGATAAACGGTGACTATTCCACAGTTTCCGTGGACGGCGGAAGCTCGGGAAAAGCTGCATATTCCGCAAAGGGCATAAAAGCGGGAAACGAGATCTCTGTCAACAACGGAAACGTCACGATCATGAGCAATGACGACGCGGTACACGCAAAGAACGACACTACTCTTGAAAACGGTAAAAAGGGCACGGGAAACGTGACCATATCGGGCGGCACCGTCACTGTCACCTGTACGGACGATGCGCTGCATGCTGACGGCGAACTTACCATAAACGATGGCACCGTGAACATCGTAAAATGCTACGAAGGGCTTGAAGGCAACGTTATCACCATAAACGGCGGCAGTTCATTTGTTTTCGCGTATGATGACGGTATGAACGCAAGCAAAGGAAACTCTGCGGCGCTCATAAAGATCACCGGAGGATACCTTGAAGTAACTACTCCTTCGGGAGATACCGACGCGGTAGACTCAAACGGAAACTTCACCCAGACAGGCGGCTTTGTGCTGATCAAGGGAGGAAGCGCGAGCGGCGGTGTTGCGGGCTCGGTAGATGTTGACGGAAAGATAAACATCACCGGCGGAAACATCGCGGCCTTCGGAGGCGTATGTGAAACTCCCACCGATTCGGTAAACGCCTATGTTTCCGGAAATACCACTTTTGAAGCGGGCTCATATGAACTGAAGGATGACGCAGGAAACCTTGTTATGAGCTTTGTACTTTCCGACAGATACCAGGGCGGATGGTTTGCAAGCGAATCGCTTAAGACAGGCACGAACTACACGCTATACAAAGACGGCACCGCGGTGCTCATCTGGACCCAGGAGTCCGGCACCATGGGAGCCACGAGCTTTGGCGGCTGGGGCGGCAGAGGACACCGCTGATACGTAAAAAACAGGACGGCCTCGATGTTTTGGCATCGAAGCCGTCTTTTTTAATACCTGTTCCTGTAGACCGCGGGAGTTTTTCCCGTCAGTTTCTTGAACTGTTCTATAAATCTCGTTGTTGTGTCATAACCGACCTGGTAGCCGACCTCGTGGACTTTTAACGCGGGGTCGGAAAGGAGCTGCCTTGCGTGATTGATCCTTACGTTGTGAAGGTATTTTATCGGAGAGGAATGGTAATACTTTGAAAATTCTCTGCAGATCCTGTAGCGGTTGACAAAAAACAGCGATTCCAGTTCTTCCAGAGAAATGTCTTTATAGAAATTATCATCGATGTATTCCTTTACTTCCCTTAGATAAGCCGGCACCGAATCCGAGGAGGATGTCTCCGGGACAGAAGCAAATTCCGCGGCTTCACTGAAAAAATCGGTGAGATAGCGGTGAAAAGCGAGCGCCGTGAGCTTTGTGTGATCTGCGATGTGCAGGAGCGGACGGAGCGCAGTGTTGAGGCCGGTCGCGGATACTGAAGGAAGGTAAAAAACTCCGGTATCCGAAAGGAGTGAACACATATAAGGCGCGGGCGCTCCTTTAAAATACACTATGTCATATTCAAAACTTGCACTTGTCGCCGAAATGGTGAACGGAAAACTGCAGTCAAATACCAGAAGGGAACTTGAGGACATGGCATACTGCGTTTCGTTTGCGGTGACCGTGCCCTGTCCCTTTGTGGAATAGAATATGCACCACGCGGGAACGGGATTGAAGGCAAGCTTCATTTTTGACGGCTGCGACACATGCCCCGATGCCAGAGGATACAAAAGCACGGACTGCGCCGCAGGATCGGTCTCTATGCTTTTAGGTAAAAAGTAAGTAATGGGCCTTGCACCCTGCGCAGCGGGGATCTCGCTCAGCGAATGGATAAGCGTATGAGTGAACATGCCTCCTCCTTTCGGTTGATTGTTTGATAAGAAACCATTGTTGCATATCACGCTTTTTGTGCAAAGTGCATTGTCAAGAAACGGATATGAGTGTCAAAAATCCTATATATAATAACATAAAGATTAAAAGTTAGCAAGAAAAATTAAGTAAAAAAGTAACTAAAAGGCTAAAAACATGCATTAAACGATTAGGGAGGGGGAGCTTTTTTGTCATTAATGCACAAATGGAAGGCGGTTTCATTGGACTATGTTAACAAATGACCTTAAAAAATCAAGAAAAGGATATGCTTTGCAATAAATGGTGATGATTAATTTTTTAAAGCGGGTATAATCGTGGTATGACGAAAGTCGAAAAGAGGGGTCCTCACACGACGTTACTTAATCGTTTTCGGAGGAGGAACGAAAACATGGCTCTTTATGACGAATTCAAAACACATCTTACAGATAAGCTCATCCCTTTCTGGAAAGCATTGAAAGACGATGAGTTCGGCGGCTTTTACGGCTATATGGACTTTGATCTTAATGTCCGCCGCGATGCCGAAAAAGGCTGCATTCTCAACAGCCGCATTTTGTGGTTCTTTTCCAATTCCTACATGACGCTCAAAGACGAATCCTTAAGACCTTACGCGGAGCATGCCTACAGGTTCCTTAAAGATAAGTGCCTGGATAAAAAGAACGGCGGCGTGTTCTGGTCACTCGACTACAAGGGAGATCCCTTTGATACCACGAAACATACATATAATCAGGCATTTGCCATATATGCCCTTTCGTCCTATTATGACGCGTTTAAAGATCCCGAAGCGCTGAAACTGGCTTGTGACCTTTTCAGGCTGATAGAGATCAAGTGCAAGGACGAATACGGGTACAAGGAAGCTCAGAGCATGGAGTTTTACGCCATAGCAAATGACAAGCTTTCCGAAAACGGTGTTCTTGCAGACAGGACGATGAACACGCTTCTCCATGTTTTTGAGGCCTACACGGAGTTTTACAGAGTGAGCCGCAGAGCGGAAGTCGCCGAACGTCTGAGGTCCATCCTCGACACGATCGGCACCAGGGTCTACAATCCCGAAAAGCGCCGCCAGGAGGTGTTCTTTGACAACGATATGAACTCGCTGATCGACCTCCATTCCTACGGACACGACATTGAGACAGCATGGCTCATAGACCGCGGGACTTGCGTTCTCGGAGACGAGAGCTACAAAAAGCTCATGGCGCCTATAGTATCGGCACTTGAGGACAATATCCTTTCTTTGGCTTACGATCGCCATTCGCTGAAAAACGAGTGTGAAAACGGTGTCGTGAATGAGTGGAGGATATGGTGGGTGCAGGCTGAAGCAGTGCTTGGCTTTTACAATGCCTATCAGAAGCGGGGCGACGAAAAGTTTAAAGACGCCGCTCTTGATATCTGGGATTTCATAAAGACAAAACTCACCGATCACAGACCCGGCGGAGAATGGTTCTGGAGACTCAACAAGGACGGAGAGCCTGACAGGGAAAAACCTGAAGTGGAGCAGTGGAAATGCCCGTATCACAACGGAAGGCTCTGCATTGAGATGATGAAGAGGACAAACTCATGATCCATGAAAGATACTATGTGGAACAGGAAAAACAGGAAAAGCTCATAAACCGCAAAAATCAGGTGGATGAGAATTTTTACAACGGCATCTACGAGCGCTGGACTTATCCCGTTCTCACAAGAGAGCATGCGCCGGTCATATGGCGTTATGACATTGAAAAAGAGACAAATCCGTATTTTATGGAGCGCCTCGGCATAAACGCCGTGATGAACTCCGGAGCCATAAAACTTGACGGAAAGTACATGCTGATCGCACGCGTGGAGGGCGCCGACAGAAAATCCTTTTTTGCGGTGGCCGAGAGCGAAAGCCCCACGGAGGGCTTCAGATTCCGCGACTGCCCGGTGCTCCTTCCGGATACCTGCCCGGAAGAGACAAATGTTTATGACATGAGGGTCACTCAGCACGAGGACGGCTGGATATACGGTGTGTTCTGCTCCGAGAGCAAGGACAGGACAAATCCCGACCTTTCCGCTGCGGTCGCTGCCGCGGGGATCGTAAGGACCAAAGATCTTATGACATGGGAGAGGCTTCCGAACCTTGTGACACTTCATTCCCCTCAGCAGAGAAATGTGGTGCTCCATCCCGAGTTTGTGAACGGAAAATACGCTTTTTACACAAGACCCATGGACGATTTCATCGAAACCGGCTCGGGCGGCGGCATAGGCTTCGGGCTTTGCGACGATATCACACATGCCGTCATCGATGAAGAAAAGATGACATCGTTGAGAAAATACCACACCATTACCGAGGTCAAGAACGGTGCAGGCGCGGTTCCGATAAAGACAGACCGCGGCTGGATACACATCGCGCACGGTGTGAGAAATACCGCTGCCGGACTGAGATACGTTATCTACGCTTTTGCGACAGCGCTTGACGATCCTTCGAAAGTGATCGCGGAACCCGGCGGACTCCTGATAGGGCCGAGAGGGGCGGAACGTGTGGGAGACGTTTCAAACGTGACCTTCACAAACGGAGCGATCGCGGATGATGACGGAAAAATCTATATATACTATGCATCAAGCGATACCAGGCTCCATGTGGCCTCGACCGACATAGAGAGACTTAAGGATTATGTATTCAACACTCCGTCCGACGCGCTCCGTTCGCCGGACTGCGTAAAACAGCGCGTAAGCCTTATCGAAAAGAACCTCAAGGCGCTGATGACAGAGAAATAAAAGGAGAGTTCATGCGGAAATATCGAAAGACTCTTGCAATGCTCACAATGACGACACTTATTGCGGCATCTCTTGCAGGATGCGCAGAAAATAAAATCGGGCCGACACCGACGCCTGCCGCATCTCCCGCACAGGAGACACCGAAACAGACATCAACGCCGACACCCACGCCTACGCCCTTTGTTCCTGAAACGGTAGGGCATTACGAAGCGGAGGATGCGGCATTTACCGGAAAGGTCCATGCATCAACAGGAAAACAGGATTTTTCAAACTCGGGATACGCCGAAGGCTTTGAAGGTGACGAAGACACCTGCACCTTTAAGGTTGACATCGAAAAAGACGGGTTCTACGATCTCGTTTTCAGGCTCAGCAGCATGGGCGGAGAAAAGACCAATTTCGTGAGCCTTGACGGCGAGCGTATCGGAGAGATATACATCAGTGACACCACCCCCGCGGATGCTGTGGTAAAGAGAGCATACCTTTCCGAAGGGCAGCATGAGATAATGGTCACTAAATCCTGGGGCTGGATACGCCTTGACTATCTTGAACTTGTCACATCAAAGCCAATAGATCAGGAGATCTACATGATCGACAAAGTCCTTTGCAACAAAAACGCAAGCGAGAACACAAAGAGGCTTTTCAGCTATCTTGTTGATATTTACGGCAAGAACATACTTTCCGGACAGGTCTGCGATGACGGCGGACTCGGAGCGGAGATCCGTGTCGTACATGACACCACCGGAAAATATCCCGCAGTGCTTTCCATGGACCTCATGAATTATACATCTTCCCGCCCGGACGGCGGAAAAGACGGAAAGACCATAGAATATGCGAAAGCCTGGGACGAAAGAGGCGGCATACTCGAATTCCACTGGCACTGGACGACGGCGGAAAAGTATACGACGAAGGCTTGGTATTCGACATTTTATACCGAATCCACAAATTTTAACCTTGAAAAAGCGTTGAACGGCAGTGATCCCGCAGGCTATGAGATGCTGGTCACCGACATGCGCAACATGGCGGAAACCTTGAAACCACTTGCGGAAGCCGACATACCGATCCTTTTCAGACCGCTCCACGAAGCGAGCGGTGGATGGTTCTGGTGGGGCGCATCGGGAGCCGAAGCATACAAAAAGCTGTACATCATGATGTACGAGATGTTCACGGATGAGTACAAGCTCAACAATCTCATCTGGCTGTGGAACGGTCAGGATAAGGACTGGTACCCCGGAGACGAATACTGTGACATCCTCGGCATCGACATATATCCCGGCGAACGTGTTTACACCTCGCAGGCTTCCAAATATTTTGAAGTCGCGGGATGGTCGGAAAAGCAAAAGCCCGTTTACCTTTCGGAATGCGGATGCATCTTCGATCCCGAGCTTGCCGTGAGAGACGGCGCAATGTGGGGCGAGTTTTGCGTTTGGCAGGGTGAATTTGTAAAGCGTGCTTCCTTCATCAAACTCTCAGAGCAGTATACGGAAGGCTATATGATGAAAAAAGCCTATGACAGCGATACGGTGATAACACTTGATGAAATACCTGATCTGAAGAAATATCCCATGGAGTAGGACATGAAAAAACTGACTACGAAGAAAATCATATCATTCGGGCTTGTGTTCGCGCTTGCTGCGACACTTTTCCCGGCTTCGTCAAGAGTAACCGCAAAGACCGACATCACTCGGGACGAGTATGACAGACTTGTCGAAACCTACAATATCGGCGATGCGGTAAAGAGCTACAATCAGTATACAGAGGAGCATTCCTCTGCCGCAAGACCTTCGGGAACGATACTGGTCACCGCGGACAACCTGGTGAGATATGAAGAGGATGACGGTGAGACTGCTCCTGAGTTTTACGAAAACTTTGACGGCAGAGCCGGAAAATCGGTGCTCATCGGTGAAGATTCTCTTGCCGAGTTTGAGATCGATGTTCCTGTGACCGGTATGTACAACATGTCGGTGGCTTATTACCCCATAAAGGGCAAGAGCTCCGATATACAGCGCAGCATTTTCATAGACGGAGAGCTCCCCTTCAAGGAGTTTTCCATCGTTACCTTCCCCAGGATATGGGAAAGCAGAGTGGATGACACTTATGTCAACGAAAACGGTGTAAAGGTCAAAAACTGGACCAGCGACAATCAGGGAAACCAGGAAAAACCCGAAAGCGTTGAGATACCTGAGTGGCAGACAAGATACACTTACGATTCCGACGGATATATCGCAGAGCCTTTAAGCGTCTACCTTACCGCAGGAAAGCACACGGTCACCTTTGTTTCCGTAAGAGAACCCATGCTGATCGGCGGACTCATCTTTGACAACAGGGACGAGGCAAAGACTTATGCTGAAGTAAAGGCCGCATGGGACGCAAACGGCGCAAAGGATACCGCGGGACAGGTCATCACCATTGAAGCAGAGTATGCAAGCAAGACATCTTCCCAGATGCTCTATCCCCAGCAGGATCAGGCATCGTCAGAAGTTTCCCCGGCAAGCCCCAAGGAACTCCTGAACAACATGATCGGCGGAAATTCCTGGAGACTTGTGGGACAGTGGATCGAATGGGAGTTTGCGGCGCCCGAGAGCGGATATTACGAGATATCCCTTCGCGATAAGCAGAATTTCTCCAGAGGTCTTGAAGTTTCAAGGCGTATCACCATAGACGGCGCGGTTCCTTTTGCGGAGCTCAACGCTTATGGCTTTGGTTATTCACAGGACTGGCGCATCGACACCATCTCCGATGACAACGGTGTTCCTTACAAGTTCTACCTTGAAAAAGGCACACACACGATCCGCATGGAAGTGGTCCTCGGTGATTTTGCCGAGATCGTGGGACTTGTTCAGGAAGCCCTCCAGCAGCTGAACTCCATCTACAGAGAGATAATAAAGATCACGGGCGTTTCGCCTGATACATACAGAGACTACGAGATAGAGGCTTCGCTTACAGATCTCACACAGGAACTTACAGACGCCAAGGCGCTCCTTGATGAAGCTCTTGCAAAGCTTGAGATCGTAGCCGGCAAAAACTCAGACAAAAAGACGGTTCTCATCACGATGAGCGACCAGCTTGAAAAGCTCATCCGCGACAACGACTACGTCGTAAGAGTGCTCGGGTCCTTCAAGTCAAACATCAGAGCCCTCGGAACATGGATTACCAACGTTATCGCACAGCCTCTCGCGATCGATGCGATAGTCGTGCATTCCGCGGGAACGGCTTCGGGACTGAAGAAGACCGGATTTTTCACAAAGCTCGGACATGAAGTAAAAAGACTGTTCTATTCCTTCGTCATCGATTACAACCAGATCGGAAACGTATCGACCGACAAAAACACAACGACGATAACGCTCTGGATCGGTTCCGGCCGTGACCAGGCAAACGTAATAAAGCAGCTGATCGATGAAAGCTTCACTCCCGACACCGGAGTATCGGTAAACGTGCAGCTCGTCGATATGAACACACTCCTCAAGGCTTCGCTTGTTGGCGAAGGCCCCGATGTGGCGATACAGGTCGCAAGCACAAACACTCCTGCGGGTTCCGTCCTTTATACAGGAAACGACACTCCCGTAAACTACGGTGTGAGAAATGCGGTGCTCGACCTTACACAGTTCCCCGATTACAACGAGGTGATAAAGAGCTTCCCCGAAGCAGTCACCACACAGTTCACATACGGAAACGCCGCATATGCGCTGCCCGAGACCATCACCTTCCCCGTTATGTTTTATCGTAAGGACATCCTTGCGGAGATAGGGCTCGACGTTCCCAAGACCTGGGATGATGTAAAGGTCGCGATGACGGTGCTCGCAAAGAACCAGATGGAATTTGGAATGATGCCGAACGAACAGCTTTTCGCATCCCTCCTTTTCCAGAACGGCGGACAGTATTACAACGCAAGCGGCACGGCATCGGATCTTGATTCTGACACCGCAGTCGAAGTATTTAAGCTTTTCTGTAACTATTACACGGATTACAAGCTTGACCGTGAGACCTCCGTACAGGAGCGTTTCCGTACCGGTGAGTGCCCGATCATCATCGATGACTACACCACCTACAACAATCTCGCTGTTTCCGCGCCGGATATCGCAGGTCTCTGGACCTTCACACAGATACCAGGGACAGTAAAGAGCAACGGTGATGTGGACCACACTGTGGCCTGCACGGGACTTGCCTCGATGATCATGGCTTCGACTAAATATGCCAACGCTTCATGGGAATTCATCAAATGGTGGACCAGCGCAGAAATCCAGACACTCTACGGGCGCGAGATGGAATCGCTCATGGGTTCTTCGGCGCGTGTTCCCACCGCAAATTACGAGGCCTTCACAAATATGTCCTGGCCTGTATCCGACTTCAACGCACTTAAAGATTCGATGCAGTGCGTGCACGGCATTCCTCAGGTGCCCGGCGGATATTACACCTGGAGAAACGTGAACAACGCATTTTACTCGGTTGTTACGAACATCGACACTTCCTCACCGCGTGAGGAACTGATGGACAAAGTTATCTACATAAATGCCGAGATACGCTACAAGATGGACGAGCTCGGCATCACAGTACAGGAATAGAAAGGAGGAAAAGCCTTGTCGGACAAGAAGAACACCGCACAAAACGAAAACAGTGCATACATCATAGCGTCGCAGCAGAACAAGCTTTCCTACCGCTTAAAGAAGAACAGGGCAAGCTACGTGATGCTCGCTCCTTACTTCATCCTGTTTACGTTTTTTACCATCATTCCCGTCGCCATGTCGATGGGCTTAAGCTTCACCTATTACAACATGCTGGAACTTCCGCAGTTCATAGGCTGGAGAAACTACATCAAGCTTTTCCTTGAGGACGACATTTTCCTGATCTCCTTAAAGAACACGCTGATCCTCGCGGTCATCACAGGCCCCGTATCCTATATCCTGTGCCTCCTTTTCGCATGGATCATCAACGAGTTCACCGGATGGCTCAGAGCCTTCCTCACTTTGATATTCTACGCGCCCTCGATATGCGGTAACGCGTACGTTGTATGGAACCTCATCCTTTCGGGCGACAGATACGGCTATTTAAACGGTATCCTTTTGAAACTCGGCATCCTCGATGAAGCAGTGCAGTGGATGAAAACGGAGAAATACGTGCTTCCGATACTTGTGATCGTTCAGCTCTGGCTGTCACTTGGAACCGGTTTCCTTTCATTCATCGCAGGTCTCCAGACGGTAGACAAGACCTTGTACGAGGCGGCGGCGCTCGACGGCATCAAGAACCGCTGGCAGGAACTGTGGTATGTCACACTTCCTTCCATGAAGCCCCAGCTCCTTTTCGGCGCGGTAATGCAGATAACATCGTCCTTCGCGATCTGCGACGTTTCGATAGCTCTCGCCGGAAACCCTTCGGTAAACTACGCCGGCGCGACCGTTGTCACACACCTTCTCGACTACGGTACCGTGCGTTTTGAGATGGGCTACGCTTCAGCGATAGCAACAGTGCTGTTCCTGCTCATGGTAGGCACCAATAAACTTGTTCAGAAGCTTCTGGGAAGGGTTGGTGCATGATGAGCAAAAAGATTAAAAAGAAAAAGACCGGAAAGATACTCGGTATCTTTAAACGGCGCGAGAAAAAACTCAACCGTTCTGCGGCCGGAAACGCGATACTTTTCTTCATCATGGCTCTCTGCGGAGTTGCGATGGTAATGCCTCTGGTAATGATCATCAACAACTGCCTGAAGCCCCTTGACGAACTTTTCCAGTTCCCGCCCAAGATCTTTGTGAGAAACCCAACCCTGGAGAATTTCTCGGACCTCTTTGTACTGGTAAATGATTCCTGGGTGCCTTTTTCAAGATACATGCTGAACACCGTGATCATCACGGGCGGCGGTATGATAGGGCACGTTATCATAGCTTCCATGGCTGCTTATCCGCTTGCAAAGCATGATTTCCCCGGGAAAAAGATCCTCTTTGCGTTTGTTGTAATGTCCATGATGTTCTCATGGCAGGTAACCCAGACGCCGCAGTACATGATCATCTCATGGCTGCACATAAACAACTCATACTGGGCACTCATACTTCCCGCATGTTCCTTCGGTATGGGGCTCTACCTCATGAAGCAGTTCATGGAGCAGATCCCCGATTCCCTCATGGAATCCGCAAGGCTCGACGGCGCCAGTGAATACAGGATTTTCTGGTCGATAGTGATGCCCAACGTAAAACCCGCATGGCTGACTCTGGCGATCTTCCAGTTCCAGCAGATGTGGGGCAACACCGGAAGCACCTTCCTTCGTGACGAGCAGTTGAAGCCCCTGCAGTATTCCTTAAACCAGATCGCAGCGGGCGGCGCGGCAAGAGCGGGCGCGGGTGCGGCGGTAACCTTCATCGTCGCCGCGGTTCCCATCACATTCTTCCTGATCTGTCAGAAGAACGTACTGGAGACCATGACCACATCTGGTATGAAGGATTGATGAATCGCAGAACTTAGGAGATTTATTTATGAGAAAAATGAATAAATTGATACGCGTAACAGCCCTCCTGTCTGCGATCCTTCTGCTGGTGAGCGGGCAGGCCGCGACAGTCGCAAAGGCTGACGACGTTCCTTACGACACATACAATTACGACTACAGAGAATACATTCATTTCACTCCAGCGGCGTACATTCCCGACGGACTTCGTTACGGAAAAGAGTTTGTCTACAACGGAGAGTCCATAGGGAACTTCAAGACTCCGCAGGACATGTGCAAATCGCCTTCGGGTGAAGTACTCATAGCAGACACCGGAAACAACAGAGTGGTGATCCTCGACTCAAAGCTCAAGAATGTGGTGAACATCATCACTTCCTTTGACAACAACGGAAAAGAGGACAAACTGAACCAGCCTTACGGTGTGTGCGTTTCGGAAAAAGGAAACATCTACATCGCCGACTCAAAGAACAAGAGAGTGGTGGTGCTCGATCCGGAATACAACCTGATCCAGATCGTGTCGGATCCGAAGTCCAGATCTCTCGACGCGGGCTTTGTCTTCACTCCTTACAAAGTGGCCGTTGACTACGCCGATCGTGTCTATGTCATCGCGCAGAACATGTTTGAAGGCATCATGGTATTTGAGACCGACGGACAGTTCACAGGCTTCTTCGGGACCATTTCCGTAGACATCTCAGTCTGGGAAAAGTTCTGGAGAAGGATCGCGACAAAGGAAGAGAGAGCAAACCAGAAGCTCTTTATCCCCACGGAGTTCACGGGCATCGATGTCGATCCCGAGGGCTTCATCTATGCGACAAACATCACGAGTGACGGCATACAGGGCGTGAGACGCTTAAATCCCAGCGGACAGGACGTCATCAAAAAGGGACAGAACAAAAACCTCGGCGGTGACCTGCAGATAAGCGGACTCGGAGCATATTACGGACCTTCGCAGTTTACGGATGTGGTCTACAGGAAAAACGGTATCTATTCCTGCCTTGACCGCAAGCGCGGAAGGATATTCACTTACGATCACGAAGGAAACCTGCTCTACATCTTCGGAGGACTCGGCACGCAGGCAGGAACCTTCCAAATGCCTGTTGCCATCGAGGAACTGGGCGACCGCATCTGTGTGCTTGATGCAACGGCCGGTACCATCATTTCCTTTAAGGTCACCGAATACGGCGACTGCATCAACAAAGCCGTAGCGCTCCGGTTTGACGGAGATGAGACGGAAGCTGTGGACATCTGGCAGAGAGTGCTTGAGCTTGATGAAAACAACGAGCTTGCAAATACAGGTATCGGAAAGGCTTATCTTTCCGGAGGCGATTACGAAAACGCCATGAAATACCTGAAGCTCGGTATGAACCGTGAATATTATTCCATCGCATTCAAGCGTTACAGAAACGAGATACTGAAAAACAACGCCAGCTGGTTCCTTTCGGGCGTTGCGGTACTCATAGCGGCAGCGGTGGTATTTGGCAGGATACGGAAAAAGAGAAAGGGGGCGCTTGACAATGACTAAAGCTTTTTCAAAAGACAAGTGGAGCTACCTCCTTTACACACTGACTCATCCCGTTGACGGATTTTACTGGATAAGACATGGGGACCGAGGAAGTCTTCCGATCGCGTTCATCCTTGTGATACTTTTCAGCGCGAGCTTTTCGGCAAACCGTCTGCTTGCGGGCTTTGTGGTAAATGATATCGATCCGAGAGCCGTAGATTCGCTTTACGAGCTTTTGGGCGTCATCGCGTTTTACATTTTGCTGTGCGTGAGCAACTGGTCTGTCACCTGCCTCATGGGCGGTGAGGGCCGAATGAAGGACATCCTCACTGCGGTAGGCTACGGCACGATGCCCATAACCATAGGCTTTATCGTTTCGACCATCGTAAGTCGCTTTGTTGCCGACAAGGAACAGGCGTTCTATTCGATCATACTGGGCGTGTGCATAGCATGGGGCGTGATCATGATCATCATAGGCATCATGCAGGTGCACAATTTCTCGGTCGGAAAGACTCTGGGAACATTGATACTCACCTTCCTTGCAATGCTGATCATAGTGTTCATCATACTTTTGCTCAGCAACCTTATCGGTAAGGTCTACAATTTCATCCACAGTGTTTATACCGAAGTGATATTCAGAACATAAGGAGACGACATGAAAGGCAAGAAAGAAAAAAGTGTCAGACTCCCTATGAGTCTGGCTCACAGGATACTGCTCGCGGCGCTGATCGTCGCGGCTGCAGTGGGTGTGATCTATATTGTTTACTACCTTGTCAGATTTAAGTTTTATGACGGCCACAAGAAATATGTGACCGACTATGAGTATGAACAGGGCACGGAGCTCACATTCAAGAGCGAAGCAAACCCCGATGTTCCGGGATTTAAACTGGTCACGGAAAACGAATACCTGAAACTCTACACCGATACCGCGACCTGCAATGTGGCCGTATATGACAAGAGGAACGGCTCGATAAGCTACACAAATCCCTTGAACGCGGACCAGGACAAGACGGCAAAGGCGGCAAACAAAAACTACCTGAAGTCGCAGTTCATCCTGCAGTATTACAATACCACAGTCGCATCCGCAAACATCGATTCGTTCAGCAAGAGCGTTCAGACAAAGCAGTACAAGTGGGAAGGGATAAACAACGGCATCCGCTATGTTTATTCCGTGGGTGAACCTCAGAACATCGGAAAAGAAGATCTGACATGGTTCGTTATCCCGCTTGAATACAGGCTTGACGGTGATTCGGTCGTAGTGAGCATCCCGGTAAAAGGGATAGAGGAGCACGGACCCGGATTTATCTACAGGATACAGCTTCTCCGCTATATGGCGGCATCAAGTTATGATGATGAGGGCTACATGGTCGTTCCAAACGGTTCCGGCGCGATCATCAACTTCAACAACGGAAAGACGAGCGCCCAGCAGTATTCGCAGTATATCTACGGCATCGATCCTTTGGTCGCCAACTACACCACGATCGAAGAGACCGACGATGCAAAGCTTCCGATCTACGGGCTCTGCTACAAGGACAGGAGCGTGCTTGCAACCGTTGAAGGCGGCGCGACGACAGCAACGATCACGGCAAACATTTCCGGCGTATACAACGACTACAACTACGCATATACAACCTTTGTCGTAAGGAATACCGACAACCTCTCCATGTTCGGAAATTCCAAGGGTGACACACCCATCATGGAGGACAATCTCTACGACCTGAACCTTCAGGTAAGGTATTCGTTCCTCACCGATGAATACAAAGGCTATCCCGGTATCGCAAATTACTACAGGGAAAAGCTGATGGCAAAGGGCGCGCTGAAGCCTAACGGCAGGAGCGGGGATATCCCCTTTTACTACGACATCATCGCAGGCGTAAAAGAAACAGGACACTTCCTCGGCGTTGGATATCTGCATGTGTTCACGATGACCGATTTCAAGGGAGCAGCGGGCATAGCAAAGACGCTTAAGGACAAGGGGATCTCCAATCAGGTCATGAACCTCCAGGGGTGGTTCAACGAAGGATACTATCACGATACCGCCGACAAGATCCGCGTGGTCGGAAAACTCGGCGGAAAGTCGGGACTCGCAGATCTCAACAGTACCCTGAACGAACTGGGCGGCAGGCTTTACGGTGACGTCGCGTTCCAGAAGGTGACCTTTGCGGACAATCATTTCAACTACAACGCGGAATCTTCACGTTATTATGGAGCGGGCTACGTTGCGGCATTCGGACAGAACGATCCCACAACGCTCAGAAACACGGCATCGCTCGGATATATGGAGACCAGATATGATCTTCTTTCCCCGAGATTCCTTCCGAGATATATTGAGAAATTTGCGAAAAAGATCGGAAAATACGACCTTTACGGCATTTCCTTAAGAGACCTTGGTAACACGCTTCAGTCGGACAAAAAGAGGACAAACCTCATCGACAGGGAACAGGCGCTGAATGTGGTGCTGGGACAGCTTGATATCATAAAGGACATCGGGAAGCCGATCCTGATTGATTCCGCAAATGCATACGCATTCCCGTATACACAGGATATGATCAACGTTCCCACAGGCGACAACGAGTTCTTTATCTGTGATGGATCCATCCCGCTCTACCAGATGGTGATCCACGGCTGCATCGACTATTCCTCAAAGCTGCTCAACTACCGCGACAGCTACAGTTCGCGTCATGACCTTCTTGAACTCATAGAGACAGGCACGGCTCCGCACTACCAGTTCACGGAAAAAGAGTCGAGCCTTATGAAAAACACGGGCTTAAGCAGGTTTTACGCTACGACCTTTGATGTGTATGCGGATGAGGCGGTCGAGGCTTACAGATATGTGAATGAGGTCTTAAGGAACGTCGAAGGTGCTCTGATCGTGGACCACAGGATTGAGGGCGAAGCAAGGGCCGTCACCTATGACAACGGCGTGACTATTTACGTAAACTACGGAGATGAGCCCGCGGTCATGGACGGTATCACGATAGAAGCCGAGTCTTACAGACTGGAGGGGAAATAAATGAAGAAGAAAAAACGTAAACTTTCCCTTTCAACTAAAAGGATGATAATGGGTTACATCTTTATCATGCCGTGGTTTGTAGGATTTGCGATATTTTACGTAAGATCCATAATCCTTACCGGACAGTTCAGCCTTTCAAAGCTTACGGTCGATGCAAATGTCGGCGGCTATTCGCTGGAGTATGTGGGACTTAAAAACTTTGTGTATGCGTTCCGTGAACACGGATCGTTCAAGCAGATTCTCACGACATCCATCGGGAACATGCTGATAGATGTTCCGCTTATCACTTTCTTTAGTCTTTTCATGGCGATGCTTCTGAACAAGAAGTTCCCGGGAAGAGCGGTGTTCAGGGCGATATTCTTCCTGCCTGTCATCCTTAATTCCGGTGCCATTGCCGCTATGATGGATCTTGCCGAAACGATGATGAACGGCGGTATCTCGGCGACAACTGCGGAGGTGTCCGGCGGAACCAGTGAACTTGCTTTTGACATCGAGTATCTCGTAGACATGTTCATAAATCTCGGCATACCGTCCTCGGTGCTTGAGTACCTGTCATCGGCGGTCGGGCGGATAAATGACATCATCAAGGCCTCCGGCATACAGATAATCATTTTCATCGCGGCTCTGCAGTCGATACCTTCGTCAATGTACGAGGTTGCAAAGATAGAGGGTGCAACGGCATACGAGACCTTTTGGAAAGTAACATTCCCGATGGTGATGCCGCACATCATAACAAACGTTGTTTATACCATCGTAGACAGCTTTACAAACAGTGAAGTGGTCGATCTTGCTTACACGACGGCTCTTTCGGAGTTTAACTACGGACTCAGTTCGGTATTTTCGATAGTGAGCTCGGTTGTCACGTGTTCGATACTTGCGATCATCGTTGTGCTGATACAGAGACGCACATTCTATTACAACTGAGAAAGGAGGACATTCAATGAAAGACAGAATACAAAAAGTGTCTGACAGGATAAAAAAGACAGTGAATGATCCTCTTCAGATGAGGATCGTGGGCAATGACTTTAAGAACATACTTCTTACGATCTTTAAGTATGTGATACTTATCGGCGTAAGCTATGTCATCCTGGCTCCGGTCATAGGAATGTTCGTAAACTCGATAAAATCCGATGCGGACGCGTTTAACCCGATGGTGTTCATTCTTCCGGCCCATCCCACGCTGGAGAAATACGCTCTTGCGATAAAGAGGCTGGATTATTGGACTACCGCGGTGAGGACACTGGTCTACACGGTGACCATCACACTTGTGCAGCTTTTTATCTGCTCAATGGTTGGCTACGGCTTTGCAAGATTTGAATTCCCGCTTAAAAAGCTTCTGTTCGGATGTGTGATCCTTACGATCGTTATACCTTCTCACACGATCATGCTTCCGCTGTACATGACATTCAAAAGCTTTGACCCGTTCGGCATAGGAAAAATGCTCACCGGTACGCCCGGTCTTATGGGCACCGTTATACCGATGTACGTTATGACGTTTTTGGGCGCGGGATTAAGATCAGGTCTGTTCATTTACATCTTCATCCAGTTCTTCAGGGGTCTCCCGAAGGAGATCGAAGAGGCTGCGTTTGTGGACGGTGCCGGCATGTTTTACACATATTTTCGCATAATGCTCGTAAATGCGATGCCGGCTGTCATTACTGTCACTGTATTCTCCATCGTATGGCAGTTTAATGACGTATTTTACGCGAAGTTATTTCTGATACCGGATAATGTGGTCATCAGTAAGAGAATAGCAAGCTTGCAGGGTATCATAGCAAATGAAGATCAGATACTGTCACTGACTCTTCAGGAACTCTACCGTGATGCCGGAGCAATCCTTGTCATTGTCCCCGTGGTGATCATTTATCTGAGTCTTCAGAAATACTTTATAGAGGGCGTTGAAAGATCCGGAATTGTCGGATAGGACGCTCACAACAACCATTTTTTAAGGAGGATGAAAAAGTGAAAAAAAGGTTATTTGCTCTTTTGATGGCAGCAGTAATGGTACTCGCTCTTACTGCCTGCGGCGAAGGGGGAGAGGCACCGGCACCGGTAACGGCTACACCTACACCCGGCTCACCGGCGGTAATCACAGCAACACCCACGCCTACAGCGACATCTACACCGGTGCCGCCCACATCGACACCCGTTCCGGTTGTCAAAGTGGATCCCAGCGTGGATTTTGAAGACGGAAACATGGATTTTGTGGCGGTTTTCAACAATTTTGCCACAGCGGATGCAAGTCAGCTTGAGATAGCCGAGTTTAACGGAAGCAAGGCTCTTAAGGTCACAAAGGCTGACGAAAAGAAGACTCCCGTTATCGCTATAGACGTATACAGCCTTCTCGGTGATAAGGCAGCAGATGTTGCAAGCGTTTCCGCAACGCTCGGCACAACATATGCAGACGGTTCCTTCAATGCTACATCCGGCCAGTTGCTTTTCTGGACAGATACAAATCTGTCAAAGATGGCTAATGACAGTTGGTCGGTATATATGCAGAAAAAGAACCCTTATACGACAACGATAGGAATGCCCGATGGCGTGACTTTCAGTGCGGATGTTCCGCTTCTCCTCATCTATTTCAAGGAAGACCTCGGCGCAGGCACTGAGCATGGTGCGGCAACACTTTATGTTGACGATCTCGCATTCCTTGACAAGAACGGAAAGACCATCAAGCCCGCAGCTACAGCTGTTGCATTCAATGCACCTGCAGGCTTCAAGGATGAGAAGCCCGACAGATCGAATCTTCTTACTCTCGGCGGTACTGTAGCGCTTGACGGATTCAATCCCAGCGCAGGAGCATGGTCACAGGCCGGTGCCGATATGACTCAGGAATTCATCGATGCACTTGTTCCCGGATCCGTGATCGAGATCTCTTACACAAGTGAAGACGGCAAGATCTGGTTCGTATTCCCCGGTGCCGCAGCAGGTTGGAGCCGTGTGGGCGACAGTGACTGGGCAGGAAACCAGCACGATGAAGTATATCGTAACAACTCAAACGGCGTGGCTCAGATCGATTACGATCAGATTGTAGCCATCTGCGGTGAGGACAAGAGCACATGGGGCGCAACCATTCAGTGTGAAGGTTCTTCCGCATGGGAAGTATTCTCCATCAAGGTAGGAACTCCCACCGTTGAGACTGAGTTTGTCGAGACTGTTGCATTTGACGGCTTTGCAACAACAGGAAGCGGATGGGGCCAGGCAGGCTTTGACTTCCCTCAGGAAGTTCTTGACGCACTTGTTCCCGGAAGTGTTTTGAAACTCAACTATGCATCTGAGGACGGAACCCTTTGGATCGTTCTTCCTAATGCAGCAGCAGGCTGGAGCCGTGTAGGCGACGGAGACTACTGCGGAAACGGACATGATCCAGCTACACTTGTAAACGAATCCGAATGCTATGTAACCTATGAGCAGATCGTTGCACTTTGCGGCGAAGACAAGACTGCATGGGGACCTCAGCTTCAGGCAGAGGCAAGAACAAACGGGGAAGTATTCTCAGTATCTGTAGGAACCTTCAAAGAAGTTGGTGAGAAGGTTTACAAGAAGGCAGTTGATTTCGATGGCTTTGCAACAACAGGAAGCGGATGGGGCCAGGCAGGTTTTGACTTCCCTCAGGCCGTACTTGATGCGCTTGTTCCCGGAACATGCCTTGAACTCAACTATGCATCCGAGGACGGAACCCTTTGGATCGTTCTTCCCAACGCAACAGCAGGCTGGAGCCGTGTGGGTGACGGAGATTTCTGCGGCAACGGACATGATCCCGCTCTCCTTGTGGGCGAATCCAAGTGCTATGTAACATATGAGCAGATCGTTGCACTCTGCGGCGAAGACAAGACCGCATGGGGACCTCAGCTTCAGGCAGAGGCAAGAACAAACTGGGAAGTATACTCTGTAAGCGTAGGAACTCTCGAAGCAGCTCCCACAGCTCCCAGACTTCACAAGTTCACAGCATTTGACGGTTTTGCAACAACAGGCAGCGGCTGGGGCCAGGCAGGCTTCGATATGCCTCAGGCTGTGATCGACGCACTTGTTCCCGGAAGCGTTATCGAACTTGACTACGCATCTGAAGACGGAACACTCTGGATCGTTCTTCCCGGCGCAGCAGTAGGCTGGAGCCGTGTAGGTGACGGAGATTTCTGCGGAAACGGACACGATGGTGCGATCCTGCTGGACGGTTCCAAGTGCTTTGTAACCTACGAGCAGATAGTTGCGCTTTGCGGTGAAGACAAGTCCACATGGGGTACCACACTTCAGGCAGAAGCAAGAACAAACTGGGAAGTATTCAGCGTAAGAATAGGCCAGAGATAATAGTTTAGCAATAATATGGAGGGTTTAAAGAAAATGTTTAATTTTAAGAAAGTATTGGCTGTCGCTCTTACTTCCGCTATGATCGTAGGTCTTGCAGCATGCGGCGAGCAGAAGCAGCCCCAGGTTCTCGCTAACGGTGACCAGCAGCAGACAACCGTCGGAGCAAACGGGGATGCTGCTCAGAACAATGGCCAGACAGATACAAACAAGAAGAGGACAAAGGACGTCCTTATCGGAACCTGGTGGACTCAGCACTATGACAGTGCGGACGATGAACTTGCCGACAGCCCTGACTGGATAGTAAACCAGGACAAGGACGGTGACGACGATGCCACAAAGGCATCAAATGCCGTTAACCGCGCACAGATGGAAGCAAGATTCGCAAACGTAAAGACCATCGAGCAGAGATATGGACTTAAGTTCTTCTGGACAAACCTCACCTATGCAGGTGTTAAGGAATCCATCAACACCTCCATTCTCGCAGGTGCTCCCGACTGCGATATCTATCTTACCGATGCAGGTATGGCTATCCCTGCACAGACAAATGGTTTCTGTACGGATTTAAGGACCATCCTTCCTGCAGACCATGACCTTTTCACAACCCAGACCGTTATAACATTCCTGGATCTCGGTGACGGCAAGGCTTGCATCTTAAGACGTCAGGGCGGTATGAACAACACCAACCCTCTTGCATTCAATATCCAGATGCTTGAAGAGAACAACCTCGAGGATCCCAGAGTTCTTTGGGAGCGCGGCGAGTGGACATGGGATAAGTTCAACGAGTACCTTCAGGTCCTTACTCAGGATACCGACGGTGACGGACAGACCGACCAGTACGGCTGGTGCGGATGGGACTCAGACCTTTTTGAGGAGCTTATGCTCAGCAACGGCGCAAACATTGCATCCACTACAACCGAAGGCCTTTCTTCCAACGCTATGACAGAAGTCCTTCAGCAGATGTATGACATGTACAATGTTTACAACGTATGCGTACCTGTAAGCTATGACATGGATTCCAACGATGTTCGTACAAAGTACAGGAACGGTAACATCGGTTTCTGGTGGGGCAACGTTTGGGTAAGCCAGACCAACGGTTCCGACTATGACTGGGACGGCACTCTCGGATACACACTTCCTTTCGACATCGCATACTGCCATTGGCCTGTAGGTCCTTCCGGAAATCAGGATACCGACCCTCAGCTCAACAATGTCGGCGGTGAGCTTTATATCATCCCTGCAGGCGTAGAGGATCCTCTTACAGTATTCAACGTTCTTTACGATATGTGGAACTGGTATGACGGCGACACAACACTTCGTGACGATCCCGCTACCTTCAACTGGTGGATCGATGCTACCGCAAAGACGGACGAGCTCCGTCAGGAGAACTGGAAGGTTCAGACCGAGATCAACTCCAAGTCCACAGTGGATCTTTGGAACTCTCTCGGCGTAAACTATGACCTCTGGTCACTCATGGACGGTACCGTAACTCCCGCTCAGCTTCAGGAGATGCACAAGCAGGAAGTTCAGGACGCTCTTGACGCAGTATTCGGAAAATAAGCAGCACAGAATGAGGACAGACAAATGAGCGATATCAAGATGATCGCCCCGGCGTTGCCCAACATTCCATGGCAGGAAAAGCCCGCGGAGGCGTTTAACCACGCCCCCGTGTGGCGTTATAACGACAATCCCATAATCGGTCGTTACCCTACCAAAGAGGTTGCCAGAATATTCAATTCTGCGGTAATGCCCTATAACGGCGAATTTATAGGTGTTTTCAGAGGCGAGCAGACAAACGGTGTATCGATGATCTATCTCGGACATTCAAAGGACGCGATCCATTGGACGTTTGAAGAAGAGAAGATACATTTCGTGGATGAGGACGGCAAAGATTTCCAGCCCATCTATGCATACGATCCCAGACTTGTAAAGATCGAGGATACGTATTACATCATGTGGTGCCAGGATATGTACGGAGCTGCCATCGGTCTCGCAAAGACCACCGATTTCAAGACATTTACAAGGCTGGAAAATCCTTTCCTTCCTTTCAACAGAAATGCCGTGTTGTTCCCGAGGAAGATAAACGGAAAGTACATGATGCTTTCACGTCCTTCCGACAGCGGACACACACCCTTCGGAGATATCTTTATCTCCGAATCCCCCGACCTTGTTTACTGGGGCAAGCACCGTCACGTGATGGGACGTTCCTCTGAATGGTGGGAGTCCTTAAAGATCGGCGGAGGCGCTGCACCCATTGAGACAAGCGAGGGCTGGCTCATGTTCTATCACGGGGTATCACAGACCTGCAACGGCTATGTTTATTCCATAGGTGGCGCAATCCTTGACCTCGACGAGCCTTCAAAGGTACTTTACAGATGCGAGAATTTCCTTCTCACTCCCACAGAGTGGTACGAGGAGAGAGGCTTCGTTCCCAACGTTTGCTTCCCTTGCGCAACGCTCCACGATCCCGAGAGCGGAAAGATCGCGATCTACTATGGCTGCGCAGACAGCTATGTAGGTCTCGCATTCTGCTATTTTGATGAGATCGTAAAATACATAAAGGATCATTCCGTTACCAGATGGGATGATACCGATCTCGGAAGAAGATAAAGACACACAGTCGAAACAGAGTCGAAAGAGTCGATGGGGACGGTTCTTTTTGACTCATCATCAGATGAGTCAAAAAGAACCGTCCCCATCGACTCCCCATCGACTCCAAAGGAGATATATATATGGACAACATCAATGAGGCTTATGTCAACACAGGAGATGTTTCACGGCTCCGCTCATTTTTGAAAAGGGCTGAGGCCGGAGAAAAGCTCACTGTGGGATTTATAGGAGGGTCGATAACGAACGGCTCTCTCGCATCGGTGCATGAAAGATGCTATGCAGCACGCACGGTGCGATGGCTTGGAGAAAAATATCCGAAAGCGGAGTTTACATATATCAACGCAGGTATCGGAGGAACAACGTCGCACTACGGCGTTGCGAGGGCGGAGAATGATCTTTTGTATGCCGATCCCGACCTTGTTGTCGCGGAGTTTTCCGTAAATGACGAGAACACTGCATTTTACAGAGAAACCTATGAGGGCCTTATAAGAAGGATACTTAAGTGGAGGAGCACGCCCGCGGTGATGATCCTTCACAATATCATGTATTCAAACGGTACAAGCGCGGAAGACCAGCATCTTGCGGTCGGAAAGCACTATAATGTGCCCTGCGTTTCCGGAAAGTCATCGATCTATCGTGACATCATGAGCGGAAAGATAAAAGCGGCAGACATCACACCTGACGGCCTGCATCCGAATGACGAGGGACACAGGCTGGTGTCGGAGCTCCTTACATCATTTATGGAAAAGGCGGCAGCGGGGGGGTTCGGAGACGGTTTCGGACTTTCGGGATCTGAGATACTTCCCACTCCGATCACAGAGAACCGCTATGAGCGCGCAGAACGCATTTTTAAGAGCGTGGAAGAGGTGTACGTGGGAAAATGTCCGTCCGAAGACAAGGAGGGCGTAAAAGTGGCATCAGACAACGTTTCTGACCCATATGGCGTTCAGTCTGCTTTTACGGGCTATGAAAAAGGCGACTATGCCGTTTTTGAAGTCACGGGAACGGAGATCGCGGCCCAGTTCGTGAGATACGTAAAGCATCCGGCGTGCGTCGCGACTGCGGTGGTGGACGGTGACGAAGACAATGCGGTGGTCCTTGACGGTAATTTTGATGAGACCTGGGGCGACAAGCTGGACATCAGTATCCTTAAGTTTCACGGCCCTGCGGGCAAGCACCGGGTAAAGATCACGGTCACGGAGGGTGACAGGTCCTGTGTCCCGTTCCGACTTGTTTCTTTGATTATAGGAGTTTGAAATTCTTAAAAAGCCATAAAAATCAATCGTTTCGGCAAATTATTGCTTGACAAATACAGACAACAAGCGTATAAGTATTACAGGAACCGCGGATATCGCGGCAAACCCACCGTATCCTTAGTGTCGAAGGATGTCGGTCACTATTATACAATCCCAGAGGAGGAATGATAATGAACAAGACAGAATTAGTTGCAGCAATCGCTGAGAAGAGTGGTCTTTCCAAGAAGGCTTCCGCAGAAGCTCTCAACGCATTCATCGATGTAACAACAGCTGAGCTCAAGAAGGGTGAGAAGATCCAGCTCGTTGGTTTCGGTACATTCGAGACCGTTAAGAGACCTGCAAGAACAGGTAGAAATCCTCAGACTAAGGCAGCTATCAAGATCCCTGCATCTACAGCTCCTAAGTTCAAGGCTGGTAAGGGCTTAAAGGATGCCGTTAACGCTAAGAAGGCTACCAAGAAGAAATAATTCTTCATTCTTAACGAGATCTAAACATTAATATACAGAACGAGGCCTCGCAGATCGCGGCGCCTCGTTTTGCTTTGCCCAATTCTATCGTATTTGAGTGCTTTCTTAAATGTTTATAAAATCGTTTGCTTTTTGTTTAAAGTGATATTATAATAAAGCGACAGCAGTTAGTTAAATGAGGATTTTACAATGCGACTTGATAAGTATTTAAAAGTGTCCAGGATCATCAAAAGAAGGACGGTTGCCAATGAGGCGTGCGACAACGGCAGAGTCATGATAAACGGCAAGGTTGCGCGTGCGTCTGCCGAGGTAAAGGTCGGGGATGTGATCGAGATCGCATTCGGGACAAAGAGCGTTAAAGCCGAAGTGCTTGCTATAGAAGAGACAACAAGAAAGGACGACGCGAAGGAACTTTTCCGTTATCTGTAGGTGGTGAAAATGAGCAGAAGAAAGACAAAAAGAAGAACAGGACTTTTTGTGATAGCAGCGGCGGTGCTGCTTCTTTGCGGACTCATCGTTTACAGCGAACGTGACCTGCTTAGGGAAAAAAGGGAGCTTGAAAAACAGGCTGCCGAGATTAGCGAAGCAATCGAAAACGAAGCACACGAGACTGCAGAACTTCAGTCCAAACAGGCGTACATGCAGACAGTCCGCTATGTTGAAGATGTTGCCAGGGAAAAGCTCGGTCTTGTGTATGAGGATGAGATAATCTACAGGGCCGAAGATGACGAAGATTGAAGAAAAGGTAAGAGAATTCTGTTTAACAAAAGGATTATTGGACACAGGAGACAGCGTCGTTGTGGGACTTTCCGGAGGCGCCGATTCCGTGTGTCTTCTTTTTATCCTGCTTGACATGAAAAAGGAGCTTGACCTTGAGGTCAGCGCGATACATGTTAATCACGGGATAAGAGGCGATGAAGCGCAGCGTGACGAGGATTTTTGCCGCGAACTCTGCCATACTTACAAGGTGCCTTTCAAATGCGTAAAGGTCGATGTGCCGGCTATTGCCGAACAGAGAGGCGAGAGCATTGAGGAAGCGGGCCGTAACATCCGCTATGAGGAATACAATATCTATGCCGATGTCATCGGCGCAAACAAGATCGCTGTGGCGCACAACAGAAATGACGTCGCGGAGACGTTCATGTTCCAGCTTTTCCGCGGGAGCAGACTGACAGGACTTTCCGGAATACGCCCCATGAACGGCAGGATCATACGTCCGATCCTTCAGCTCACGAGAAAAGAGATAGAGCAGTATTTAAGCGGAAAAAGGCAGGGCTACGTGGTCGATTCCACAAACCAGTCCCTGCAATATTCGAGAAACTTCATAAGGAACAAGATACTTCCTTCGGCGGAGGAGCTGCAGCCGCGCGCTCTTGAACACATCACGTCCACCGCTGATTATCTTGCGCGTGTCACGGACTATGTGGACAAGCAGGCAGAAAAATTGTACGAACTGTGCGTTGACGACTTTATGGGAGAAGCGCCCGCGCATATAGACATAAACATCAATATGCTGAAGAACGGTGAGTATTTCCTTTCCGAAATAGTGATCTATAAGGTCATATGCAAAGTGGCGGGAAGAAAGAAAGACATCACGAGCGAAGCCGTGGAATCGTGCCTCGCACTCCTTGACAAGCAGTCGGGGAGGAGCATAGACCTGAAATACGGGCTTATGGTGAAAAGATCTTACAGCAAGCTCATTTTCACCAGAAAGAGCTTAAGGTCCCTCGGAAGATATACCGGAAAAGATTCGATTGACAATTCGAATGCAAACTGTAATAATTTTGTGATCGAGGAATATGACGTTCCCGAGGGCATCGACGGTCTGGAATACGTATACCGTATCGGAGGATTCCCGAGGGACCTCAGAAGCCGTTTGTTCGACAAGGAGGACTTTGTGGAACATTTCGGTGCCCATTATGTGATGGAACTGAGGAACGTCGCTTCCGACGACTACATCGTTGTGTTTGAGGACGGAAGAAGAAAGCGCGTTGTGGAAGTGCTCTCTGACGCAAAGATCCCCGAGGACGACAGGCAAAATATCAAAGTTGTGGCTGTGGGCTCAGAAGTGCTCATAATCCCCGGGATCCGTACATCGGAGACCTGCAGGGTGCATGAAGAAACGATACAGATCATGAAGCTCACTCTCACAAATCGGGAGGAATAGAATGGAAGGTAAAGTAACGGTCCTCATTTCCGAAGAGGATGTGGAAAAAAGGATAACGGAACTCGCAGGAGAGATAAGCCGTGACTATGCGGGCAAAGAAGTGCTCTTTGTATGCATCTTAAAGGGCAGCATCTTTTTCACCACAGCGCTCGCAAAGCATATGTCGGTGCCTGTGACTTTTGATTTCATGTCGGTATCGAGTTACGGAGATGCCACTGTCTCATCGGGAAGGGTAAAGATCATAAAGGATCTTGACGACTCCATAGAGGGCAAGGATGTCATCGTGATCGAGGACATCATCGATTCGGGCCGCACGCTCGATCATCTTTTGAGGCTCCTTGAAGTAAGGAAGCCCCACAGCATCAAGCTCTGCACGCTGCTCGACAAGCCCGACAGACGTGAGATCGATGTAAAAGTGGATTATGTGGGATTTACCATTCCCGATGCCTTTGTTGTGGGCTACGGACTGGATTACAAGCAGCATTACAGAAATCTGCCTTATGTGGGCGTGCTGCATCTTAACGAGGATTAAGCTTTGGAGAATAACAGAAGATTTCAATTCGGAGGCTTTGGCCTCTATATAGCGCTGTTCCTGCTTCTGCTCGGCGTTTTCTGGATAGTTGAGCATTTTGCTTCAAGGGATACAAGCTACAATTACAGACAATACGTTGAGGACCTTGCCGCAGGCAAGGTCTTAAGTGTTACGATAACACAGAATCAGGAAACTCCCACAGGCGTGGTGAACGTGGTCCTGAGCGATTCCACCTCAAAACGGTTTTACGTGGTAAACACTGAATCGGCATGGGAAGCGGCTTATCTTTACGGACTGGATCCGTACATAAAGGATGTGTCGAGGCCAAGCATTTTCCTTACGACCATCCTGCCTTATGTCATTATGTTTGCCCTGTTCTTTATCCTGATGTCATCACTTTCCGCACAGTCGGGCGGGAACAACTCAAAGATGATGAATTTCGGCAGGAGCAAAGCGCGGATGATCCTGAACAACGATGGTCAGGGCACCACGTTTAAAGACGTCGCCGGTGTTGAAGAGGAAAAGGATGAGCTTGAGGAGATAGTCGATTTCCTCAAGAACCCCAAGAAATACATAGAGATAGGCGCAAGGATACCCAAGGGGATCATCCTTGTGGGCCCTCCCGGAACCGGTAAGACTCTCCTTGCAAAGGCAGTTGCCGGAGAAGCGGGCGTTCCGTTTTTCTCCATATCCGGTTCGGATTTTGTGGAAATGTTCGTCGGTGTCGGTGCATCCCGTGTGCGTGACATGTTTGCCGACGCAAAGAGGCATTCACCGTGCATAGTGTTCATCGATGAGATCGACGCCGTTGCGAGACGCAGAGGCGCCGGAATGGGCGGCGGACACGACGAGAGAGAGCAGACGCTCAACCAGCTCCTTGTAGAGATGGACGGTTTCTCCGTAAACGAAGGCATTATCGTGATGGCAGCGACCAACAGAGTGGACATCCTCGATCCCGCCATCATGCGTCCGGGCCGTTTTGACAGAAAAGTGTTTGTAAACCGCCCCGATGTCAAGGGACGTGAAGATATCCTGAAAGTGCATGCAAAGAACAAGCCTCTTGCGGACGATGTGGATCTTCATGAGATAGCGCTTACCACTGCGGGCTTTACCGGAGCGGATCTTGAAAATCTCCTCAACGAATCGGCGATCAACGCGGCAGCGGCCGGTGAAAAGTTCATCAGGAGTGATGATATAAAGAAGGCCTTTATCAAGGTCGGTATAGGTGTTGAAAAGAAGAGCAGAGTGCTCACTGAGAATGAGAGAAAGATCACGGCATACCATGAATCGGGACATGCGATACTCTTCCACCTCTTGCCTGATGTCGGCCCTGTCTACACAGTTTCGATAATCCCCACAGGCGATGCGGGCGGATACACCATGCCGCTTCCCGAAAAGGATGAGATGTACATCACACGCGGAAGGCTTTTGCAGGATATCATAGTGAGCCTTGGCGGAAGAGCTGCCGAGGAACTGATCTTTGATGACATAACGACTGGCGCTTCGGCGGATATCAAACATGCGACCGCGGTTGCAAAGAGCATGGTCACGAAATACGGCTTTTCTTCTGCGGTAGGTCTTGTGAACTATTCCTCTGATGATGAAGAGGTGTTCATAGGCCGCGATTACGGACATACCAAGGCATATTCCGACACAACGGCAAATTCCATCGATTCCGAGATTAGGTCCATTGTGGAGGACTGCTACGAAAAGGCCAAGGATATGCTGAAAGAGCACATGGATGTACTGCACAAGAGCGCAGAACTCCTGCTTGAGAAGGAACGCATCAATCGCGACGAGTTTGAAGCTTTGTTCGGATAACTATTGGTAAAAATGCACAAAAGTTTCGAAAAATTTTGTGCAAGTTTGTGAACACTTATTCGAAAAACCTTGTATAATAACACTCGTAAACCCCAATACATTATATAGTTTTTGCTACAACCCCATAAGTAACAAAAATACCTTCTCCAGAAAAAGCTGACGTCCCGGTCAGCTTTTTCACTTTCTGCCCGACAAAAAGACCGCCCCAGAGGAGCGGCCGGTTTGCCGGGTATTTATTTTCTATTTTCCTCTCATGAAACTCTTAAGTATCACCGACGAATGGGCGGTCATCCTTATGTCAAACGAATGATCCACCACGTGATATATCGTCGCCTCAAACGAGATTCCGTACATGTGTGTCGAGATAAGCGGCACCATTGCGGGAACGTCGATGTCTATCTCTTCAAGCGATACATGCACATCTTTATCGCTGTCGTTGTTGTTGATCAATGTAACAATCACATTGCTCCTGTCAAACCTTGCAAAGCCGAAAAGCCCGTATTCCTGAACGAGCGGCATGAGCGAACCTGTGCGGAGGAACGGATTGTGCTTCCGGATGATGCAGAGCTCCTTGTGGAGCGTGAGCAAGGTCTTGTTTTCGCGGCCCCATGGATATGTGCGCCTGTTGTCGGGGTCAGTGAAACCGCAGAGTCCCGCTTCGTCACCGTAGTAGATGGTGGGACAGCCCGGCCAGGTCATCTGGAAAACGACCGCTTCCGCAAAGACTTCAGGATGGATGTCCCTTGACGCTGCATCCGCGCCGAGTTGTGCTACACGGCCCACATAGTGGTTCGTACGTGTCAGGAAGCGCGAATGGTCGTGATTTGACAATTCGTTCATTGCAGAGTACAGAGACCCGATGGAAAAACGTCTCATGGATGAGAAAAGGCCTCCCATCAGCGCGTCGGTGTTGTTCAGCATGAAATCCTTGTATTCGTCGCTGTGCTTATCCATTCCCGTGAGAAACCACGTGATCGGCTCCATGAAAGCGTCGTAATTCATGATGGAATCCCATTCGTCGCCCATGAGCCACGATGTGGGATCGCCATAGTGTTCGGCAAGGATTATCGCATTCGGATTTGCCTCTTTTACGGCTTTTCTGAAACGCTTCCAGAATTTGTGATTGAACTCGGAGGAGTGCCCCAGGTCGGCAGCCACGTCAAGACGCCATCCGTCGACATTGTAAGGCGCTGACACCCATTTTGCGCCTATGCGGCAGATATATTCACAAAGCTCCTCCGAACCCTCGTAGTTGAGCTTCGGAAGTGTATCAAAGCCCCACCAGCCTTCGTAAGAATTCGGATCCGAAGGATTGGCAAAACGGAAAAAGTCACGGTATTTGCTGTCGGGAGAATTGTAGGCTCCCGATTCTTCCGCGGTGTTTGCCGAATAGTAACCCTCACGGTCCATCCATTTGTTGAAAGAACCGCAGTGATTGAACACGCCGTCAAGGATGATGTGCATCCCTCTTCTGTGCACTTCCTCGCAGAAGGAAGCAAAATACGCATCGCTCGCCTCGAGATTTTCGGGGAGAGTGGTGCGGATAACATAGCGGTTGTTACCAAATACGCCGGGGGCTCCCACATCTTTTGCGATCACTGTGAGATGCGGATCGATGTGGTCATAGTCCTGGCAGTCGTATTTGTGATTTGACGGGGAAACAAAGATCGGATTGAGATAGATGGTCTCAACACCGAGATCCTGGAGATAGTCCAGTTTTTTCATGATGCCCGGGATATCGCCGCCGTAAAAACGCGCCACGTCAAGGTTTGCGACCGGAGCATTCCAGTCGTAGACATGCTCGACGCTGCGGCCGGCATAGTAATATTCGGCGTTCACCACGTCGTTCATTTTTCCGCCGTTGCAGAAACGGTCCGGGAAGATCTGGTACATGATGGAACCCCAGGCCCAGTCGGGTATGGAAAAACCGGGAAGGATATCGAAACAGTCTCCCCAGTCGTAGAAGTCTTTTACACCTGTGCGGGTATAGTAATATACGCGGTCGTCAAAAACGACCTTAAAGCCATAGTGCGTGTTGTGCTCGGGCACGCGCATTTTGCAGACATAGTAGGAAAACCTTGAGTTTTCACTCTCAAGGTCCATGGTTATCTCAGAATATTCGTTCAGCAAAACGGGCGCTATCCGAAGACCGAGCGGAGCACGCAGTCTGATCGTGATCATGTCGTTTGGCTTTACGAAGACGGGGTCTCTGAAGACCGCAGTCTCGTCCGAAAAGAAAGCCTTTAATGGATCCATGCGTTTTCCTCGTAACTAACGTTTATGGTGAAATTATAACACTTTTGCAAGAAATAATATACTAAAATTTTAGATTTTTATGATACAAAATACATTGATTCTGTGGGGCTCGGGGCATAAGATATGATAGATATATTATCAAAATCGTCTTGGGAGCCGAACGTGACCGTCAACTCGAAACAACCTGATAAGAATAAGATATTGCGTGTAAGCGTTATACTTGTCGGAGTCCTTGTAAATGTCCTTTTGTCATTTGCAATGGACAGACTCGGCTTACCGCTGTTTCTTGATACCGTCGGGACCATAGCGGTCGCCGCGACCTGCGGTTTTTTTCCGGGTATTCTCACCGGGATCATTACAAATGCTGTTTGCATATTCTATAATTCAAATGCGTTCTATTATGCCGTGATCAACGGTTCCATCGCGATCTTTGCCGCGTGGGCCGGCAGCAGGAAAAGAAAGATCACGATCCCCCGGCTTGTTCTATATGTATCTGTAGGCGCCGTATTCAGTGGCGTCGCAAGCTCACTCATACAGTGGGGCATACTCGGAGAACCCCAGCATTCGCTTATCTCGGACAACGCCGAAAGTTTTGCGTCGGCTGCGGATATCCATCCTTTTGTTGCATTCCTCTTCATAAACATCATTTTCAATTTTATCGATAAAGGCATAGCGACCGGTGTAACGGCTGTGCTTTACCGTTTTGCGCCCAAGGAAGTCTTAAAAGGCATCAAAGACGCGGGATGGAAACAGAGGGCTCCGGAAGACAGGGAAGTGTCCCATGTCAAGGAATGGGGAGACAGGGTCAGATATTCCGTCCGAAAGAGGATAACGTTCACCATGATCGTAACATCCCTTGTGCTCGTAGTCGCGATGGGATGGATAGGACTCAGGCTCTTTTATACCAACATGAAACAGGACAGAGCCGAGAGCGCCATGAAGACCGCGCGTTTTGCAGCAAAGATGATCGATGCGGAGCGCATAGACGAATTCATCGCCTCCGGATGGAACCTGCCGGAATATAAGGAAACATACGATCTTCTGTACCAGATATGGGAAACCTCCGACGTGACATATCTCTATGCGCTCAAGGTGGAAGAAAAGGGCTGCAGGTTCATTTTCGACATGGACACGGAAGATCCTTACTATGCCGAAGAAAGCGAGGCTTACGAGCCGGGAGACTTTGTCAAATTTGAAGAGGCATTCAAGCCTTATCTTCCGGACCTTTATGCCGGAAAAGAGGTCGGCCCGATAGAGAGCACCGATACATGGGGATGGCTCCTCACAGTATATTCGCCCGTGACAGATGCTTCAGGAAACTGCGTCTGCTATGTCGGAGCGGATGTTTCCATCGAATACATGGCCGATTATATGAGGCAGTTCGTTTTAAAGGTCACACTGATGCTAGCCGGATTGTTCATGCTGATCACGGCATTTGCGATGTGGGTGACCGATGTCTACACGGCATTTCCCGTAAGCAGCATCGCTGCCTGTGTTGACAGATTTGCGGATGCCGGCGACAAACAGGACAAGCTTGACGAGAACGTGAAGGAGATACGCGCTCTCGACATAAGGACAAACGACGAGATAGAAAAACTGTACCATGCGATCTGCAGGATGACGCTCAGTCAGGCAGAGCGCGTGCGTGACATAAAACGCCTTTCCGAGGCCACTCTTAAGATGCAGGACGGCCTTGTAATAACCATGGCAAACATGGTCGAGAGCCGTGACTCCGATACGGGCGCGCATGTACAAAAGACCTCCGCTTATGTAAAGATCATCGTTGAGGGCCTGAAAAAGAAGGGCTACTATGCCGAAAAGATCACACCTAAATTCATTTCTGATGTGGTGAGATCGGCTCCTCTGCATGATGTGGGAAAGATCAACATTCCCGACGAAGTACTGAACAAGCCGGGCAAACTCACCGACGAGGAGTATGAGATCATGAAGACTCACACCACGGCGGGAAAAGCTCTTATGGAACACGCCATAGGCACCGTCGAGGGAGGAACGTACCTTAAAGAAGCCAGAAATATGGCCGCGTACCATCATGAACGCTGGGACGGAAAGGGATACCCCGAGCAGCTTCACGGTGAAGTGATCCCGCTCTCAGCGAGGATCATGGCTGTGGCTGACGTGTTTGACGCACTTACTTCACCTCGCGTATACAAGCCGGCATTTCCTCTTGACAAAGCGCTTTCGATAATCCAGGAAGGATCCGGCACCCAGTTTGACCCGAAATGCGTGGAAGTGTTCATGGATTCGCTTCCTGAAGTAAAGGTCGTATTGAAGAAATACAATCAGAATGCATAAGAACTTGTTGAAATACATTGATGGAGGGTATCCGTACAATGAAGGATATTAGGAAAAAATGTTTTGCAGCGGCGCTTGCGGTGATATGCTTCGCCTGCTGCATTCAAAGAGGCACCCTGACGGCCGCTGCGGAGGGCATCGAGCGGATCGGCGGAGGCTATGCGGCTTCCGGACAGATCGACGGCAAAGGTTTTTCCGCAGAACTTTTTGACGCCTCAAACGGACTCCCCACATCAGACGCAAACTGCATTCTCGGCTCATCCGACGGATATATCTGGATCGGCGGTTACAGCGGTATCATCAGATACAATGGCTCCAGCTTTGAAAGACTTGACACATCCGGCGGTCTTACGAGCGGCCGCTACATCTTTGAGGACAGCAGGAAAAGGATCTGGGTCGCAACGAACGATAACGGCGTGGTCGTCCTCCAGGGCGAAAACAGCTGGCACTTCACCTACAAAGACGGGCTTACTTCTTCCTCCTTCCGCGCTTTTGCGGAAGACGCCTCAGGAAACATCTTTATGGGCAGCACCGCCGGACTCAGCTATGTCGATCCTAACATGAACCTCCATCTCATCGAGGACGAAAGGCTTGACGATGAAAGGATATTGAGACTTGAATCGGACAGCGCCGGAAGGGTATACGGTGTTACAAGAAACGGTAAAGTCTTTTCGATAGACAATGCAAAGATATCCTCCTGCTATGAGGGAAAGGATCTCGGAGTCGAGTCTGTATCGACACTCATGGCAGATAAGGATAATCCCGGGAAAGTTTACATGTGTACCGTTCCGGGAACACTTTATTACGGCAATTTCGGTGACTCCGCCGACAAGATGGAGGTCCTTGCCGAGTTGCCGTTCGACAAAGCCCAGTGGATGTCCTACGACTGCGGCCGTATCTGGGTCTGCTCGACATATGACATAGGTTACTATGACAACGAAAATGAAATACAACTCCTGAACTCGCTGCCGGTGACAAATGGCATCGAGATGATCACGTCCGATTATCAGGGAAATATCTGGGCGGCTTCTTCCACTCAGGGCGTGATGAAGATCG
>JAEENL010000141.1 GCA_016283775.1 Lachnospiraceae bacterium | reverse complement strand
AAAAAAGCCTGATAAAATCAGGCTTCCGAGCAGGGGACGAGAGAATCGAACTCCCACCAAAAGTTTTGGAGACTCCTATCATACCATTTGACCAGTCCCCTATTACGAACCGTCAAAGACGTTTCAAAAGTACTTGAATACTTTACTACCCAAACGGTCTTTTGTCAAGAGAAATTTTCTGCCCGGTCTGCATTCCGTGAGTATTCTTTAAATATCCGCTTTACAGTCTCAAAACTGAGTTTCGGACGCCGGTATTCATCCACCACGCCCTTGTTGTTCATGGTGCGCGGACGTGAATACCACCATTCGTCGCTTATCCTCACATCGCAAAACTGCCAGATGTACACACCGCTGCAATAAGGGCTCGACAGCACGGCCGTGAGCTGCTTTTCAAGCGCTTCGGCCTGATATTCCTCAGACCACTTTGCATGACGCACATCGCGATTTCCGTAGATCGCACCCGCTCCCGTTTCCGTTATGAGAAAAGGCTTTCCTGCGCCCTGTGTATCTTTTTCCACCCACTCGTGCAGATCGTCGAGATATTCGCGGACAGGTGTATCGTGGTACCACTGAGGGTAGATATTATAGGACACCACTTCAGGGAGGCCCAGGCAGATATCGGTCTTGAACTTGCAGCTTGCCGAAGAACGCGGTCTTGTCGGATCAAGCTCAGCGATCAGGTCGTACTGTTTTTTGTAGCATTCCCTGCCGTATTCACTATCGCTTGCGCATTCGTTGAGGATCCCCCAGATATATATCGAAGGATGGTTAAAATGTGCCGTTATCATCTCGCGTATGCAGTCTTCCGCCTGAAGCTCAAAGTTCGGGTTTTTCATCTGTTCTTCGGACAGCCCGCGGGCATGGTTTTCCTCCCACACAAGGATCCCCCGCTCATCACAAAGGTCGAGGAATCTCTCATCGTTGGGATAGTGGGATGTGCGTACGGAATTCGCCCCGAGTTCCTTTAAGAGCTCTATATCACCTGCCATTGCCTCCAGGGGAAGAGCGCACCCAAACATCGGATGATCTTCATGCCTGCAAAAACCCTTTATAAAGAGTTTTTTGCCGTTCATGAGTATATCCCCACCCTTGATGCTCACTTCTCTGAATCCGAAGCGTTCCCTGAGATCGTCAAAAGCCACATCGTTCTTTTCAAGCTCACACTCGGCAAAATAAAGAGCGGGGCACCCTTCAGACCACAAAGAAACTCCGGTGCACTCCGTTTCCGCATAAACGACCCTTTCCTCAAAAGCATCGAGGCCCACTTCAACAGGCTTTATTTCACTGCCTGCCGCCTTGATCTTTAACACAAAGGCGTCCTTTCCGCCTGTGACATTCTTAAGACATACACTAAGTTTTACGGTCCACCCTTCGCCTTTTCTTACGGTCGTCACATGGCAATATCTGATGTAGGACGAATTGATATTTTCCAGATAGACCGGCCTTATGATCCCGCCGTAAGTCTGGTAATCGTTCGGGACATGCAGCGCACTGTCTTCGCCAAACCCGTTGTCCACAAGCACTTTTAGGGAATGGGCCCCGTCTGCCAGTTCATTTGCGCATACCTCAAACGGTGTATATGCGTTGTAATGCCCAGCTATCTCATTTCCGTCAAGGAACACCGTCGCAGTGTGGCTCACGCCTTTAAACTGAAGCCGGATGTTTCCTTTTGCATAAAAGGATGTGGAAAACTCTGCTTTTCCGCGATAGTTTTCAAATCCGGGATGGGTCTCCCAGCAGCAGGGTGTCATAAACTGCTGTGCTTCTCCGGTTTTTTCGCCTTCACAGGGAACAAAATCCCAGTACTTCCCCGTAAGCTCTTCCTGATTGCGTATGTAATGGGTTTTAAAAAGTCTTTCCATGTCTTTTCTGCCTTATCCCCGAGAAGGAGTCATCATTTCAGTTCTTTTATGTTCTTTATCTCAACAACCTTTATGTTCTTTGGGAATGCGGGATCGTTCTTTATGTGCTCACCCACGCCTGCGGGAACGATGCATTTTTCATAGCCCAGCTTTGCGGCTTCTTTTATGCGCTGTGTGAGCATAGATACGGAACGCACTTCACCGGTAAGACCTATCTCGCCGAACGCTATGGTGCTGTCGCCCACAGGTTTGTTTCTGTAGCTCGAGAGCAGGGCTATTATTATCGCGAGGTCCAGTCCGGGCTCGCTTATCTTCATGCCGCCTGCGACATTTACGTATGCGTCACATTCGGCAAGTGAGATGCCGAGCCTTTTTTCCATCACCGCCATCAGGAGATTTACACGGTTATAATCCACGCCTGCCGCCGTACGGCGCGCCATCTGGTAGTTGGTGCGGCACACAAGAGCCTGCACCTCGATGAGCATGGGCCTTGTGCCCTCCATAACGCAGCTGACAACGCTTCCCGGCTCGTCCACAGGTTTTCCCTCGAGCATATACTGCGAGGGGTTCGTGACCTCTTTTAGCCCGTTCCCCGTCATCTCAAACACGCCTATCTCGTTGGTCGAACCAAAACGGTTCTTCACAGCTCTCAGCACTCTGTAGACGGCGGAATTGTCGCCCTCGAAATAAAGCACTGTATCCACCATGTGCTCGAGCATCCTGGGGCCGGCCACGGTCCCTTCTTTGGTGACATGTCCGATTATGAATATGGTGATGCAGTTGTCCTTTGCGATCCTAAGAAGCGACGCTGTGGCCTCACGTACCTGGGAAACGCTTCCCGGAGCTGACTCCACGCGGTCGCTGTAAATGGTCTGGATCGAGTCGATCACCACGACCTCAGGCTTTGATGTTGCCAGAAGCTCCTCTATGGCATCCAGATTGGTCTCCGCGAGGAAAAGCACGTCATCGCTGAATTCGCCTATGCGGTCGGCGCGGAGCTTTGTCTGCTCCGCCGATTCCTCTCCCGAGATATAGAGCACGGAATGCCCTTTCAGCTCCCTGCACACCTGAAGGAGCATCGTCGATTTTCCTATGCCGGGGTCTCCGCCCACGAGCACCAGTGAACCTCGTACAATGCCGCCTCCGAGCACTCTGTCAAATTCCTTTATCCCTGTTTCTATCCTGTCCTGTTTTTCGGACATGATCTGCGAAAACGGCTTCGGTGTGCGAAGTTCTCCCGAAGCGCGTCTCACAGAGGCTCCCGCGCTTCCCGTGCGCTTTGTGACGGGCGCCTCCTGACATGTATTGAACTTTCTGCAGGACGGACAATTGCCAAACCACTTTGGTGATTCATATCCGCATTCACTGCAGAAAAAGAGTGTTTTTTCCTTTGCCATACCCTCGATATCCCCCTTGTTCAGGCTTTGCGGCTGTCGCCCGACAAATGCCCGGTGTTTAAAAAACGGGACTGTGTTTCCGCACAGTCCCATGATCTTTTTACTTTCTCTCGATCACCACATCCTGAGGCTTTCCTGCCTCAAGTTCCACGGCAATGCTGAGCTTTCCGCCCACTCCTGTGGTAAGTGTGTCGAAATCCCTGCCGCCGACCTTTACTTTGTATTCGGTAGCGTCCTCAAGTCCAAGTGTGATCTGCGTGTCGCCGTCACCCTCAACAGAGAATGAAACCTTTGCGCCGTCGGTCTTAAGTCCTTCGACACGTGTGCCGGGTTCGGATTCGTAAAGGAACATATCGTTCTTTTCAAGTCTTGTGAGTTCCTTGAAACTCTTGCACTTGTAGATGTTTCCTTCAAACTCGAAATCGGATTGTTTTGTCTTTTCGAAAAGTGTGTAATCTCCGAATCCTAATGCGCCGTCTTTGGTACGAATAAGTTCTGCCATTTTTTATGATCCTCCGTCCGCAGATATTTGTGTGTTTTCTGCGACCTTGTACGCGTATTATAACAGAGAAAAACGGAAAATCAAATTATCAAACAATAAATTTTATGGTGTCATCCTTAACGGTTACTTTAATTTTCTTTAAGCCGGGATTTTTAAGGAATTCCTCGGCAAGCTCATCCTCAACATAGGTCTGAACGGCTCTTCTGATGGGCCTTGCGCCGAATTTCTCGTCATATCCCTTTTTGAGTATGAAATCGTACACCGCGTCATCAAACACGAGCTCCGTGCCCATCTGCTCTTTGCAGCGTTTTTTTAGGATGTTGAGCTGCAGAGCGGCAATGCTCTTTAACGTCTCCTCGGAGAGTCTTCTGAACACGATGGTCTCGTCTATACGGTTTAAAAACTCGGGTTTGAATATCGTCTTTATCTGCTCCATGACCGCAGAACGCATGCGCTCATATGTGGCTTCGGCATCGCTTCCCCCGAGGAAACCAAGGTGTTTCGGGTTCATGATGCTCTCAGCGCCTGCGTTTGACGTCATGATGATGACAGTGTTCTTAAAGCTTATCTTTCGCCCGTTGGAATCCGTGATGTGTCCGTCCTCAAGCACCTGCAGGAGTATGTTGAAAACGTCGGGATGCGCTTTTTCAAGCTCGTCGAAAAGCAGCACGGAATATGGCTTTCTGCGGATCTGCTCGGAAAGCTGTCCGCCCTCCTCATAGCCCACATATCCCGGAGGCGAACCGATGAACTTGGAAACACTGTATTTCTCCATGTATTCCGACATGTCTACACGGATCATGGCGTTTTCGTCACCGAACATAGCCTCTGCAAGAGCTTTTGCAAGCTCGGTCTTTCCCACGCCGGTAGGTCCGAGGAAAAGGAAAGATCCTATCGGGCGGTTGGGATCCTTTAATCCCACACGACCGCGGCGAATAGCCTTTGAAACGGCTTCGACAGCTTCCTTCTGTCCTTTTACTCTTTCCTCAAGGATGTCGGAAAGGTGGAGAAGTCTTTCACTTTCACTGGTCTGAACGCGCTCGAGCGGGATCTTTGTCCACTGGGCAATAACACGCTCTATGTGCTCTGCATGAAGCTCCGCGGGCTTTTTCTTTGCTTTTCTGCCTGCGGTCTTTTTCTCTTTTGCGAGGAGTTCCGAAAGAACGGCCTCTCTGTCCGCAAGCTCCCCGGCTTTTTCCATGGAATTGCTCATGAGGGCTTCTTCAAGCTCTGCGCGGACTTTCTTGAGTTCCGCGCGGACAGTGCCCTGAGCGCCCGTCCCGCCGTCATTGTCAAGGTGAAGTCTTGCCGCTGCCTCATCCATCGCGTCGATGGCCTTGTCGGGAAGGAACCTGTCGCTCACATAGCGCGCGGTAAGTCTTGCGCAAGCTTCAAGAGCATCATCGCAGATGGTGATCTTGTGATGCTTCTCGTATGAAGCCTTGAGGCCTTTAAGTATCTCTATGGTCTCCTCAACGGTAGGCTCCTCAACGACTATCTTTTGGAAACGCCTTTCAAGAGCGGCGTCTTTTTCTATGTGTTTTCTGTATTCCTCAAGAGTCGTGGCTCCGATCATCTGGAGCTCGCCTCTTGAAAGCGCGGGTTTTAAGATGTTTGCGGCGTCCATGGAGCCTTCTGCTCCGCCGGCTCCGATCATGGTGTGAAGCTCATCCACAAACAGGATGACATCGGGTTCCGCGCTCACTTCGTTGATGACGCGCTTGATCCTTTCCTCAAACTCGCCGCGGTATTTGGTGCCTGCGACCATCGCAGACAGGTCGAGTGAAAGGATGCGCTTGTTCTTCATCTGTTCCGGCACACGTCCGTCCACTATCCATGCGGCAAGTCCCTCAAGGACCGCTGTTTTTCCTACTCCGGGCTCTCCCACGAGGCAGGGATTGTTCTTTGTGCGCCTGCAGAGCACCTGGATCAGGCGTTCTATCTCGGTCTCGCGGCCGATGCAGGGATCGAGCTTTCCGTCACGCACCATTTCGGTGATATCCTTTGAAAACTGCTCGGAGTAAAGGCCCTTGTCCTTGTTTTCCGCCTGGCTGCGGAAAGCGGCATATTCATATCTCGCGGTCGCGGCGTCTCCGCCCATTACCATGATGATATCCGCAAACACCTTCTGCATGTTGACTTCTGCGGTATTCAGTATCCTGAGCGCAAGGCAGTTTTCCTCTTTTATCATCGCAAGAAGGATATGCTCCGTGCCGACTTTTTTGTAATTATAGGTTGCGGCCTCTTCCTCAGAAGCCAGAAGGACTTTACGCGCGATCGGTGAGAACGCGTCGTTTCCGTCGGCTTCTTCAACGGTATCAAAAAGCACGAGGCGCTTATCGATCTCAAGGATCTTTTCGATGTCTGCCCCGTTTTCGGTCAAAATGTCCGCCGCAACGCACGGGGTCTGCAGCATCGCCATGAGAAGGTGCTCCGTTCCCACATAGCCCTGTCCTATGTCTTCCGCGATCTTAAAGGACAGCGCTATCGTCTTTCGCGCGTTTTTTGTATATTTTTCGTCATGATCTTCAAGCAATTCGTCTTTAAATCTGGCCATGTTCAGTATTCCTTAAAATTTATTTTTTCAGGTTCTTCCCCAAAAGGGCAATAAGGAGCGCAACGCTTACCGCTATGCAGACCCCTGTTATCACCAGGAGCGTCGCCTGTGTTTTCTCGTATTTTTCAAGGACTCCGAGGAGCTGTTCGTCATAGACCGCCTCGGTCGTCACATATTTCACTTCTGCTTCGTTGAGCCGCTGGAAGGTTTTTTCCACACGGTCGTAGGTGTACCATCTTATCTCGTTCTGCTCGTTCGCAAGCGGAACGAGAAGTATGCCTGCAGGAAATTCCAAGGATTCGTAGGCAAGTATCGCTTCTTCACCAATGAGGAGCCTTGTCTCCGAAAACCCTTTCGGGACCGTGAGCCCGCCTGCGCCAAGGGATGTGTAGGTGTGATACTCCGATACTTTGATCCCGTGAGTCAGTGGCTCCGCAAAAACGCCCGTTGTAAGCTCTTCCGGCGGTATCACCACGGGTGCGCCCGCAGTGGGTGTTGCGACGGGATCGCCGGTGGGTTCCGGATCGGTCTGTCCTATCGGATTTCCGTTGTCATCCGTCTTTTCGTTCTCAAGCCCTTCACGGATCACAAGCACGGTATAGATGCGCTTGTCCCCGTTTTCGGCATAGACAAAGACCTTTACGGAGTTTGTTCCCACTCTCAGATCTTTTTCTCCGGAAATGTCGATCACTGCGTTTTTTTCGGACACATCTGCCACCACGACCACTTTTGTCACGGAAAAAGGAACCTTTGCCCCGTAATCTTCCGTGTCTTTGCTGAACGCGGGAGAGATGCCGATCTTGTTCCCGTCTTTGTCAAAAAGCTTTAAGTCGGCAAGTGTGTTGTCCGAAGAAAGCGTTGCCGTGGACCTTATCGTAACCGTACAGCCCAGTACCTGCGCCATCATCTCGGTGTTGTCCTCAAAGCTGTAGACCAGAGGTTTCCCCGAGGGAACTATCTCGCAGCTTCCCGCTTTTAACGCCGTAAACTTTATGACGTAGGTCTTTTGTCCGTTTGAAGAGCCTTTGCCGGTGTCATTTATCGAGATGACTCCGTCGTTACAGGAAACGACTCCGGGACCGCTCACAAAGGAAAGGAACCCGGGATCGAAACTGAAATCGGCTTTCACCTCGCCTATCACGGTGCCTGCGGTAAGGTTTATCTCAAGCGCAAACTCCTCTCCCTCAACTATGAAGGACGGAGCCGAAAACTCTATTGCAACACTTGCGGCGTGCGCTTCAGTGCCCGGCAGAAGCCAAAAGACCGCCGCCGCGAGAAGTACCGCCGCAAGTATCCTGCTTTTAAATACACTGGTAAACGACATTCGTTCTAAATATCACTCCTGTCTTACGACATGGACAACATAATTCCTGACGTCGCCGTTTTCGGCGGTGACAGTGATGACAAAGGTATTTATGCCGTAGTTAAGACCTACCATTCCGTTTCCGTATACGGTAGCCTTGGAGCTGACGGTCTCGGAAGCTATCTGCACCATATCGGTCGATCCCGAAACGGTCACATAATATTCCTGATCGATCGAGGCATTGAAGGAAGGTATCAGAGCCATTCCGTTTCCGTCGGAAGTGTAGACCACGATGTTCTTAAGCCAGTTGTTCGGATTGTACTCCGTGCCGGGCTTGGGGCTCGGTTCGTCGGGCATATTGTCAAACACAGGTATCGAGAAGGTTACCGGTGTCGTGACATCCGTATATGCCGTTGCCATCCTCTTTGACTCTGAGCTCGGAGCAACAACGTTTGCCATATACTGGTGCATAAACGTGTTGTCTGCGGTCATGTTGAACTTCTGGAGGTAGATGGTGTCCTGTCCGCGGTTTATGTAATTTCTGCCGATGATATAGGCACCGCCGACTATCGCTCTGTACGGATCCGTCCAGGGGATGAGCGAGCTGTCGTTCAGTTCGTCGCTGTTTGACGCTCCGTTCCTTGCATATTTCAGACCGTTTATGATGGCTCCGCCTTTTACGGTCGAATGGTATGCTCCGATATTGTAGAAGTTGTACAGGCCTTCATAGCCGTCCACCGTGCCTGTCGCGCTGTTGGAGACTGTGGTGGAACTGGTCACGATCTCCTGACGCACACGGGCCGCCAGATGGTAAGGGCTTACGCCCGAATAGTTCGCAGCGATGATGAAGGTCTCCGCATATGTGATGGTGCGGGGCACTCCGCCGTCATCGATGTAGGTGTAGCTTGTGTGATAGAACGGCGTGTTGACAAGGAGTGCCTCAACGCCTTCCACCGTCTGGTAGTCCGGCTGGTAGACAAGTGACTCAAACATAAAGATGTTCGTGCTGTTCAGCCAGTTTCTCGGATCCATGAAATATCCAAGTGTTGCTGCGCTCGCGGTCACCCATGTGGAGCCGTCGTAAAGGATAAACGTATCCGTTGCCCAGCTGTAGGCGCCGGTCTCAAGCGACTTCCAGGCTATTCCGTAGCTGTTCGGGATGAGGTTCCTTCCGACTACGTTTTCGGAAGAAACGGCATCGTCCCATGAAATGCCCGTCTGCATTGCCTTTAATATCCATGAAGGATATGCGGCATGTATCGAACGGAGATAAGGCTTGTAGCTCTCGGGGAAGCCCTGGGAATCCATGTAGCTCTCAAATTCCGCGGACGACATTCCCGAATTCCAGTCGCTCACAGTCTGTGCGTTGGGATCTCTTACGTAGTAGTAGTAATAGGTCTCGTCGCAGGTCATGTTGTGAGCTTTGATAAAGCTTGTGAAGCCTGTTGTGAGGTCTGCGGGGAAAAATTCCATATCGTCAAAGATATAGCCTATCGGCGCCGACATCGAAATAGCGGGGAAATAGTAGTCCACACCGCTCGTAAGGAGAGATGTGACACCGTTTATGACAGTGTAGACGTAGTAGTGGTACATCTGTCTTCCGGTGTAAGGATCGTAGACCTCCTTTGTCGGCACAGGTGACGGCGTGGGAGTATTGTTAGGATCCTGTGTGGGAACAGGTGTGGTCTGCTGAGGAACCGGAGTCGCGGTTGCCGCAGGCTTCGGAGTGGGTGTGGCCACAGGTTCGGGCGAAAGCTCCGCGATAAGATCTGCGGAGGTCGCTGTGATGTATCCCTCAAAGCCCGACTTTGTGCGGATCTTGAACCACTTTGTGCCATTGAGGTTCGTCTCGTCGATGACCTCAACCTCAGTCCCTACAGGAAGGGAAACTATGTTGCCGTTTCCGTCCTTGACATAGGCGCTGGTCTGTGATGCCGTATTTGCAAGCCTCAGCCCGTCTTCCGTAACTACGGCATAGACGTTTTCGGTAAATGTGAGCTTTGTATATTTTGCCGACATGTAGCCATATCCGACCTGTCCGCCGCTCTTTACGGCGACCTTGTACCACTGCAGGCCGTTTTCGGTGACTCTGTCAAGAATGATGACCTTGGTGCCCTGAGGATAGATACCTGTCGCGGCGGAATCTGTCGCCGTGGTGCTCCTTAAGTTGAGCTGATAGGTGTTTACTATGCCTGTAAAAGCAAAGGATGTTATCTCGCTCTTGTCAACTTCCGAAAGCTTGATCTCGTCACCTGTGAAGGATACCGCGGGCGTAGGTGTCGCGGTGGGCTTCGGAGTGGGTGTCGCTGTGGCGTCGGGCGCCTTTGTGGGCGCAGGTGTAGAAGTCGCAACGGGCACATTTACCGCAATGTAGAGAGCGGAAGCATATCCCGAATAGGTGACATTGTTCTTTGTGAAGGTAACTTTATACCATACTTTTCCCGAAACCTCGGGGTCATATTCAAATCCGGTAACGGTGACCTGCTGATCCTTGGAGATGGAGGTCACCTTTTCCCTTGAAATGTTCGGGCCTTTTCTGATGTTCAGTCCTGATGATGTGCAGTAGCCCGTATACGGGAAACCTGACGTCATCACGTCTGTCGTCACTTTTGTCCCGCCGGTGGGAACCGGAGTGGGTGTCGTTTTTGAGCCGGGTGTGGGCGTGGGCGTGACTTTTGACGAAACGTCGACAGACACGTATGCTGCGCTTACATAACCCGTTTTCTGGGTGCCGTTCACCGTATAGGTGATGTGGTACCAGTATTCACCACTCTTTGCCTTGAGAGCCTCTGTGATGGTGACCTTTTGGCCGCTCTTTATGCCGTCGATGCGCGTTTTTTCCGTACCCGCGCCGTTACGGACGTTAAGGCTTCCTGCTGTGACATAGCCTGTGAGAGGGAATCCATCTTTTACAACTTCGGTCGTGAGAACGCTCTTTGGTGTGGGGGTCGGCGTTTTTGTGGCACTCGCGGCCTTTGTGGGCGTCGCGGTGGGCGCCTTGGTCGGCGTGGTGCTCGGCGCACCTGTGGGGATGTTACCTGCGGTCGCTATATATGCCGCGGAAACATAGCCCGTCACCTTTTTCCCTTTGTAGCTTGCCGTGATGTAATACCAGCCGCTGCTTTCGTAGGAGATGGCCACATAGTCGCCTTTTGCGAGGAGCACGGCGCTTCCGTCGACCGTCACTTTGTCATAATTGGTTCCCGGGCCCGTACGCACGTACAAGGACGATGCCGTTACCGTTCCCGTGGTCGCGGCGCTCGCTCTGGAATCCGCTTTAAGGTGTGAAAAAACCATCAGCATGACCGGTATCATGACCAACAACGCTGCAAAAGCTTTTATGGTAAATGAGGTTTTATGTCCGAAGATCTTTGTCCGCATATTTTTCATTGAATTGTGTTCCCTTATACAAAATATGAGAAAAACCCACTATATCTTGTATATGATACCACATTCACTGTAAATATGCCACATCTTTAGAAAATATTTATATCCCGGATATTTATCCCAAAAACCGCATTTTTGCACAAAAAACGGAAGGATCGTTTTCACGTCCTTCCGCAATTGTCAGCCTATGGCTTTTCCTATGTCGTGTCTCATGTATTTATTGTCAAACTCGACCCATTCCGTAGCCTTGTAGGCATTGGCTCTGGCCTCAAAAAGATCTTTTCCGAGCGCGGTAACTCCAAGCACGCGGCCGCCGTTTGTGAGGAACTTCCCGCCGTCAAGCTTTGTTCCCGCATGGAAGCAGAAATATCCGTCTTCCTTGTCAAAGCGCTCAAGACCTTTTATCTCTTTTCCTTTTTCGTAATGCTCGGGATATCCGTCAGACGCGAGGACCACGCACACCGCGGCATTGTCGGAAAACCTGAGGTCTATCCTGTCAAGCGTGCCGTCTATGCAGGCTTCGAAAACGTCCACAATGTCGTTTTCCATTCTGGGAAGCACCACCTGTGTCTCGGGATCTCCGAAACGGGCGTTGTATTCAAGCACTCTCGGGCCGTTTTCCGTGAGCATCAGCCCGAAAAAGATGATGCCCTTGAATTCTCTGCCTTCCGCTCTCATCGCGTCCACAGTCTTCTGGTAGATATATTTTTTGCAGAAATCATCGATCTCCGGTGTGTAGAAGGGGCTTGGTGAAAAAGTGCCCATTCCGCCTGTGTTCAGGCCTTCGTCGTTGTCCTTTGCCCTCTTGTGGTCCTGGGCGGAGGTCATGATCTTTATGTTTTTGCCGTCAACAAAGGAAAGCACGGAAACCTCGCGGCCCGTCATGAATTCCTCGATGACGATCCTGTCGCCCGCGGAACCGAACTTCTTGTCGGTCATGAGTTCTTTGATGCCGTCTTTTGCCTCTTCGCGAGTGTTGCAGATAAGCACTCCTTTTCCGAGAGCAAGACCGTCAGCCTTGAGAACGATGGGAGTCTTTGCGTTTTCTATGTATGCGAGTGCCGCTTCGGCGCTGTCAAACACTTCGTATGCCGCTGTGGGGATCTCGTATTTTTTCATGAGATCCTTTGAAAAAGCCTTGGAGCCTTCGAGGATCGCAGCGTTTTTGCGGGGTCCGAACACGCGGAGCCCTCTCTTTTCAAAAACGTCCACAATGCCCGCGCAGAGCGGATCGTCCATGCCGACCACTGTGAGATCTATCTTTTTTTCTTCCGCAAAACCGGCGAGTTTTTCAAGCTCCATCGCAGCGATCGGAACGCATTCCGCGATCTGCGAGATCCCGGCGTTTCCGGGAGCGCAGTAGATCTTTTCTACTCTTTTTGACTGAGCGATCTTCCAGACAATGGCGTGTTCTCTGCCGCCGGAACCGATGACAAGTACCTTCATTTGACAAAACCTCCTGTTTATCCGGTTCAACCGGCATTGACTTTGCCCTGTGAGATAAGCCTCACGGCTTCGGGCAGGATGTTCCACTCAGCCTCTTCCATCACGCGTTTCTGAAGGATCTCGGGCGTATCGCCGGGCTGAACGTAAACGGCTTTTTGAAGTATTATCGGGCCCGTGTCCGTGCCCTCGTCAACAAAATGCACCGTGGCGCCGGTCACCTTGCAGCCTCTGGCCAGCACAGCCTCATGCACCTTAAGTCCGTAAAAACCGTCTCCGCAAAAGGCGGGGATAAGTGAAGGATGGATGTTTATTATCTTGTTTTTGTATTTTTGAATGACTACGGGCGGCACGATCACAAGATATCCCGCAAGAACGATGAGGTCGGGGGAATACTTGTCGATGGTCGAGAGCAGCGCATTATCAAAAGCCTCTGCAGTATCAAAATCCTTTTTTACGACTGCTTCTGCCGGGATGTTGTTCTGCTTTGCCCTCTCAAGCGCATAGGCTTTGCGGCTTGATGAGATCACCGCAGCGATCCTTGTGTCGCCCAGTTCGTTTTTGTTTATCTTATCTATGATGGCCTGAAGGTTTGTGCCGCCTCCGGATACCATTACGACTATGTTGAACATATCCGTCTCCTGTCGTTAAGATCAGTGAAATGAGGGGTGAATGCCTATTTCAGAACGATATCCTTTTCGCCGTTATCGATCTCTCCGAGGATATAGCCCTGTTCGCCTGCGGCCTTTACGGCTGCGAGAGTCCTGTCAGCATCGTCCCTGTCAACGGCAAGCACCATTCCGATGCCCATGTTGTAGGTGTTGTACATCATGTGCTCCTCGATGTTACCCTCAGACGCAAGAAGCTTAAAGAGTGCCGGAACCTCGTAGGATGACTTGTTTATCACGGCGCGGGTGCCATCTTTCAGCATTCTCGGGATGTTTTCATAAAAACCGCCGCCGGTGATGTGGCTGCACGCCTTTACTTTGACTCCTGCGTTCTTTATGCTCTTTAATGCCTTTACATAGATCTTTGTGGGAGTGAGAAGGGCCTCTCCGAGAGATTTTCCGAGCTCCGCGCTGTAGCGTCCGAGCTTTGAAGCCTCCATGGGGAACACTTTTCTCACAAGTGAATATCCGTTGGAATGAATGCCCGAAGAAGCCATGCCGATCAGGACATCGCCTTTTTTCAGGGTTTCGCCCGTGATCATCTCGTCTCTGTCAACGATACCTACAGAAAAGCCCGCAAGGTCGTATTCGTCTTCGGGATAAAATCCGGGCATTTCGGCGGTCTCTCCGCCGATAAGTGCGCAGCCTGCCATTTCGCAGCCCGCTGCCACACCTTTTACTATCGTTGCTATCTTTTCGGGGATATTTTTTCCGCATGCAATGTAGTCAAGGAAGAACAAAGGCTCTCCGCCCGCGCACGCAACGTCATTCACGCACATCGCAACGCAGTCGATGCCGATGGTATCATGCTTGTCAAGGATAAAAGCGAGTTTCAGTTTGGTGCCGACTCCGTCCGTTCCGGAAAGGAGTGTGGGGTGAGCCATGTTTTTAAAGGAATCCATCGCAAACGCTCCGGAAAATCCGCCAAGTCCTCCGAGCACCTCGGGGCGCATGGTCTTTGCAACATGCTCCTTCATGAGTCTTACGGCTTCATATCCCGCCTCTATGTCAACTCCGGCATTTTTGTAATCCATATAAAATCCTCCTTTTCATACGCGAATACTATATCACAGAGAGACTTATTTTCATATTGATTATTTCTTATAAATCAGATAAGACCTTGGTTTCTTTTAAGGCTTTTGCAAGCTCCTCGATGTCTTGTTCCGTGGTGGACCATCCCGTCGCAAACCGCACAACGCTGTGGGTCTCGTCATATCTCTCCCAAAAGGTGAAAGCTATCTTTTCTTTTAAACTTGCGAGCTGTGCATCGGGAAGCACCGCAAACTGCTGGTTTGTGGGAGAATGCATGAAAAACTTTACGCCCTGAGCTTCGAGCATTTTTACTAACCTTTCAGCCATATCCAGGGCGTGTTCGCTTATCCTGAAATAGAGCCCGTCGGTAAAAAGCGCATCAAACTGCACACCGAGGAGCCTTCCCTTTGCAAGCAGCGCTCCGCGCTTCTTTACGGAATTCATAAAATGCGGCGGTCTGTTGTTCTTTGTAAAAACGACCGCTTCGCCGCAGAGCGCTCCGACCTTTGTTCCGCCTATATAGAAAACATCCGTGAGTTTTGCGATGTCCTGTATTGTCACATCGGTCTCACGGCTCTTTAGTCCGTATCCGAGTCTTGCGCCGTCAAGAAAGAGCTTGAGCCCGTATTCGCGGCATACCCCTGAAAGTGCCTCAAGTTCCGCTTTTGAGTAGAGTGTGCCGTATTCCGTGGGATGAGACACATAGACCATTCCCGGGATCGGCATATGCTCTCTGCTGTCGTCTCCTGCGAGCATTTCCATGTATTTTTTCACTGTTTCCGCCGCAAGTTTTCCGTCTTTTCCGGGAAGCGAAATGACCTTGTTCCCTGTATATTCGACAGCTCCGGCTTCATGCACGCTTATGTGCCCCGTGGTTGCGGCTATGACTGCCTCATAGTCCGCAAGCATTGTGGAAATGACAACAGCGTTTGTCTGAGTGCCGCCCGCAAGGAATTCCACCTGAAGGCCGTCAAGGCCTATCGTGTCGATGATCTTTTTCTTTGCGCTCTCACAGTATTTATCCGTGCCGTAGCCGGGCAGTGCTTCAAAGTTCGTCTCTGTGAGTTTTTTCAGCACCTCGGGATGCGCTCCTGCAATGTAATCGCTTTCAAATGAAACCATATGTCCTCCTTCAAAAAGGCCCCGCATATAATGCGGGGCGTTCCCCGCAAAAAATACGGGGCCATAAGATCAGTTTCTGTTTGCTCTCTTTCTCATGATGGGATCGAGGATCTTTTTCCTGATCCTGAGCGTTGTGGGTGTTACCTCAAGAAGCTCATCGGTTTCAATGAAATCGAGAGCCTGCTCGAGAGAAAGTATCCTGGGCGGAGTGAGACGGAGCGCTTCATCCGCGCTTGAAGAACGGGTGTTTGTGAGCTGCTTTTTCTTGCAGACATTAACCTCGATGTCTTCGGGCTTTGCGCTCTGTCCGACAACCATGCCGGAATAAACCTTTTCACCGGGTCCGATGAAAAGATAGCCGCGCTCCTGTGCATTGTAAAGACCGTAGGTAACGCTCTCGCCTGCTTCAAAGGCAATGAGCGAGCCTGTCTTTCTGTAGGAAAGATCGCCCTTGTAAGGAGCATATCCGTCAAAAAGGGTATTTATGATGCCGTTACCCTTTGTATCTGTCAAAAAGTCACCGCGATATCCGATGAGTCCGCGGGAAGGGATAAGGAACTCAAGTCTTGTGTAGCCGCCGGAAACAGAGCCCATAGAAACAAGCTCACCCTTACGAGTGGAAAGTTTTTCTATGACAACTCCGGAAAATTCGTCGGGAACGTCAACATATGCGCGCTCCATGGGCTCAAGCTTTTCGCCGTTCTCACCCTTTTTGTAAAGAACTTCCGCCTTGCTGACCGCAAACTCGTAGCCTTCACGGCGCATGTTCTCTATGAGTACGGAAAGATGAAGCTCACCACGGCCGGAAACCTTGAAGGCTTCTGTGGTGTCGGTCTCCTCGACACGAAGAGAAACGTCCGTATTCAGCTCTTTGAAAAGTCTTTCGCGGATATGTCTTGATGTAACGAACTTTCCTTCCTTGCCGGCAAGCGGGGAATCGTTCACGCAGAAGGTCATTGCGATGGTAGGCTCGGAGATCTTCTGGAACGGGATGGGCTCAGGATTTTCGGGTGAGCACAGGGTATCGCCGATATGGATGTCGGAAATACCGGAGATCGCAACGATGGAACCTATGCGGGCTTCCTCGACCTCCACTTTCTTAAGGCCTTCAAACTCATAAAGCTTGCTGACCTTTACTCTGCGGCTCTTTTCGGGCTCATGCGCGTTTACGATGCACACGTCCTGGTTTACCTTGATGGAACCGTTGGAAACCTTGCCGACGCCGATACGGCCGACATATTCGTTGTAATCTATGGTGCTGATGAGCACCTGGGTGCCTGCATCGGGATCGCCCTGAGGCGCGGGTATGTAGTCAACTATGGTCTCAAAAAGAGGCTCCATGTTCTTAGGACTGTCGTTAAGCTCAAGGATGGCAACGCCCTGCTTTGCGGATGCAAAAACAAACGGGCAGTCGAGCTGATCGTCCGACGCATCAAGGTCCATAAGGAGTTCAAGGACTTCATCTATGACTTCCTTTGGTCTTGCTTCAGGTCTGTCGATCTTGTTGATGCAGCAGATAACGGGAAGCGAGAGCTCAAGCGCTTTTTTAAGTACAAACTTGGTCTGGGGCATAACACCCTCAAACGCATCTACCACAAGGATAACGCCGTCCACCATCTTGAGCACGCGCTCTACCTCGCCGCCGAAATCGGCGTGTCCGGGTGTATCGATGATGTTGATCTTTGTGCCTTTGTAATGTATAGCGGTATTTTTGGAAAGGATCGTGATGCCTCTTTCCCTTTCGATATCGTTGGAGTCCATCACACGCTCCTGGACTTCCTGATTTGCGCGGAAGGTGCCGCTCTGCTTGAGGAGCTCATCCACGAGCGTTGTCTTTCCGTGGTCAACGTGTGCTATGATCGCGATGTTTCTGACGTCTTCTCTCTTTTCTAACATAAAAAACCTCATTCTTTAAAACACTTACCATTTCGTCAATCGCTTATAATAACATAAATATGCGAAAAATCAAGTTGATTTTGCATGCACGTTCGGAAGAACGGATAAAAACAGCGCCTCCGGAGCGGTCCGGAAGCGCTGTGCACAGTTCATTTAAAATGCAGGGATCACATTATTTCTTTGTGGTCTTCTTTGCGGGAGCCTTCTTTGCAGGTGCCTTTGCAGCCTTTGCGGGAGCAGCCTTCTTTGCAGCGGCAACGGGCTTGATCTCGGAAACGACCTTCTTGAGAGCATTGAGAGCCTCTGCAGGAAGCTTGTCATAGCCGCCGTCGTTCTTGTTGAAGCCTTCAACAGCCGCAACACGGGAATTCATAGCGCTTGTAAGAGCTGCTACATAGTCTGCGTCCTTGAAATCAGGTGTGAAGTCGCCGGTCTTTCCGCTCCAGTCGGTCATGATCTCGATATCCGAGAAATCACCCCACTTGGTGAACTTAGCTTTTCCTTCAACGATGGTCTCGAGGATGCCGAGGGTGTCCTCTTTCTTAACCTTCTTGCCCATGAAATCGCCGGTGTTTACAACATAGCATGCAACGTTCTTTTCCTGAACGAGCTTTTTGAACTTGTTGTAATCGTTAACAAGAGGATAGGTTCTGAAAGGATTTGCATAAGGCACGATACGGATAGCGTTCATGTCTGTGCCGGCCTTTACACGCTCTGCGGAAGATGTCTTTGTCGCAAGTGTTGCGCCCATGACAGCCGCAAGAGCCGAACCCTTGAGCTTGAGTACGGGCGGAAGTGTAGGATCCTTCATGATCCAGAAGATAGCGTTAACAGGGGAATCGATCTTGTCAACGCGGTTAGGGCTCCAGAGCTTGCTCTTGATGGCACGTCCGTTGCCGTTTCTGATATCCTCGGTAACAAGCTGGATCTTGCCGTTGCAGTCGATGGTAGCGGAGCAGTTCTGTACCGTGATGAGATATTCGTTATCCGGGCATCCTGTAGGATAGTCCGCGGTCTTGTCGAAATATGTGGGCTCAAGCGCGATGGATGCGCAAGTGTCGGAGTTGATGATGAAAGCGTCATCGTGAAGGACCTTGATGCCGCCGAACTTGTCATACTTGCCGCCGTGCTTTGCGTGTGTGAGTGTGGACTTACCTGATCCCGAGAGACCGTAAACGGAAGCAACGTACTTCTTGCCACCGGGAAGGGAATATTCCTTCTGTCCGCCGTGGCAGGATGCATAGCCGTTTCTGTTTGCGATAGCCCATGCGATGGTAAGTGTGCCCTTCTTGTGCTCACCGAAATACTTCATGCCGAGGATCGCTGCGCAGTTCTGGTTTGTATCGAAATAGCAGAGCGTGCGGGGATCGCTTAAGCAGCTGTAATCCACATCGGGTGCTTCGTGAGGCTCCCACTGAGGATCAGAGAAGATATAGATATCAGGCTCCTTGCCCTTACCAACGGGCTGGGAAGCGTTGTACATCTTAACATATGTGTCGCTCATGTACTGGAAGTTGAGCATCCAGTTGTAAAGGAGGTTCTCCTCTCCTTCGGGAATGAGAAGGTGAGCCTTTACCATGAACTCGGGATCGAGACCGATCACGCACTCTGCATGATACATGGTCTTCCATCTGGTCTCATAAACGGCATCCATAACGACCTTGTCGAGCTTTGCATCGTCAACGCCGGGATAACCTTTGATACGACGTGCTACAGCATAACGACCTGTAACCGCACCGTCATTGAAAAGAAGGACCTTCGCATCCTTTTCAAGTCCAAATGTGTCGCCGTCCTTTACGGGCATATCCGTAACAATTGTTCCGGGGGAATTTTTGGCAAGATTGTAAGCCTCTTTGAGAGTGTTTACCTTAACTACGTTATTGCCATAGAATGCTGCCTCGATGATGGAACGGGTCTTGGAAAAACCGACTTTTCCCGCGCCAATCTCACTGGGCTTGTAATAAGCTTTTGTTGACATAGAATGTCCTCCTTAAGAAAGATTATATATATAGCTTAAAAATCCAGAAATACAGCCGATTGTAATTATATCCGCCTTTTATGCGAATGTCAACAATATCATGCCCTCTAAACGGCCTGGGCTTTATAAAAAAACAATAAAAAATCGGCTCTCCGCACAACAGAAAGCCGATATTTTGCGTAATTACCGCGTTCCGGAAATGATCCCCGGATCACTTAAGGAAGCCGAGTTCTCTGATGATGGGCGGCTCAATTGCCTTACCACCGAAGATCTGGAATACAACGATGATCTTGAGCACGAAGGATACCAGAAGGGCGATGGGCGCAAAGATCCAGCCGAGGATGGGAACGATCAGGCAGAGGCAGATGAGTGCATCAACAACAAGGAACTTGATCGCCTGATGAAGATGGAACTTTACATACTCGGAAGAGTTGCTCAAAAGCGCGATGACGATGATACCGACTGCACTGAGCAGATAAGGAAGGAGCGCTACGCACTTGTTCTCAGAGATATCCTTTGCATCAAACTCAGCGGTATGATCATAAGGATTTGCGGCAGCAGCGGGTGCAGCACCGAGAGGAGCGCCGCAACTTGCGCAGAAAGGAGCGCCGTCAGCTACCTGAGCACCACATTTAGGACAGAAACCCATAACAATTACCTCCTATATGGAATTTGATTTGCTACAAGTTTAGCATTTATTGCTGTGATTGTAAACCTTTCGTAGCATTTTTTAATATATTTTCTTATATGTTGACACAACAGCCCACGCAAATTAGAATAAAATCTACAACAAGGAGGCACATCAATGAAGATCCTGGTTTTACCAAAAGAAAACGAAAACGGCAAGCCCGAAAACATTTGTAAAAGCGGATATTCGCTGATCGCCGGAAGCATATCGGAGGCCGCGGAGAAAATAAAGTCGTCCTGCACAGACGAACGCACTGAGATATTTCTTTCTCCCGGAGTCTATCACGAAAAGGTGGAACTTGTCGGGAACAACATCTCGCTCATCGGCGAGTCGAAAGAAAACACGATAATAGAATATGACGACTATGCTCTGTACATAATCCCGGAAGAAGGCGTAAAACGCGGCACCTTCAGGTCGTACACCATGTTTGTGGACGGTGACGGCTTCATCATGAAAAACGTGACGGTAAAAAACACGGCGGGTTACGGCGGAAAGGTCGGTCAGGCCGTGGCGCTCTACATGGAGGGGGACAACGCGTTCATCGAAAACTGCGCACTAAGAAGCAGACAGGATACGCTGTTCACGGGTCCTCTCCCGCCTTCTGTGATAGAACCGGGCGGTTTCCGCGGTCCCAAGGAAAACGCTCCGAGAAAAAGGCAGACTCACCACTATGTAAACTGCTACATAGAAGGCGACGTGGATTTCATTTTCGGCGGCGCGGAAAGCTACTTTGAAGGGTGCGAATTGCATTCGCTGAAACGCGAAAAGACCGGAGACGACGGAACCCAGGGCTATGTCACGGCCGCATCGACACCCGAAGGACAGCAGACCGGCTATGTGTTCAAAAACTGCCGATTTACGAGCGACTGCCCCGACGGAAGCGTGTATCTGGGCCGTCCCTGGAGAGATTTTGCAAAGGTGCGGATAGAGCACTGCGAACTGGGAAGTCATATAAACCCGGCCGGATGGCACGACTGGAACAAACCGTGTCACGACACTGTTTTCTTTGAAGAATGTGATAACTACGGGCCCGGAGCCGATACCTCAAAGAGGCCTTCGTGGGTACATATTGACAAATGAGACTTTTTTTGGTAATATGTGGCAAGTTGATACGGAGAAGGTATCCACAAGGAGAAGCTCACCCTATATGGGGTCAGTGGGAGGGACTTTTATAGCCGGATGTCTGCATTCGGCAAAGAAAAAGGACCGCGTGAAAGCACCGGTGTACGCCGGGCGCTGATCGTGGTCCCTTTTTCTTTACAAGGACGAGATGCCTTCGGCATCTCTATGATAGTCGCAGATTTACTTCAAAAATCCGTTTATTATCTGTTCTTCCGCTTCCTGCTCGGTAAGTCCCAGCGTCATGAGCTTTGTAAGCTGCTCTCCCGCGATCTTTCCGATGGCTGCCTCATGAATGAGCTCCGCATCGATGCAGTTTGCGGTAAGCTGCGGCTCTGCGGAAACCGACGAATGATCCATGATGATGCCGTCGCACTCCGAGTGTCCCGTGCATTCCGCATTTCCCACTATCTCAGAACAGAAAAGCTGCTTCGACTCGTCTCTCGCAACAGATCTCGAAACGAGGTTCACATGCGATTTTTCGCCGTTCATCTCCACACGGAAATGCGATTCCGCAGTCTGATGTCCGTGAGTCATGATGCTCTCCTTGATCGTAAGACTTCCGTTCTTTCCGACCACGCCGTTTGTGGTACGGATCGTGGAATCCACGCCTTTTATCTGCACCATTTCCATCTCAAGCGTCGAATTTTCGCCAAGCTCAAGATTTGTCGTGGGATTCATTATCCTTTCTCCGGTGCCTTCACCCGAACCGTAATGCTTTTCAACATAGCGGACATGGCAGTTTTTCCCAATGTAGAAAGAGTGGATGCCGGAATGCTCCGAATCGCGGTCCCCGCCGTTGTGTATGCCGCAGCCTGCGATTATCGTGATGTCGCAGTCATCGCCTACATGGAAATCATTGTAGACCGTTTCCTTGAGGCCTGTCTGTGAGAGGAGCACGGGGATGTGCACGCTCTCCTTTTTTGTGCCGGGTTTGAAATAGATGTCGATCCCGGAAACGTCCGTCTTTGTGACTATGTCGATGTTTTCCGTGGTGTTGCGGGATTCGAGCCCGCCGTTCACACGGATGTTGTATGCTCCCTGCGGAACTTCGTGAAGCCCCGCTATCTCTTCAAGCAATGTCTTTTGTATCTGATCCATATTTTTCTCCTGTATCCGGATCCGTTCCTTGGAACGATCACTTCATCTTTTCCGTGAGTGCCGGGCATGCGGCAGTGCCCGCAAGAAGCTCGGGAAGGATGTCCTCTTTCTTTCCTTCCGCGCTCACTTCGCCGTTTGCGATCACAACGATACGATCCGCAATGTCCAGGATGCGCTCCTGGTGCGAGATAATGAGGATCGAGCCGTTTGTACGCTCATACATTTTTTCAAAAACCTTGATAAGGCTCTGGAAGCTCCAGAGATCGATGCCCGCTTCGGGCTCGTCAAATATGGAAAACTTTGTTCCGCGCGCGAGTATCATAGCGATCTCGATGCGCTTAAGCTCTCCTCCGGAAAGTGATGCATTCACTTCGCGGTTGATGTAGTCCTTCGCGCAGAGTCCCACTTCCGACAGAACGCCGCAGATATCCACGTTTCCTTTTTCATTTCCTGCGGCGAGTTTTATGAGGTCCTTTACAGTGATGCCCTTAAATCTTACGGGCTGCTGGAACGCATAGCTGATGCCGAGCCTTGCGCGCTCCGTGATGTTCATGTCGGTGATGTCGGTACCGTCAAAGATGATCCTGCCGGATGTGGGCTTCACGATACCGGCAACTATCTTTGCGATGGTGGATTTTCCGCCGCCGTTTGGTCCTGTGATCGCAACAAAGCGCTCATCGACCTTGAACGAAACGTCACGGATTATCTCTTTTGTGGTGCTCTGCTCATCGACAAGATATGAGATATTTTTCAGTTCAAGCATTTATATAAGTCCTTTCTTTAAAAACGACAGTTGTGTTGTGTCAGAGGATTTTAACATTAAACTTGCAATTTTTCAAGAGCGAGAGTAAGCCGGGGGTAACTCGTCAACACCGATGATCAGCGAATAGCGCTCATGGTCTGCCCACGCGTTTCCCACTCTGTGCGACAATCTTGCCTTTCCTTCGTGTTTAAAACCAAGTCGTTCGGCCACTGCTACAGACTTTACGTTTCCGGGGAGAATATCAGCTTCGATGCGGTGCAGCCTGAAGCCTTTTGCGGCGCGGTTCAAAAGCTCCGCGCAAGCCTCCGTCGCATACCCTTTCCCGCAGAAATCGCGGTCAAGCTTGTAGGAAAGCACCGCGCTCCGCTCTTCTCCGCAGATGATTCTCGAAAGCCCCACAGTGCCCACGATCCGCTCGTCGTTGTCTTTTTCAAACAGATAATATCTCACGCCGGTGCTCTTTAAAAACTGCTGCATATAGCCTTTTATCAGCATCCGCTGGTATTCTTCGGTGAAATAATTTTCAGGATATTCCGTTTCATACTCCGAAAAAAAGCCGGCATTCCGCTTGCAGTAGTCCAGCAATATCCCCGCGTCGTCATCGATCAGAGTCCGTATGTAAAGATGTTTTGTCTCGTACAGAAAATCCATATCAATCCTCTCTGCCGCGCACATGCGCGTTCGGAAGGTATTTTTTTACTTCATCCAGAAATGCCGTGAGTTCGTCTTCGGAATATGGAGCGGGATGAAGGTCCTTGTGCTCCTTAAAGCACAGAGGTTCCGCCGATTCCTTGTAATTCTGGATAAAATATGGTGACGGTCCCGCAAGCCATTCACCTATGCGTGTCATGTCGGAAAGCTCGTGGAACGGGCGCGCCACTGTGGTGCGGAATTCATAGGCGATGCCTGAGTTCTTTATCATCTCGACCGAGCGCTTTATCTTTTCCAGGTCGAAATGCGCCTCGTCAAGCCCCGCCGTGAGCGCGTATTTTTCGGGCGAATTTTTTATGTCCATCGCGATCATGTCCAGATCACCCGACTTTATCAGGCTTTCCAGAACATCGGGGAGATACCCGTTTGTGTCAAGTTTTACATTAAAGCCGGCCTGCTTTATTTTTTTTATGAATTCCGGAAGACCGCTGTTCAATGTAGGCTCGCCGCCTGTTATGCACACGCCTTCCAGCTTGTTTTTCCTGCTTTCCAGAAAATCAAAAAACTCATCCTCGGGGATCTCGGGATATTCGGGCGCATCCAGCACCAGTCCCGCATTGTGGCAGTACGGACAGCGGAAATTGCAGCCTCCCGTAAAGACCGTACATGCTATATGCCCCGGAAAATCAAGAAGTGTGAGTTTTGAAATGCCTCTGATGATCATATATCCTCCGCGTCCTGCCGTGTGGTATGTTTTGCGGCCCGACAGAATAATTTTGTTACGTTGCGATTATTATACCAAATACAAAAAAAATATGATAGAATTAACAAAACTATTTCTGTACGTCAAAAGGAGATTCTCATGGACATATTGGAATATCTTGAAAAGGGCGTCACGCCTCACCAGGTGGTAAAGACATCCGCCGAAATGCTTAAAAAACAGGGCTTTACCGAACTCAGGCTCGATGAGCCTTTCAAGCTCGAAAAGGGCGGCAAGTACTTTCTTTCCGTATTTTCCACATCTATCATCGCTTTCACGATAGGTGAAAAAACGACCGCAAAGCAGCAGTTTCACATTGCCGCGGCGCACACCGACCATCCGTGCCTTCACATCAAGCCCAAGGCGGAAATGCAGGGCGGAGATTATCTTAAGATCGACACTGAGATCTACGGCGGTCCCATAAAGAACACATGGCTCGACAGGCCTCTTTCCATTGCGGGAATAGTGGCTCTTCGCGGGAAAAACGCATACGCGCCCGTGATAAAATATCTTGATTTCAAGCGTCCTGTTGTGACGATCCCCAACCTTGCGATCCACTTTAACCGCGAAGTGAACAAGGGCGTGGAGCTCAAATCCCAGAGCGACATGCTTCCGATCCTCGGACCTGTAGTCAAGGATGAAAGCAACGAAAATAAAGGCAAAGACAGCAAGGACAACGAAAAGAACGCATATTTCCTGAATGCGGTCGCGGCCGAGTTAAAATGCGACGTAAAGGACATCCTGGATTTTGACCTTTATGTTTACAACACCGACAAGCCCGAGATCGTGGGGCTTAATTCCGACATGATCTCCTCCCCGCGTCTCGACAACCTCACTTCCTGCTATGCGCTCCTCTCAGGGATCACAGGCAGCGCGCGGAAAGACGGCATCAATGTCGCGGTCCTTTTCGATCATGAGGAGATCGGAAGCGGTACAAAGCAGGGCGCGGATTCCGAACTTCTTGAAAACGTGCTGAAAAAGATCTATCACAGCCTCAAGTTCAACGACGATGCGCTTCTCGACTCCATTTCAGGAAGCTTCCTTTTCTCGGTGGATGTGGCTCACGCCGTTCATCCGGCTCATGGTGAAAAATACGATCCTGTGAACCACTGCGGGCTCAACTCCGGAGTTGTGCTGAAGCTCAATTCAAATCAGAAATACACCTTTGACACTTCTGCCGTTGCTACCGCTGTGGCACTCTGCGAAAAAGCAGGAGCAAAATACACAAAGTTTGCAAATCACTCCGATGTGGCGGGCGGCGGAACGCTCGGTCCCATCATCTCGCGCCACCTTCCAATGCGCACTGTGGACATAGGTGTTCCCATCCTTGCGATGCACTCGGCCCGCGAGCTTATGGGGCTTAAGGACGAGGAAGACCTGACAAAACTCATGAAGGAATTTTACAAAAACTGACAGGAGTCGGAAATGGCTGAAAACAAAGCCCTCTCGATAGGGCTGCTCGTTTCGAACAGAATAGGATCGATAGAAAAATGCTTAAGCTCCCTGATGCCGCTGAAAAACGCCGGCATCGCTGAAATAATCGCGGTCGACACCATTGGCCCGGAGCTCAGCGACGGATCGCTTGCTATCGCGAACAAATACGCAGATAAAGTATTTCATTTCGACTGGGTGAACGACTTTTCCGCTGCGCGAAACGCAACGCTTACGCCCGCAACGGGCGAGTGGTTCATGTATCTCGATGACGACGAATGGTTTGACGATGTTTCCGAGATCCTTGATTTCTTTAAGACCGGAGAATATAAGAACTACAGCAGCGCCACATACATCCAGAGAAACTACACCGAGCGCGACGGCAGTGCATACGGAGAAGCGACGGTTGCAAGGATGTGCAAACGCACAAAAAGCCTGTGCTTTGAGGGTCGGATACATGAGCATTTTAACTATCTCCGCCTCCCCTGCAAGACTTTTTCCGCTTTTGTCCATCACTACGGATACATCTACAACACTGAAGAGGAGCGCATTGCGCACCACAAGCGGAATGTACCTCTTTTGGAACTTGAGATCAAGGACTCGCCGAAGGACCTGAGGCTCAGGACACAGATGGCGCTTGAGCTTTCGACGTTTGACAATGAGAGGGCTCTGGATTATCTGCTAAAGACTCTGGAAGAATTTAAAGAAAGCGTGAACGACCCGAATTATCAGTGGCTCCTCACGCTCCGTTTTCCGCTCTATGAGGCGCTCGGATATGATGTGTTCACCGCAGAGCGCGAATATTCACACCTTGAAGGCATGGAAGTCCTTAACACCACCGCCGAAGCCGCGGCAAACTACGCGCTCATGCGGCTTTGCCTGATAAACGGCGATGCGGAACAGGCAATCCGCCATATTGACAGATATCTGTCTTCGATCAACATCTTAAAGAACGATGATGAACTTCGCTTTAAAGAGGATGCCGTGGATTTCCGGCGTTTTACCTCGGCGGAATATGAAAAGAACGCGCGGGATTACCTGAAATACTGCGAAGCAAACATGATACAGACCACGGTAAAAAGCGAAGGCCTTGAAGAACTGGCCTCCTGCACCGATGGCGACAGGATACCCGATCTCATCCTTGCGCTTTCCCCTGAGGATTTCAAGGCTTCGATGGATGCTCTGATCGAGAGCACTGAGCATTGCTTTGACGCGCCTGAACTTTTGAATCTTCTGTCCTACTTTGAAAATGCGGCGCCTGTGCGCTATCTGTACCTGCTCTACAAGATGTCCGAGACCGAGCTCATCCGCGCTGCGGAACTTGGCCTCGACGGCACGCTTGTTTCAAACCTGCTCGTGGAATCCGTTTCCGCAGGCAGAAAAATGTATGAAATGATATACACGCCCGAAAGCCTCTCCGAAAAAGGGATCGTCTGGCTTTCGGACGAGTGCAGGTTCAATGCGATATTAAGCAGCTTCATTCACGGTCCCCAGACCGATTTCAATCCCCTCCTCGACGCCGCGCGCATACGCCCCGTCATGGCCCGCGCGATTAAGGCATGGATAAACAATATAGTTACAGGCAGACCCGAATAGGGCCTGCCTGATTTTTTTACCTTTGGAGTTATATTTGCGGTCGGAAATTTCGACCGCAAACTTGCAGATTAGGTCTGTTTAGATCTGCAGGCTTTCTGCAAACTTAAAATGGATAACATCTCTGGGAGCAGTCTCTTTATAAGCACGCTCCTTGTGCATAAAAGAGACTATTTCGTCCTTTGACATTTTTCCAAGTTTTTTTATCACAGCATCCAATATCTCTTTATCATCCTCTGAGAGCGCAGGAAACAAGGATTCACCACTCAGAGAAAAATGATAAGCCGTACTTTCTCCTATATCCACTTCCTCGCAAGGTACTCCTTTGAGATCAATAATAGAATCATGTCCGACCGGTACTGCTCCCATCGGAAGCGCCAGATAAATCAGACCTGTTATAGCAAAACCTCTTTTCTTGTAAGATAAAGCATCGGCATACCACATGAGTTTCATGAGTTTAACCTTAAATAACCCGGTCACCGCCAAAGATGATGAAAAATAGCGTATTACATCCACAACCTTATCCAGCGAAAGTTCTATATTGCCCTGAAAGAGTTTATTGCCCCGATACTTTGCATAGTCCGCCTCTATCGCTTTTCTGAGATACATATCGCGGTCTGCCTCATATAAAAGATTTGCAATTGCAAGATATTTGCGATAAGATTCTTCAGGCAGATTATTCTTCGCTTCGATCAAAAGATCCAAAAACCACTCAGGATCATTGTCAATCTTTTTTAGGATCGAATCATGGGCTTTATCTTGAACCTGATGTCCCTCGTATCGGGTTATGGTTTTTCCTCCCCATCCGAGCAAAACGCACAAATCGCTTTGAGTAATGCCATATTTACCGCGAATGGATTCTATTTCACCGGAAGTAAGAAGGCCTTCGCTCTTACGATACTCATCTTTTAACGTTATGTCATTTTTTTCAATTTGTTGCTCATCCCCATATAATTCGTCCGCTACATCACAATAAAAATAAACGGCATCAAAAATGACATTGCTGTTTTTGAAAATCGTCTGTTCTTTGACCTGAACAGTCTTGACATCATGTTCTTTCATGCAACACAGACAAAGCTTTTTTTCGCTTTTCAAGACCTTCATTCTCATAAACATGCTCCTTTACTGTTTCTTATAGGGAAACATTTCAGGTGAAAACGCTCTTTCCGCAAAATGAAACGACATCACAAAAGTCGTTGTCTCGCCATATTGACCTAAAAGCTCCACACGGATCTTTATGTAAACATCTTCATTCCCATTGTAAACTCTTCCAAATTCGCGCATTTCACTACGCTCAGGAAATCTGAGATCTTTTACAGTCCGCAAATATTCTTCCACCGAAAGAGTCAACAATTCTTTTTTCAGTGCATTGATAGGATTTTCATTCGGAAATAATTTTTCCACCGTATACAGATTAGTGTACCGCACATCCCTGTCATCATCAACGCGCCTCTCAGCCTGAAAATTAATCCGTGCCCCATTGTTTATCGCATATTTAAGGTTTTGGATATATGCCTTTACATCGATTTCGCATTCTATGCGTGCATTGATATTTTCCGTCAATCCTGTCCCCTTCAAAAAGTATCATTTGATACCTTGATTATACATACTTCTACCCTTCCTGTCAATCCGGAATTTTAGTAGGGGGATTTTTACCTGCACGTCTCCAGGTACGCGCTGAGCGCTTTTGCCATGTCGGGTCGGAGTTTTGCGGCCTCAAGCACCATTTTGAGGTTTTTCTTGCCGAGGGAAACAAAACGGTAAAGAAGGTCATTGTACTTGCATTCTACCGGAAGCCAATTTATGAGCTTCCCGGATAATGCTTCTGGTGTATAAAGGAGCTCATAAAAATGCCTTTCGGCAAAAATGTATTCTTCGATAATACCGGATAACGAAGCTCCGCTTACGCCATTTTTCGCTGCACGTTTTATTTCATGTTCCGCCATGGTGTAAAGTAAATAATTGTATTCTACGCCTTCATTTGTTGAATACGCTTCCAACAAAGCACACAGAAATTCATCTTCGAAACAATTCTCTGATTCGCGAGCAAGCGCTTTGACCGCTTGGATAAATCTATCAATAGGAAGGCTGTCAAAGTACTGTATCCTTGCTTCTGTATCAAGCCCGGCAGGTTCCTCTTCCGGCTCCGTAAAGCAGTGCATTTTTTCTCTAAGATCTTTAGGAAGATATTTCTCGTTTCCCTTTTCAAACACTTCAGGATTCATAAAGCGCAAATAGTATTCTTTCAAAGGTGTGTAATCTTCCAGATTTTGATAAGTGCGAACCAATTCATCTTTGTAGTCCAAAGGACAATCGATTTTATCCCAATCTACTTTTTCCCAATAAGAAAGCGCCTTTTCATATTTTTTCTTTATATTTGCCACCTGCGCTGCATATGTAAGCATGGCATTATACTTTGCAGCCGTACGATACCTTGGATAATCAAGCTGGGTCTCGCTCAATTCTTCGTCAGGATGGAGTCGGAAATGCTCAACTATATCCAAATACTGCTTTGTATCTCGTTCGATCAGATCAATATGCTTTGAAACATCGGTATATTTCACTATAGACTCTGTCTCAACAACATCAAGCACAAGCATGGTATAATGCGTAAGACCATATTTTTCTCTAATAATACCGACTTGCTTTATAGTCCCCTCTCCATCTTTGATAAGGTGGAAGTATCTTGCTTGAGCTGCGATTATCCACTGAACAGTACTCAGCGCTGCATATCCTTGGTTCACAAAAAGGTCGGCATATTCAACGCTAAGTCGATATCCCTCTTCAAATGTTTCCTCAAGATTCATCAATTCCTGGATCTTTTGGGCTCCTCGGAATGGATCGAGCCCCAATTGTTCTATCTCCTCATTCAGAATCGTCAAATTTCGCTTTATTTTGTTTCTGTGTTCCTCCTCAGATTTATACATATATCCTTGATGATGTGTAAAGCATGAAAATTGCTTGCCGGGAACATTCGCTTCATTAAATGTTTCATGTACCCGTCCCTCCATTTGTGTATCAGGACGCCTGCGTATCATTCTTCCCGCCTGGCCCATAGAAGAAAAACCATCGCTGGTATAGTCTTTTGTAAAATAAAAACCCGAGTTATATTTATGCACATCCGGTCCATTAAAAAACTCGATAAATTCCGTCACATCGTCAAACCACTCATCGTCATCCTGGTACATGAACCATTCCCCGCGAGAGTGTTTGATCAGCTCATTTCTGGCCGCGGCAAAATCATTTATCCATTCAAAGCGGTATATCTTGTCTGTATATTTTCTACATACATCAATGGATCCATCAGAGTTTTCAGGGCCCACGGTGTCAAGGATAATAAGCTCAGACTTGGTATTTTCAAGTAATGGCTTAAGTCCTTCCATGCATTTTTCTATGTATTCGATATGGTTCGATACCAGCATACCGATACTAAGCACTAAGTCGCTCTTTATATATCCGTCTTTGTAGGTTTCAATTCCACTTTCCATGCATGCCTCCAAAAGATATAAGCCTTTATTCTGTAGTTTATCATATACATACTAAAAATACCACGAAAAAACGCTCTGTAATCAGCAAAATCTTCACATTTGACCTGCTGATGGATTTATGATAACCTATGAAAAAAGGTTCTAATACACAAGGAGTGATAAGACTTTGGACAAAAAAGAATTTCTTAGCTATCTGAACAGTTACGACGGAATATCTGAGTGTATAAAGACACATGATACAGACGAAATACTTAGTACCGTTTCAAATTTGTTTAATAAAAGTGAAAAAGAAATCGCCATTCGCCCAATGGGTGGCTACTCCAAAGGCAAAACTAGCGGCTGTTATTTGTTTGTTTTAAATGATCTAAAACAAAATATAGGGCACTATGATCACATCTACAGCCAGTTATATGACGAAGAGTCCAAGCGAGTCTTTCATATGCTTGTTGCTTTCAGAATCTGTCCGGATATGTCATTTATCAAGTCCGCTTACGATGGAGATCATCCGCAGTATTTTGATACCAACATTGTCAATTGTACCGAAGATGAAATTTTCGTCGATTGTGGCGGCTACATCGGAGACACAGCAAAATCCTATATTGACATATATGGGAAATATAAAAAGATATATGTTTATGAACCCGATCATATAAACTATGAAAAAGCCTGCTCTAACCTAAGTGAATATAACGACATTATAATAAAGCTAGCCGGTGTAGGAGATAAAACTGAAATGGCCGGCTTTTCAAGCCAAGACAGCGCCGGTAGCTTTCTTTCAAGCGAAGAGAGCAATGACCAAATCCAACTGATATCCATTGACCAAGATATTCAAGAACCCGTATCCTTTATTAAGATGGATATCGAAGGTTTTGAAATCCCCGCTTTAATAGGAGCAAGAGACCACATAAAGAAAGATCATCCCAAACTTGCAATATGTCTCTATCATATTGTCAGTGATCTCTGGGAAATACCTGAACTAATCTCGGGTATTTATCCGGATTATCATTTCTATATCAGGCATTATGAAGAAAAACAAAACTGGGAAACCGTTCTATATGCCATACCGCCTTCAAAAAGATTAGTACACAATAAAATGTCCACCGTCGCGACGATTTGCCCTTTTGATCGGCCTTGGGAAAATGTAGACTTGACCAAAGACTGTGGCCTTTTACCTTATCTTTTTTACAGAGAATACGGCATGAACGCAAAGCTCATCGGTTCTTCTGAGAATCCCGCTGATTATCCTTCATTGAATGTCGTAAACGGTATCGAGCTTGTGCCTCTTCCTCGTCATGATATCAACACAAAACTTGCTTATATCGAAAAACATGCGCATGAGATCGATCTGCTTTTACTGTATGGCGGGCACAACATAAACGCTCTGATCTCATTCGTCTATAAGAATTGCAATCCAAATGGATTGATTTACTGTGGGCTTGATGCCAATTCTTTTTGGATGGATCGATTTGATCACACACAGGACTTTTACCAAAGTTTTCTGGACAATTGTGATGTCTTGGCAGCATCATGTACTTGCATGGCTGATTTTCTTACCAAAAAATGGCACAAAAAAATCCATCTCATCACAAACGGATACTATGAACTATGTAATCCCGCAGTATTAAAAAAAGATTTTTCCGAAAAGGAAAACGTTATACTCACTGTAGGAAGACTTGGAACAAAACAAAAAAACACAGAACTGCTACTTAACGCTTTTGCAAGTGTTTCCGATAGTCTACCGGGTTGGATCCTTAAATTAGTCGGTCCCATCGACGAAAGTTTTGTCCCTTTTATGGATTCATTTTTTGCCTCTCATCCACAACTAAGGGATCGGGTTGTCTTTATAGGCCCTATCAGCAAACGGGAAACTCTCATGGAAGAGTATGAACATGCGAAAATATTTGCTCTTCCCTCCGAATTCGAAGGCGCTCCAAACGTTATCTCCGAAGCTTTAACCCATGGCTGTGTTTCGGCTGTAACCAAGTTTGATGCTTTTGAAGACTGCATTGATCACGGAGAATGCGGACGAGCCACAGATCTTCATGACGAAAACGGATTTGCAAACATTCTTAAAGAACTATGTTTGAATCAAAATCTCCAAAACATGTCAGACCATGCCAGATCATATGCCGCAAGATTTTTTGACATGAGGAAAAACGTAGAGAAAATATATGATCTGTTCAACGAAACAGTAGATATCCGGAGGTAAAGATGGGATATATAAATAATCCGACCCTGTCACTGTCCGAAGGTGACAAACTAATGCTAAATGATCACGTCCTGATAGACTGTAGCGACCGATTGCATAATCTTAGTCGTGTACCCGGACACAGACTAAAGGATTCACCGTATAACCGTCCAACCATCTTAGACCTCATCGCAGAGAATAACAAAAGACACTCGGAACTCGATCCTGTATCTTCACCCGAACCTTTTTTCTTTTCTGTCATCGATGCAATGGTATCCGATTTTTTCATGCGCCACGGAAATCCTCTCAAAGTGTGTGAACTTGGCTGTAACAATGGTATAATGAGTTTTCATATTGCTCCTCTCCTTGCAGAATACGACCCAAAAGCAGATTACATATGCGTATGCAACAGCATCGGAAATGACAGTGATAATCTATGGCTCGATAGAATAGCCGTAGCAAAGCAACCCGACGGCTTAAAAATGCTTGCATCTGACTTTTCGCAAACATTGCTCCGTGATGAATATTTCGATCTGACGATCATCAACGGTACCGTTCCATTTGACGATCCGGTTAATTCAATATACGAAGCCGCACGGATTACTTCCCCGAACGGAAAGATCATTTGCTTTTCATACAACCAGTACTTACTTGACGATTCCTTTAAACTGTTTTTTAAAAACCGTACAGAATATAGATTTTCCGAAGAAGTGGTAATATATTCGGCAAATCGTTCAGATGCTTGGACATTATAAATACTATTTTCCTTGCCAGACAGTCCCGTAGGATATACAATGTATATACTCGAAGGGGGAGATACTATGCAAGCACAGGTAAAGGCATGGGGAAATAGCCAAGGAATCCGAATACCAAAAGAAGCGCTTAAAGCAGCTTCTTTTTCAGTAAACGATACCCTAGATATAATCGTCGACAAGGGAATAATAACCCTAGTGAAGCCATTCAGACATAAAACATTGGAAGAACGCGCCGCTGCCTATGGAAATAAATTAGATCTCGATGGCGAATTTGATTGGGGAGAACGCAAAGGAAGAGAGGTCTGGGAATGAAAGAAATCCCTCATCAGGGCGATATCTTAAAACTGGAAAACTTCAACCTTCCTGTTCTTGTCGTAAGCAAAGACTATTTTAATATGTCAGGCGAAATTGTAGGATGTCCTATTTTTAAAGAAAACCATGCCAGCCCATTGCACATACGCGTTGAAGCAAACAAAAACAATGGATTTGTCCAATGCGAAAAATCGGCTTTACTTGATCTAAACACCCGCGATTATTCGATAACCGGAAGAATACATATGCAAGATATAATCGAGATAACAGACGCAATACAAGGAATTTTCGATTATATTTAGGACACTAAAACAGCGCCCCACTTTATGTGAGGCGCCATATTTTTTATAAGGAGAAGGTTTACCAAATGGTTGTTTATCAGCCCTGAAGGAGCGAAAGAACGCCCTGTGTGGACTGGTTTGCCTGAGCGAGCATGGACTGACCTGCCTGCTGGAGGATGTTGTTCTTGGAGTATTGAACCATCTCCTCGGCCATATCTACGTCACGGATGGTGGACTCGGCTGCCTGCATGTTCTCAGCGGTGTTGTCAAGGTTTGCAATGGTGTGCTCAAGTCTGTTCTGAACGGCACCGAGAAGGGCTCTCTGCTTGGAAACTTTTCCGATAGCTTCGTCGATGTTGCCGATGGATTTTGATGCGCCGGACTGTGTGGAAAGATCCACGTTTCCTGCGTTTACGCCAAGAGCCTGTGCCGACATATCGTCAATGGAGAAGCTCATTGTCTGGCCTTCGTTAGCACCAACCTGAAGGATAACTCCGCCACCACCGGAAGCTACGCTGTAATTGGGCTGTCCGAGATATGCGTCATCATCGCCTAAACCCGCGCCGCCAGTCATTCTATTGAGTGCCACTGTAAAGTTTGTGGTAACAAACAATGTATTGGGTTCATCAGGGTCGTCTCCGGACAATTCTACTTCAAGCGGAACACCGGCCTTAGCAATTATCGACTCAAGATCTGCTTCGGTATATTCTTTTCCTGAGCGAAGGTGAAGTGTCCAACTGCCTTCTGAACCAGTAGTGATCTTTCCATCAGAATCATATACCGGAGCAACAGTCTGCTCGAATTCTTCCTGTCCCTCTTTGGCGTCAAATGCTATGGATATTGATAAGTTCATATCCGCGCCATATTTCTTCGCGGTAAATGCTATCTCATTAGCTCCGACATATCCACTTGATGTAATCGTAGTGGCTGCAACTGCAGCTTTAACGCCCTTTTCTGTAACTGTTGTTCCGGGTGTAAGATTACTTGCGGTCGCTGTGTAAGAGCCAAATGTAAGATGAACGGTAATATCAGCGGGCTCATTGGTCGCTGACGAATCTTCCTGCTTGGCATTCTTAATAAGATTGTCTATCTGTGTCTGTGTATATGTAGTGTTATCTGCAAGATTAAGAGTTAATATCTTTCCGGCATTATCCCATATAGCGGATTCCGATCCGGCAACTGCAGATGTATTCGTTAAAAATCCAACATTTTCAACACTTGCTGTAACAAATCCCTTTAATTTTGTGTCGTAGATACCGAACTTGGGACCTGCAGAACTAACATTACCGGAAGCTGCTGAAAGTGATCCGTCAAGAAGAGGCATTGTGTTGAATTCTGTATCGGTGGAGATTCTGTCGAGCTCTTCCTGGAGCTGCTCGATCTCATCCTGAAGGTTGCTTCTGTCAGAGTCTGTCTCAGTACCGTTGGCTGCCTGTACTGCGAGCTCTCTCATTCTCTGTAAGATGGAGTGAGACTCGTTGAGCGCGCCTTCAGCTGTCTGTATCATTGAAATACCGTCGCTTGCATTGTCAGAGGCACGGCCAAGACCTCTGATCTGGCTTCTCATCTTTTCTGAAATAGCGAGGCCGGCGGCGTCATCGGCTGCGCGGTTGATTCTGTAACCGGATGAAAGTTTTTCTGTGTTCTTAGAAAGATTGGTTGTAGAGATTCCTAACTGTCTGTTAGTGTTGATCGATGCGATGTTGTGCTGAACTATCATTGCCATAAATATTTACCTCCCTGTCGGTGATCCATCCTTTGTCGTTACGCTCTTTCCAAAAACGAAACGTCCATCGGCTTATCCTTGCTACCTTATTTATCGGCGAAGAATAATCAGAATTTAGCCCATTGTACAAAAAATAAAAATATTTCTTTTTCGATAGACTATTAAGTTTTTGAAAGGAAATGCCGATATGGGGAGGTTTTTGATCATGAGCATTACTGTATCGGAGTTCATGATTTCTACACAAAAACCGCCGGAGTCTATTGCTACACTGCTATCATAATGGTAAAATTATCCATATGGTAAATTCCCGTCACAAAGGAGCATCTATCCCAGATAATCACCTTTAGGAGGTCACATGAAAAAACAGGTCAAAAAGCAGATAATCGAGATCATCAAGACTTTATACGAAGCTCATAAGAGACTATCTGCCCTTTTAGAAGATCAATCGTTAGATGCCGCTTTTTCTCTTATATGCGATTGTCAGGATACCGCTATACAGATTGGAAACATCATCGATGAAACGGAATCTAATATCGATAAAACTATTAAACTTTTGGAGGATTACTGCGAGCTCCTTTACACATCTTCTGTGAACATTAGCGAACATAATCCCTCAGATTTAGAAAAGGCTTTAAACCAAAACCTTTCTTATGCCGAAGAAAGTGTACGCTCTGATATTCCCACCCCTCATACGGTTCTAATGATAGCATATTATTTCCCACCGCTTGGAGGATCCGGCGTTTACAGGTCACTGAAATTTGCGAAATATCTGCCTTTATACGGTTGGGACGTTGAGGTAATCTCGGCAAAAAACCCGCCCAAAGGATGGAACTTTGCCGACCAAAGCCTAACCCTAGAGATTCCTGATAGTACCATTGTCCATCGGCTTCCGGACACTCTTTGTCAAGGCGACAGAGTAGAATTTGATGCCAAGCGTGTCAACAATGTTTTTGAATTCATACGCGAATTATTATGTACAGATCGTGAGGCCCTTTCATTAGTAGAGAAAGTATTAAGATCAAATAACGGAATAAAAGACTTGCTGACTTTTCCCGACAGTTGTCTTCCATGGAGTTACGATGCGGCGCAATATATTGAAAACAGCCTTGACATCACCGATTATGATGCTGTGTTTACTACTTCAGGACCTTACAGTGCCCACATTATCGGAGCGTATCTGAAAAGGAAATACGGAATTTCGTGGATTGCCGACTATCGTGATCAATGGACAGGCAACCCTCTGGTCGGAAACTCCAAAGCCAACATCATGTATAAGCTTCTTTTAAAGTTGGAAACGAACCTTCTGAAGCTTGCGGATCATAACATTTGTGTAGCCCCAAGTGCATGTAATGACTATATTGCGCGCCTTGGAGTTCCGCAAAATAAGATATCTGTCATAACAAACGGATACGACGAAGATGATTATAAAGATATCCCTTTTCCATCCGACAGAGGCGAAAAATTCACGATCACTTTCAGTGGAATATTGTATGCAGCTTCGCAAACTCTCGAGCCAATCACTCAAGCGTTATCCCAATTATTTAGTGATGGTTTGGTCGACCGAAGCAATGTTCGGCTTCAGGTGATAGGTTCCGTCGACAAGAAGAATGAGGATCTCATTACCAGTTGTGGATTTGATGATATATTCGAGTTCAAAGGATATCTTGCACATAAGGAAACTCTCAGAAATAATGTGAATTCAGACATTCTTTTGATGATCACCGGCAACGATCAAATAAACAAATCATGGATTCCCGGAAAACTTTTTGATTATTTAAGATCCGGTCGTCCCATTCTTTCATTGGCTCCAAAAGACGGTGATGCAGCAGATATCATACAAAAAACCGGGAGTGGCAAAACCTTAAGTTTCGGCGACATCTCAGGGATTAAAGATTTTATTCTAAAAGAATATGAAAAATGGGAGCATCGCGAAATTCCTGCGCCACCGGACATAAATGTCATCTCAAATTACGAGAGAAAATCCCTTACGATGCAACTTGCCGACATACTTGACGTAAATATTCAGATATAAAAGATCTCTCAAGATAATACTAACACAAAACGGGGTGCACTTTCGTGCACCCCGCCGTTATTTGGTTCATACCTGACTTAAGCCTAGTTCATCAAAGCACCACCAAATTTTTCATGAAATTATGGATTAGCCTAAAAGTGACAGAACGCCCTGGTTCGACTGGTTAGCCTGAGCGAGCATCGATGTAGCTGCCTGCTGGATGATGTTATTCTTAGAATACTGAACCATCTCATCAGCCATATCAACGTCACGGATAGCAGACTCAGCAGACTGTAAGTTCTCAGCTGTGTTATCCAAGTTAGCTATCGTATGCTCAAGTCTGTTCTGAATAGCACCGAGAAGTGAACGCTGCTTCGAAACTGTCGAAATAGCTCCATCAATCTTGTCAAGTGCATTCTGAGCTCCGGTCTGAGTTGCAACGTTAACCTTTGTTCCATCAACGCCGAGAGACTTAGCACCCATATCGCCGATACCAAAAGATATCGTCTGACCATAGTTAGCGCCAACCTGAAGGGTAACACCTTCACCACCGGACTGAACATCATAGTTCTTCTGTCCAAGATAAGCATCAGTATCGCCAAGACCGGCACCGTTTGCTAATGTGATTGCCTGACCTGTAGCCTCTTTCTGTGTAACGAACAGAGTATTGGGCTCATCAGGATTAGGTCCGGAAAGAGTAACGCTTGCCGAAAATCCCTGAGTAGCGAAAAGCTTTTCAATATCACCAGCGGTGTACTCTACACCTGTTGCAAGATGAAGTTCATACTGTCCCTTATCAGAAAGCGCACCCGTTGTAGCATAAGTAGCAGCTGTCTTTAATTCGAACTTCTCGTCTCCTTCTTCTTTATCGAAGAAGATCTTAATGGTAATATTGTTATCCGCACCATACTTATTTGCCGTGATGGAAATCTTGTTAGCGCCGATAAACTTACCTGCAGCTGCAGCAGTAAGTGTCTCATTTTCAATCTTAGCTTTAACACCTGTTGCAGTAGTAGCTCCGCTAGCAGCGTTTGCTGCAGTAGCTGTATAGGTACCGTTGTTAAGATTAAGTTCAATCTGTGCAGGCCTATTGGCAGCAGTACTATCTTCCTGTTTAGCTTCCTTAATGAGCTTATCTAATTCAGCTTCGGTATAGGTTGTGTTGTTATGGAGATTGATGGTAAGAGTTTTTCCATCATTGCTCCAAATCGCAGACTCGCCACCCTCTGTTGCGGTGGTATTAGTTGTTATACTAACACCTACAGTATCAGATGTTACAAAGCCCTGCAACTTAGCATCGTAAACGCCAAACTTAGGACCAGCACTGCTAACAGCGCCACTACCATCAAGAGATCCGTCAAGGAGCTTCATGGTATTGAACTCTGTATCTGTAGAGATACGATCAAGTTCAGACTGAAGCTGTGTGATCTCATCCTGAAGGTTCTGACGGTCTTCGTCAGTCTCAGTTCCGTTTGCTGCCTGAACAGCAAGTTCTCTCATTCTCTGTAAAATGCTGTGGGATTCCTGAAGAGCACCCTCAGCAGTCTGGATCATGGAGATACCATCCTGAGAGTTCGAAGATGCCTGATTGAGGCCTCTGATCTGGCTTCTCATCTTTTCAGATATTGCCAAACCTGCTGCGTCATCTGCTGCCCTGTTGATTCTGTAACCGGATGAAAGCTTCTCGGTTGATTTGGAAAGAGCGTTTGTCGAAATACCAAGCTGTCTGTTGGTATTCATTGCCTTTAAGTTGTGTTGAACGATCATTGCCATAATTTTTACCTCCTTGGTATGTGTACAAGGTCCACTCTGGATCCTTGAGCGCCCCGAATCCTTTCGGAGCCACGTTTGTTAATTTGTTGTTGTTTTTATAACTATCCGAACGACCTAGGCTTCATTCGGAATAATTACCTAAAAAATTTTGGGGGCACTGCCCTTGTACCTTTTATATCGGAAATTATACACCAGACTTTAGCCTTTTTCCATTAACAATCTATAAATTTAACAGGTGATTTTATAAACAATCTATATAAACATCAACACTCCGAATGAATCATCGTTTCCCTGCCATGGCTTCCAGGCACCTGTCAACAGCCGCTTTTGCTGCAGGATTGCTTTGCAGCAGTGCTGTAAACGCCGGTTTGATCGCGGGATTACGCATTATGTTTCTGACAGCACCAAACAGATATTCACATCGCTCATCCCTGCTGTTTGTATAGAAAAGAAGCCCCAGGGAATCCGCTCCCTGCTTAAAACCGGGATCTTCCCACGGCATTTCTGTCAAGCTCTTCCACGCGCGTTCCACATCATTTACGGTAAGAAATGCTGCAGTTCCAAAGTACAGCATTTCATTGTGAACATCGTCTTCTGTAAAGGTCTTAAGATCTCCTTTAAGTTCGGCGGAGTACTTTTCCGGATCCGATTTGATCTTTTCATATCCGGCAAAATAGTCAGTGGCAAATTCACCTGCCCCGCCTTGAAAATCCTGCAAAAGGCATATTCTCGTCACTTCAGAGGCTGCGGCGCATCCTGCATATTCTCCGCATACACCGCTCTGCCTTAACGACCTGTATTCCTCGATAACGGACGAAACCGGAGTTCCGACAGACTCGTGCAGCCTGAAAAGGACCGATATCATCAGCTGGTACCACGGATTTTCTTTATCCCTCTCAAATTCCGAAATAATGTCCCTTACAAGACATATCCCTTTTTCCGCATCATGTCTTGCCACATCATCCGCATACTGTGCCCTGACCTCAAGGGACTCCGGGTGTTCTTTTACTGCGCGCTCCAGGTATGCCTGTTTTCGGGATGCATGATTTTGCCGTTCTTCCTCTTTTTCAAAAATATAGCCATAGTGCTTGATGATCGTCTTAAAGTATTTGCACGGCGGACTGAAAGGATGCAACTCCTCATCTATCACATTTTCAAACCTTGTTTCTTCAGACACCCTTACCATGCGGGGGAGGACCGCATCCGTAAACGCTGTGCCACCCTTGTCCATATAATTTCTGACCGTATACGCTGCACTGTTGTAGTCTATATATTCAGCGCTGCTAAAGAACTCTGCGGTTTCCTTAACATCATCCATTTCCTCATCATCGTCGATGTACATGAACCACTCTGCGTTCACCTCCTTAAGTCCGGCATTCCTTGCCGCGGAAAAATCGCATGTCCAATCATGATCAACGATGCGGTCGGCATATTTTTTTACTGTCTCAGGCAACCCCCCTTGTCTTTTTGCCCCAAGAGTATCAACCGCAACTATCTCGCAGTCTGTCATCTCTTTGAGCGGTACTATCGACTTAAAACACCTTTCCACGCTTTCACGATCCTTGGAAACCAGAACCTGTACAGAAAGAACGGGCTTGTTCTGGACATTTCTGTAAAATCCGAAAGCATTCCGAAATATGTTTTCTCTTTGAGAGCCTCTTTCAAATCCGGCTTTTCTCAGGGTCGAAATACCATACCTCAAAGCCATCAGAACGTTACCGTCATTCATAAACAGGTCCTGATCCAGCGACTTTTGGAAAAACAATGCCTCTTTGTCGTTTTTTAAAAATGTGTAGTTTTTCTCTATCTCGGCAAGGTCATTTTCAATCCTCCCAAGAATTTCAGCGCGCGTAGCGACCTTGATCTCCATTATGGCAAGCGCCAGTTTTGAAAGCTCGCTTAAATAAATAGTAGACCGCACTTTATCGATCCGGCGGAGTATCTCTTCGTCATCCTCGCCTTGAGTTGCGATCCTGACATACGCACACAGGATCCACTGGTAATAGGATGTACGTACGGACTCCATTGATATCTTGTCCGTATCCGCGTCGATTGTTTCCACACAAGCCCTGTCTGCCCGGTCGACATATTCGGGAAGCGACATGCATGCCTGGATAAAATGCAGACGTATCCTGACGTTCCAAGGATCCTCTTTCAATTCCCCTTCTATGAGCGGGAAATTCCGTTCAAATTTCTTTACCTGATCTTCATGGGTTTTAAAAACATACCCGTGATGTTCAGCAAAACTTTGGAGTTCTTTGACCGGCAGTCTCATAGGAGAGATATATTCATGAATCCTGCCTTTGAAAGCCGTCTCGGGAAGGCGTTTCACCATGCGTTGCATATCCGCCACGATATAGTGTCCCTGATCGTCGGTATAGTCATGCAATTTATATGTCGCACTGTTATACTTTTTATATTCGCCGGCCTCAAAAAAGGACACGATATCTTCGATGTCCTTAAACTCCTCGTCATCGTCGAGGAACATGAACCACTCACCGGAGGCCTCTTTGAGCCCTGCATTCCTCGCTGCCGCAAAATCATTTATCCAGTCAAAGTGCACGATCTTTGTGGCATATTCCTTTGCGACGAAAAGCGAGCCGTCGGTCTTTTCTTCACCGACGGTGTCTACCACAATGAGTTCCGACGGCACTCTGTCCATGATGCGCTTTACCGATTCCATGGTCTTTTTCACGGTATCTATTCTGTTTGAAACAAGGATGCTTATTGACAGTATTGGTGTAAACATATTCTTTTCTCGCTTTGTAAATGGCGCCATCTCATGCGCCCACTTGTGTCAGTAGTCTGTTTTTGTATTAGATTTTGTTAGACTTTGTTAGTACTTTTTTATACTACACTGTCATTTCAATCGTGTCAATCTTTTCATCCTTCCGGAAACTGCTGTAACATTACCGTGTCGATAGCCCACACACGTTATTGACACTGCTTATCACAAAAGATATACTGATTTTCAAAGATACTATTTTATCCAGATTAAAAATGCTTATTATACAGGAGAAATCAGTATGAGTCTTGCAAGTCAGAACAATCAAACTGTTTCAAGTGACATCGTCAGCCGCATTTCCCCTTTACTCGATACCGTGGAAGAAGCTTTGGCATATCTGTCACAAAATGAAGATGATGAACTTCGGCAAGGCGTTACTGAAACCAGAATTCAGGTAACGTCTCTTCTGGAAAAGGAATTAAAGCGTTCTCTGGAAGCCACCATCAGCATCTCCCGTCTTTCTGACGAAGAGTGGCTCATCACCACGCGTCACATTTTGGATGAGATGTCATCACCATTAATGATCCAAAACTATTATGATGCGGAATTTATCTGCATCATCAAGCAGGCATTAAGCAACAGCGAGGATGCTCTTCTTGAAGTTCTCAAAAACAAATTACAGGAAATACGCCAAAGATCACAACAAGCCTACGATGATTTCAAGCTGTATTTTTCAAAGTATCCTCTTTGGGGTCCTCTGGATCCTGAGTCAGGAGACTACTCCGCGTTGGAGGGACGTGTTGCTTCTGTAAAGCGCCATGCGTATGATTTTCTCTGGCTGTACAAGCGTCTTGATGACTATGTGTCAAAATGCACTTTGACCTCTATCCTCAACAACTGGCTCAACTTCGATCTCGATTATCCTACAAGGATGAAATCCTGCTTTACCGATTATTGGGATCCGGATATCTTTCCAAATAATAAAGATGAAGTATTGGTCGATGTCGGCGCATTTAAGGGAGATTCCATTGCCGACTATATTCACACCTATGGCTCATTTTATAAGAAAATCCACGCTTACGAGATCTCTCCAAAGTCCGTGGAAGAACTGGATTCCTTAATAAAAAGAGCCAACTGGCATGACATCGTTGTCCATCAAAAGGGCGCCGGGGCAACGTACGACACAATGTTTCTGAATGAAGGGGAAGTCGCTTCCGCAAACTCTCTTTCCACAAAGGAATCCGGCGTCTCCGTTGAAATCGTCCCTCTTGACGATGAGGTAGGCGACGAAGCGACTTTCATCAAAATGGACATAGAAGGAGCCGAACAGTCTGCACTGCTCGGCCTTGAAAAAACAATATCAACCCGTCATCCCAAGCTTGCCATCTGCACGTATCATGGGTATGAGGATATTTGGAAGATCCCGGTAATGATCGACAGGATGTACCCGGGATACAAGTTTTATTTCCGTCATTATGGAGAGAATTTCCCGCCTACGGAGTTTGTGTTGCTGTGTAGATAAATTTGCTTGCTTACCCCTCCGGCCTGTATTCCACCCCATCTATCGTCTTCCACTTAAACTCGTCGTTCTCAAACACCATATAGCTGTGGTCTGAGCCACCCTTCGGGATCGACACGGAGCCGGGGTTCATGTAGATGAAGGTGCCGTGATCTCTGCATGCGGGCACGTGGGTGTGGCCGCAGAGGAGGATGTCGCCCTTGCCGATCGGGGGCGGGTTGGTCTCGCCGTAAAGATGGCCGTGGGTCGCAAAAACGTTGTACTTCCCCATCCAGAGTTCGGCGTAATCAGCCATTATCGGGAATTCCAGCATCATCTGGTCGACCTCGGCGTCGCAGTTTCCGCGCACGCAGAGAAGCTTATCCTTTATGGAATTCAGCATGTCCGCGACTTTTTTGCAGTCATATTCACCGGGGAGCGCATTCCTCGGACCGTGATAAAGCAGGTCTCCAAGAAGCACTACCTTGTCAGGTGCTTCTTTTTCTATTCTTTCCATCAGCTTCCCGCAATAAAGCGCGGAGCCGTGAATATCCGATGCAATAAGAACCTTCATTTTCTGTTTACCGTCCCTATTTTTTCATTTAATCACGCAGTTAACGCGATTCAATTCCAGCTCAAATTATATCATTTTTCATACTTGTGACAATACATACTTCTTTACTTCTTGACAAAACCTATAACAAGTTATAACATAATTTTGAACTTATAACAAGTTATAACAAAATTGTAAACCTATAACAAGTTATAACAAAATGTATCGGGAGTAAAGAAATGAATAAAAATATCTTAGCCTCAGAAAACCCGTTCACACTGCAGTTTAGTTATATTCCGCCTCAATACATCACCCGGAAAGCTCTTATTAACGATATTATAGGAGATCTTGACCGAGATATTCCGACTTTCAGGTGCCATTTTCTGACCGGTGTCCGTGGAGCCGGAAAATCCGTGCTTATGGCGGAAATATCCAACATAATACGTGAAAAGAAAGACTGGATAACCGTAGATATCCCCGACCCAACCGCAAACATACTCGAGGCTTTGGCAAGAGGTCTCTGCAGACAGCCGGGACTTAGGGCGTTATTTATTGAAGCCAAGCTGGACATAAGTATTCTTGGCATTAATCTTTCGGTAAAAAAACCGGACTTTGTGGCTTCAAACGAATATGACGCCGTAGATATGATGCTGAAAGCACTGGGTAAATTCAAAAAAAGGGTCCTAGTCACAATAGACGAAGTGACCTACAACAGTCAGATCGGAAGTTTTTCTCATGCACTCTCAGCCTACGCGCGCGCAGGATATGAACTCTATGTCATTATGACAGGGTTAAAGGAAAACATTAAAGCCATCAAAAACGACAAATCCCTTACATTCTTATATCGTGCCAAAGAGCATGAACTCGAGCCGCTGAACATTTCATCAATAATAAACACGTATGGAAGAGTTCTTGGCGTAGACGCAGAAACCGCCGAAGAACTGGCCCGGCTCACCAAAGGCTACTCTTTTGCATTTCAGGTCGTCGGGTATATATATTGGAACGCTCTGTGTAAACAAAACAAAGTCGAAGTAAAAGACCTCCTGTCTGAATTTGACCAATATCTGGCTGAATTTGCTTATGATAAGATCTGGTCTGAACTTGCCCCAACCGAACGTAAAGTTGTCTCCGCTTTGGCAAGCACAGTAGATGGCAAGGTTTCCGAAATCCGTGAAATACTTGAAATGGAATCAGGAAAATTCAGCGTTTACCGTGAACGCCTTATAGACAAAGGTATCGTCGACGGAAAAGAATACGGATACCTAAAACTGAAACTTCCAAGATTTGCGGAATATGCACTTTTGCAAAGATAGAAAAAACACAGCACACCGTGTGCTGTGTTTTTATTTGAGTATTATTGTTCAACCTGTAATAAACAATATTCTTCCATCATCCCTTTACAGCGCCGCCCGTAACACCTTCAACATAGTATTTCTGGAGGCACATGAACAGGATGGTAACAGGGATCGCTACAAGCACGCCCGCCGCGCAGAATTGCGTATAGTGGGCCGCGAGGCCTTCGGATGTGGCTATCATGTTCTGCAGACCAACAGCCACGTTCATGCCCGCCGAGGTGTTGTTACAGATATATTTTGCAAACATGAAGTCGCCCCAAGGGCCCATGAATGCTGTGAGGAGCGTATAGATAACGATGGGCTTTGCCATGGGAAGCGTGATGTTTAAAAATACCCTTGCTCTTGTGGCACCGTCCACACGCGCCGCTTCGTCAAGCGACTTGGGGATGGTGTCAAAGAAGCCCTTGGAAACATAATATCCCATCGCGGAGCTTGCGGTGTATACGATGATAAGTCCGTATACGGAATTTGCGCCGATCATGTTCCAGCCCGAAAGCACCTTCTTTAAGATGATCATGGAAAGGAAGCCCGGGAACATGCCAAGCACCAGCATGAAGTTCATGAGGAACTTTCTGCCCTTAAATCTCATTCTCGAAAGTGTGTAGCTCATGCAGAGCACCATGAAGGTCTGTATGGGAGCGCAGATGATAGCGATGATGAATGTGTTCTTGTACCATACGATGAAATCCATGGCGTTTTTGTCAAACAGCGTTTTGTAGTTTGCAAAGCCCCACACCTTGGGGATCACATAGCCCACCTGCATCGTGGTCTCCGTGCGGAACGACTCAAATACGATCAGCACAAAGGGCGTGAGCCATATTATCGAAAGCACGACAAGCAGAATATATGCAAAAACGTTTGATACTCTCTGATGTGTTTTTAAACTTTTTTGTCTGGAGGTGCTCATCATTGGAAATCCTCCTCATTCTTGGTAGATGGCATCGCATTGAAGCCGATGACGGAAATAATGGAAACCACTATGAAGATCATGATACCGATGACCGAAGCCAGCTTGTAATTGCTCTCCGTTCCCGTTGTTATCTTGAACAGCCAGGTTATCAGAAGGTCTACGTCGCTGGCCGTTCCGCCTGATGTAAGAAGCTTGGGATTGGGTACCGCGCCGCCTCCGAGCAGGTAAACAACGTTGAAGTTGTTGATGTTTCCTATGAAACTTGTGAGAAGATACGGCCCCGTGATGAAGAGCATGTAGGGAAGCGTGATCTTTGTGTACTGCTGCCAGGGATTCGCGCCGTCTATCTTTGCGGATTCGTAAAGGTCCTCGGGGATGTTCATGAGGATACCGGTCGCGATAAGCATGAGATAAGGAACACCGATCCAGATATTAATCACGATCAGCAATATCCTTGACGCCATCGTATTCGCCCAGAAATCAAAAGGAACCGACAAAAATCCCATCTTGATGAGGAATGCGTTGATAAGTCCGTTCTTGGCAAAAAGCTTTGACATATAGAGAAGTGAAATGAACTGCGGGATGGCTATCGTCATAACGAAAATGCCTCTCCACAGTTTTTTGAGCTTTATGCCCTTTTTGTTGATGAGGATGGCGAGCAGCATTCCCAGGAAATAGTTGGAAAATGTGGCAAAAACCGCCCATACCAGCGTCCATCCGAGGATATGCTTGAAAGCATAGCCGAGATTTGACGAGGTCGTATTGAACAACTCCGCAAAATTCTGCCAGCCTCTCCAGGTGTAAAGGTTGGAATAGCCGTCATGCGCGCCGTCATAGTTTGTAAATGCCACAAGAACCATGAACAGCGTCGGGAACACCGTGAACATGGAGATTCCGATGATCGGGACCGTAAGCAGAGTCTTGTGGAACTTGGCGTCAACGATCTCTCTTAAGTCATCCTTGAACTTGGGCACCTTTTTGCCTTTTGCAAGGAGCTGATCGTTTTCGTAGCTCTGATGGAAGCTCATGCGCCAAACGAATATGAAAACAAGACACAGGATAAGCGAGAGCACGCCGTAAAGCATGATCTTGAACGAATCGTCGCCGTCCACACGCACATATGCGTCATAGATCGGGCTGTATTCCTCATGTGCTCCTATGTCTCCGAGATTGTCAAGCTTAGCCATCCATCCGGCACCTATGGTAAAGGTATAGCCGATGAATGCGACCTGGAAAAGCAGGAAAAGCAGGCCCCTCACTATCTGCCCGCATGCAAGATTTCCAAAGCCGAAAATGAAATAGGACACTTTTGTGCGCCAGGATCCTTTTGCAAAGATGGTGGCAAAATCCTTAAGATCTTTTCCGATACCTTTAAAAAGGCCTTTTACGCCTTTTCCAATGCCTTTTCCTATATCCGCAAAAAGCTTGAATACCGCGGCAAAGAAGCAGGCAAGCTTGTACAGGATCTTTTGAAAGAAATTAAGTCTTATATATTCCGATGTGGTTAATCTTTTCATAAGCCCAAAGCCCTTCTCTTTTTAAAAAACCGCGCAGGAGGCTGACCTCCCGCGCGGCTCAGTAAGCCTGTTTAAGGTGTTGCTATTCTGCTGTAAAGATGATCACTTTGCGATAAGCTCGATGGTCTTGTCTGCTGTAAGCTTGATGAAGTATGTGCCTGCAGTCTCAACCTTGTAGTTTTCACCGTTTACACCATAGTTAACATCCCAGTTCTTGCCCTGACGAGCCTTGAACTCATCACCTGCATTGAGGTTGTATGCTTCTGTGGTAAGCCATGAACCGTCAGCCTGGATCTCCATGGGAAGGTCGATGGACCAGCCGTCACCGTTGATGGAACCGATGATGGTGAAACCATAGATATCGGAGGTCTTCTCGATGGTAAGGGTACCTGTTGTGCTTGCCTTGTCAAATGTGAACTTAACGAATCCGGGGCCATCCTCTGTGATGGTGAAGTTAGGTCCGTTGAGAGCGCCGTCGGAACCGATGTTTACATCCCAGCTCTTGCCCTGACGTGCCTTGAACTCATCGCCTGCCTTGAAGTTGATGACATCTGAATGCCATACGCCCTGTGAATCGCAAACCATGGGGATATCATTTGCCCAGCCGTCACCGTTCATGGAACCGATAACAGACCAAGCTTCCTTCTCGTCAACGCTCATAGCGAAGAGACCGTTGATGGTATCCTGATATGTCTGAAGAGCATCCTTAAGTTCTGCGTCTGTGTTTGCTGTCTGAGCGGATACTGCATAAACCTTTGCGATATCCCACCATGAACCGTGGATCTGGCCCTGAGGGATAGCATACTCAGCCTGCTTTGCAAGAGCTGCAAGAGCGATATCGGACTGAACGGCATCGTTCTTCTGTGCGCCGAGGTTTGAAGGACCCCAACCTACAAGGTCGAATCTCTCAAGCTGGCACTTCTCGTTGGAGAGGTAAAGAGCAAGCTGCTGAAGGACTGCTGCCTTCTTTGCGTCTGTCTGGGGCTTAACACCGATGAGCTTGCAGCCTGAGAATGAACCAAGGTGATAGCTCTTTCCGTCTACTGTGAAGGAAGGAAGATCGGTAGCTGCATAGTTCTCGCCAAGAGCTTCCTTAACTGCGGAGCTTGCCCATGTACCGGAAACAACTACTGCCGAAGGAACAGCTGCAGCAAAGTCAGCACCTGCGGAAGAAGAGTTGAAGCTGGGGGACTTGAGAAGCTTCTGCATTCCCTTTAATGCGATAACACCGTTGTCGGAGTTGAATGTGTCGTTAACGCCTGTGAACTGGCCGTCGCTGCCGATCTGCCATTCAGATACGCAACCGGTAGCGAAGAAGAATGCTGCGTTGTACCAAGCGGAGGTTGTAAGCTCCATGGAGAACATCTTTCCTGCCTTCTCGCAGTCTGCAATGATGTCCTCAAGGGAATCAAGGTGCTCTGCAGGGATGACGCTCTTGTCATAGTACATATAGTAACCGTTATCCGAAGTAAGAGGATAGCAGTACATAACATCGCCAACTGTGGCTGCCTGTACGGATGTCTTGTCATTGAGCTCGGTAACTGTCTTCTGTGTAGCCTCACCAAGCTTTGCAAGTGCGCCTGCCTGAACAAGACGAACAAGCTGGTCCTGTGCGAAGCAATAGAGATCTGCGCCGTCCTCAACAGATGTGATCATCTGGGATGCGGACTCAGCCTCTGTGATACCCTCGATACGGGCATTGATCTTGATCCCGGGATTCTCTTCGCAGAATCTCTTGATCTGAGTGTCGGTAAGATCGGTAACGCCTGCGGACTCCGATACCCATACGACGATGTTGTAATCGCCTGCAAGAGCATTAAGATCGGTCTTTCCGCCGTTGTCGGTTTCGTCTTTTTTCTTTCCGCATGCCGCAAGAGCGACTACCATAACAAGAGCCATGGCAAATGCGAAAAGTCTTGTGATTCTTTTCTTCATATTTTTCTCTCCTCTTTTTTATTTTAAAGCGGGCTATCCGCTTTAATAACTCATTTGTCCGTCTTCTTTACGATGACGCTTGTCCTCGGGCCTATCGTGAGCTCCGTTCCCGAGATCGATGCCGTTCCCTGGCCTATAAAATCCATGACCTTCACGTCCTTTGCCGTAAATGCGCTGCATTCGCTAAGGTCCACCGTGGTCTCTGTGTCGTTTGTGTTGTGGAAAAGCCAGGTGATATCTCCTTCGTAAAATATCTCAAATCCGCCGAAGGTGTTTTTGCTGTATGTGAGCGACTTGTAGTCACCCCGTGCTATCTCAGGATATTTTACCCTTAATGAGATGAGCTTTTCGTAGTAGTGTAAAAGGCTGCCCTCGTTTTCAAGCTGTTCCTTTACCGTGCCGTTTGTCTGCTTGGAATATGGATAATCCGCGCCGACAGGGTCTTTTACTGTGTCTCCGTCGCCCCAGTTCATTGCAAGGCGTCTGTTGGCGTCGGTCATCGCGCCGCCTCTGGTGCCCTTTGCCGCGATCTCTTCACCATAATAGATGAAAGGCGATCCCGGACTCAGTATGTAGAGGTTTGCAGCCATCTGTGGCCACTGGTTTGCGAGCATCATGTATCCCGCAGAGCGGTCCATGTCATGGTTTGAAAGGAACGCGACCGGCATCCCGTATTCGGGAGATGCTGCCTGCACCTTGTCCTGATAGGTCTCGACATAGTTTGTGAAAACCGATACAGCGCTGCTCTTTTTTACCGCATTTGCGGTAAAGCCTTCAGCCTGCGCGATCTGGAAGTTGAAGCAATTGACCGCTTTTACATATTCCAGTGTCTCGGCATCTCCCGACCAGCACTCTCCGACGCAGTAGATATCAGGGTCGTAGGCGCGGAGTTCTTTCATGAACCAGTCCCAGAATTTCACGGAATTTACCGTGTCGCCGTAATAAACGTACTTCACGGCATCAAACCTGAATCCGTCTATTCCCATATCGATCCAGTATTTCGCAAGATCGAGTACCGCCTGACGTACTGCGGTATTGTCAAAGTTGAGCTCGGGCATGTCCGTTGAGAAATTGCATTCATAATACTGATCGGTGCAACCCGGTATCTGCCTGAAGGTGCGCCCTCCGGGGATCTCGTCTTTTTTTGCCCAGCTGTAAAAATCGTAATATTCATTTGATGTGTCACCGCTCTTATGAGCGCTCGTGAACTTTGAAAACCAGAGGTTGTCGGATGCGGTGTGATTGAGCACCAGATCCATTATGACCTTGACATTTCTTTCGTCGCAGATCTTTAAAAGTTCCTTAAGGTCATCGTCTGTTCCGAATTTCTGGTCTATTTTGTAGTAGTTCGTGACATCGTACTTGTGATAGGAATGGGAAGCAAGGATCGGGGAAAGCCAGATGCCCTGGATCCCAAGGCTTTTTCCCGAGTTTATGTCGCCGTCGTTCAGATAATCCATGCGGTTTATGATGCCGCGGATATCTCCCACGCCGTCCCCGTTTGAATCCGAGAACGATCCGACAAAGATCTCATAAAAAACCCTGTAATTGTCGTCGACCGGGTCGACTGTTTTTTTTCCGCATCCTCCGAGGACGGAAGATGATAAAAGGATAAAGGACGTTATCAGCAATGAAGCGGTCTTTTTTATCGATACCCGGTACATCAGTCGTCCCCTCCTTAAACTCTACTTAGATACGGAATTCAAAAGCGCATCGTCGATCTTGCCCCACGCGCCGTTTCCTTCGCCCGCGCATTCCACGTGAATGCCGACTTCCAGGGTGTCGCCCGCGTTGTAACTGAAGCTGTCTATGATGCTGTCATGCCACTCGTTGTAACTTGTGAAAATGGCTTCGCTTTTGGCGACAATCTCGCCGTTTATCTTTACATAGGCGTAATTGTTCTGCGTTCCGCAGTCTCCGCCCATGGTGGATATCGCAAATCTGTAGGTTCCGGACGGCAGGTCGCTGATTTCCTGCCAGAGGTCAAAGTCGACGGTGTTCGGATTTCCGCTCCAGAAATGATAGTGCTTTGTGCCTGTGAGGGAATCGGTCGCTTTGTCTTCGACCTTAAGCTCATCCATGGCTTTGTTGGCTTTTGCCTTCCACGGTGCTTCGTCGGCGTCTTCAAAACTGTAATTCTTGAGGAAATTGAACTCCACCATGGAAACATAGCAGTGGGCGTCCATTCCGCCGGCCGTGCCGACAATGTCATATTTCGCAACACCGCCGGACTTCATTTTGTCTATATCAACGTTTTTCCATTCAACCGGAATAACGCTCTTGGAATTGTCAAGCATAACGGCATTCACTTCTGTGGGAAGCGTGATCTCACCGTTGAGGTCGATGATGAGATTTGTGTCTTCCACGGCATCAGCCTTGAGATCGACTTTGTTTCCGTCTTTCATGAGGCCGAACACTTTGAGTGACTCTATGGGATGACCTGTCGGGTCAAAGAATGCCTGATTGTCTACAGCGCAGCCGCCGAAATATTTTCCGGCATCGTTCGGGTCGTACTCTTTTGCGTAGCTCGAAGCCCAGCCTGAGCCGTATTTTTCCCAAAGTGCCTTGTTTTCATCATATGAGGAGCCGCCTGAGGATATCCAGGTGCCTTCCCAGTAAAACACGCCGATGCCGTTTGTTGTCTTGTTTACAATGGTGTCAACGACGTCTCTTACGCAGTTTGCCTGTCCCTGAACTGTGTAGGGATAGTTCTTTGTAACGGATGCGTCACCTGAGATCGTGTTTCCGTAGTGATCGCTGTCCACAACGGTAAACGCGTAGGAGGTCTCCGCGACCATCACCTTTTTGCCGTAGGTCTCGGCAACATTCGTAAGGACCTTGGAAAGGTTTTCGAGAGTGCCGTGCCAGTAAGGATAGTAGGACGATGCAAAAACATCATAGTCAAGATTGTAATAGTTCAGCTTTTTTGCATAGTCTGCGATGTTCGTTACTTTTTCCGGATTGGTGAAATGCACCGCTACCAGTGCTTTCGGGAAAACTTCGCGGGTGGCTCGGCTTCCGGCGTCCATCAGATAATAGATGTTCATCCAGATCTTTTCGCCGGCCATTGCGCCGTTTGTCTCATTTCCCACCTGTACCATCCCGACGTCCACACCGGCTTTTTTGAGCTTGGTGAGGCACTCAAGAGTGTACTCATAGCAGGCTTTGGTCTTTTCTTCTATCTCCATGCCCTTCCAGGCCTTGGGGCACATCTGCTTTGAGGGATCCGCCCAAAAATCGGAATAGTGGAAATTTACAAGAAGCTTAAGTCCGTACTTTGTGGCGCGTTTTCCTATCTCGACCGCAGTGTCTATGTCACAGTTTCCGCCGCCGTAACCGTTTCCGTCAGCATCGTGCGGATCGTTCCACACTCTTACACGGATATAGTTGATACCGGACTGAGCAAGCGTTTTGAACACATCCTGCTCGTTCCCGTCGAAGTCGTAATATTTCACTCCGCCGTTTTCAAGGGAGATAACGCTCGACGCGTCCATTCCCATGATGAAATCGTCGGGCAGATTTTCCACCTTTTCGACATACAGCGTGTCGGAAGGCATCTTTCCTACTTCCGACTTTGCCTTGCCGCACCCTGCGGATAATGACAGGACAAGGGAAAAAGCGACCAGTGTGGCCAAGATTTTATTAACTTTCACCAATTTTTCCTCCACGATTCTAACACAATATGTTAACTTTGTCCACAATTTTTTGGAAACGTTTCCAATTTTTTTCGTTATTTTTCGTTTAGGTGCCGGATCACTTGCTGAAATCCTCAAAATCCGTGAATCGTTTGTGCATTGCACCGTACCTGAAACGGGCCATCTCATTTTTCTTTAATACGTCCTCTTCGTTCCCTCTGTACTGGCAACGAAGGCAATAGTACTCGTCCTTGTCCTTGTCGTAAAACATGTCTATGTCAAGGTCGCGCATAAAGCACGAAGGACAGCGGTAATTCAGTTTTCCTTTTCGAGCCTGAGCCATGTGGTTACCTCCTCTCCGCACTTTAAGGATGTGGTATACCCAAGTGTGAACATGGGTGAAAATGCGTAGCCTTCCCTTATGTATCCCTCTGCGTCTTTGTTGTCGCAGGTGAGGGAGACCTCGGTATTGATGGGCGGGATCACGGCTCTTACTTCCTTTGCGCCGTTCTCCGCAGCCTCTCTGCATTTGTATTCATAAGGTATCTCGCTCTTGTTTCCTGCGCTGCCGGTCACGGAGAGCGTGATGGGAGTCATGTCCTCAGGATATTCCGTGGTGCCGTAGCATGCGACCATATATTCGTTCACATCGATCCTCACGTCGGGATCTGTGGAATTTACTATCTTTCTCGTGATCTTTATCGAGGAATCGCCTTCTTTAAAGGAAACAAGGGTCTGCACGGTTATGGTGACATCCGCAAATTCTATGTCAACGGGATCGAGTGTGAGAGTTCTTACGCCGTTTTCTTCCGAAAAATGCGCTTTGGTTCGGCAGAGACACAGGTCCACTTCTTCGCCGTTATGTGAAAATTTTGCGGAGCGCACTGTTCCTTCGCCTGCATAGTGGGTAAAATAGCCCGCTCTGTATTTTTCCTGGATAAGGAAAGGATAGGAGGCATCCTGAACGTGCTTTGTTCCGATGCCCACAGGCCACTCGAGCTTTGCCACATAGGGACGGAGATCCACGATAGCACCGCCCTGATCCATGTTTACGCAGGCGCGCATGAAGGGGTCGCAGTACCAGAAAAGCTGCTTGTCGGAGCCGTAAAGGATATCACGCCACAAAGCGCATTCAGGCTCGGTGTAGGTTTTCTTTTTGCGATAATGGTCCGCAAACTCGGACATGGTCATATCGACCAGAACGCCTTCCTTTTTCAGTTTTCCGTAGTATGCGCAGCCGTCCTCGTAGGATTTGAGCAGCAGCTCATACGGAGCCTCCCAGCGTCCCATCTTGTTCATCCAGCCGGGTCCCACGAACATCATGTTGTAGGCATAGCCGTTGTTATACTTTGCAAGCGCTCTGTACTGGTCGATGAGGTTGTAGAGATAAGGATAGTCCCAGGTCTTTGAATCATAGATCATGCCGCGGAGAACATTCTGGGGATGTGTTCCGAAGTTGCTGCCGTTTCCGTCATAGCAGGCAAGGAGATCTCGTGAAAGATGCGGAATGGCAACAATGCCGGAATCCTCGGCTTCGTTTGCCGCAGGCGCATGCGTGTTTGCCTTGGACGGGATCCAGGGTGCCCACGGGCCGCCGTCCATCAGGGTATACCAGGAATTGTTGCAGGTGTGGTACGCCTTGGGGCCTTCCTCCCAGCATGTGGCTACCGCGCATTTTACGGAGGGATATTTTTCTTTGATATAGTTTATAAGGTCCGCATCCATATAATAGGAGCCGGTGGATTCGGGATAAAAACCGAAGATATCGCGGAATTTCCCAAACACATCATCCACTATGGATTTTTTGTCCTCCATGGAGAACATCCAGATGCAGAAATCCTTTGTCTTGTATTTCTCGCGGAATTCTTTGCAGGGAAGGCCGAGAAGAGTGAGCGCGATCTCATCTCCGTATTTTTCGTGATGCTCCTTTGCAAGGCTTACGGCTTCGTCGTTGAAAAGGCTTGCGTAGGTCATCTGGATGGTCGTCTTGAGCCCGTTTTTGTGAGCGCATTCCTGCTGTGTTTTAAAGATATCCAGGGATTCCGTGAGCAGGGATTTTCTTGAGATGTCCTCTCCCTTGCCCTGTCCTGTGATCTTTTCCGCATACTCCGGCACCATTTCGGGACGGTGTATGATGTTTACGATAAATTTGTCCATGTGTGTTCTCCTATGTATCTTTGGACTGTGTTGCGCAAGTTGCGCAATCGGTTGCTCTAATAGATAGTTTATCAGCGGCGGCGGACACGGTCAATGTACAACTTGCACAATTTTTTCCATCTCTTTTGTGCAATATACACAAAAACCCGTCCTTTTCGGACGGGTTTTTATCATTGTTTTTTGTGAAGTTTGTCATTCGGTAGCAAGAAGCGCCTGATAGACATCCCTTTTTGAAATGCCCCGGTCAGTTGCAACGGCTTTCATAGCCTCTTTTTTGTCCATGCCGCGGTCAAGGTAAAGCTGCACATGCTCCTCCATCGACATCGTATCCCATTTTGCCTGTTCTTCCTGTTCAATGTCGTCGTGACTTCTGCCCTCGATCACAAGCACATATTCGCCCTTGGGCTCCTCTGCGGTAAAGCGTGAGATCATTGAGGATATCGTTCCCTCATAAGAATTTTCGTGCTTTTTGGTGAGTTCTTTACATATCACCATCTTTCTGTCCCCGAGTTCGGAAAGCAGCAGCTGCAGAGTCTTTAAGAGCCTGTGGGGAGCCTCATACATGACCACCGTGCGGGTCTCGGTCTTCATCTCGTCAAGGACCCGGCGGAGTTCCTTTTTGTCGGTCGGAAGAAAAGCCTCAAAAGCAAAGCGTCTTGTCGGAAGTCCGGACATCGTGAGCGCTGTGATGCAGGCGCACGCGCCGGGTACGGAAGTGACTGTGATGCCCGCTTCTCTCGCCTGCCTTACCAGTTCCTCACCCGGATCTGAGATCCCCGGCGTTCCTGCATCCGTGATGCAGACGATATCCTTCCCTTCAAGCATCATTGACACAAGCTCTCTTGCTTTGTCGACTTTGTTGAACTCGTGATAGCTGGTCATCGGTGTATGTATATCAAAATGTGAAAGCAGTTTGATGCTGTTCCTCGTGTCCTCCGCTGCGATAAGGTCGCACTCTTTGAGGATCCTCACGGCACGCATCGAGATATCTTCAAGATTTCCTATAGGTGTTGCACATAAATAGAGCATTTTTGTACCTTTTTTCACCTTTCAAAAAAAATGATCAGTTTTTGAGAATAAAAGTGTGGACATTTGTTGGACTTTTTGTTATATAATAGTGTTGTTAGAAATTAAACCCCTCAACCCCAAAGTCCTTGGATCGGATTCCCCTTCCGGTTCAAGGCATTTTTTTGCCCTGAAAGCCGCATTTACGGGCAGGTCCTTCAGAGTTCAGTATCCGTAAACGTCATATATCTCGTCCGTATATACGCCCCGCTCCTTGTAGACAATGAGCGGCGGCGCTGTTTTTATGCCGTCGTTTCCGCCCTTTGAGGCGCCAAGCAGCACCATGTTCGGTTCTTTGTCGATAAAAGGATGCACCATCCGCATTTCTTTAGGCTTTAATCCATATTTTTCAAAACACGAAAAGATCTCGCCAAGCCTGAAAGGTCTGTGGACCATGTAAAATCTGCCGTTCGGCTTGAGGCACGCGGATGCTTCCCTTACCACATCATCAAGAGAGCACAATATCTCATGTCGTGCGATGGCCTTTGCCTCATCGGGGCAGGCTTCTCCGTGCCCTGCGACCATATATGGCGGATTACTCGTAACAACATCAAAAGAGGCCTTTCCGAAAATACGGGAAGCCTCTTTTATATCTCCTGTTACTATATTTACCTTGTCTTCAAGGTGATTGAGCCGAACGCTCCTTCGCGCCATGTCGGCGCTCTCTTCCTGGATCTCAAGCGCACAAAACCTGTCCGCTTTGGTCTTTGCGGTCATGAGTATCGGGATTATCCCGGTTCCGGTGCCGAGATCAAGCACAGCTTCACCGCGGTTTGCCCTTGCAAAGCCCGAAAGCAGCACCGCATCCATGCCAAAGCAGAAGCGCTCTTTGTCCTGGATGATCTGCAGTCCGTTTCTCTGAAGATCGTCGATCCTCTCAGTGCTTTTAAGGGTAATCTCAGATTCCACTTTTATTCCTCTCCGAGCTTGGATTTGCCGCCTTCTCGCTTTTCAAGGCGCTCCAGCTCCTTGGCCGCTGCCTCTTCCTCCTTGGAAGTGCCGGAGTCCTTACGCTTTCTGGCCTTGAACTTCAGCTGGTCGGCATCGTATTCCTTAAGTTCACGCTCATCGTCACCTGTCTCCACAAGCACGCGCACTTTCTGCTTAAGCACGGAAAGGCTCTGTACCTGGCCCTTAAGGCCATCGTTTGTGGTGACATAATCCCCGATGTTAGGCAATTTGGAATTGAGTTCTTCATAAGCCGCCTCTTCGTTCTTCAGGCAGCACATGAGCCTTCCGCACACGCCGGAGATCTTTGTGGGATTGAGCGAAAGGTTCTGTTCCTTTGCCATCTTTATGGAAACAGGCACAAAATCGGAAAGATAGGAATGGCAGCAAAGCGGGCGTCCGCAAACGCCAATGCCTCCGAGGATCTTTGCCTCATCACGCACTCCGACCTGACGGAGCTCTATCCTGGTCCTGAACACCGCCGCCAGATCCTTTACCAGTTCTCTGAAATCGACTCTTCCGTCCGCCGTAAAATAAAACAGGACTTTGTTTGAGTCAAAAGTGTATTCGCAGCCGATGAGCTTCATCTCAAGCCCGCGGTTTGCTATCTTTTCAAGGCAGATCTTGAACGCATTCTTTTCTTTTTCCCGGTTTGCCTTTTCCTGTTTCTCGTCGTCTTCGGTCGCAGGGCGGATGATGGGTTTCAGCGGCTGAACCACTTTTTCGTCTTCCACTTCCCTGACTCCCATCACAACATGTCCGAATTCAATGCCCCGTGCGGTCTCGACGATAACATTGCTTCCCTGTTCGATATTGTACTCAAGCGGGTCGAAATAATATACTTTTCCCGCCTGTCTGAATCTTACACCAACTACTTTTGTCATTTATGAACCTCCATTCTCGCCCGGCAATGAAATTGCCGGGAGCCCGTCCCGGCTTTGAGGGACTATTTCCTGTCTCTCAAGCTCAGGAAAAACAGCATCAGCGCCGCCTCGGGATTTACGTTATATCTCATTCTTTCGCGGAGCAGATTTACCGCATCCAGCTTTTTTACGATCTCCTCGCACGTGAGAAGATCGGCATATTCATACAGCGCCGCTTCCTCGTCCTTGAAAAGCACACCGTCCGTACTGTCGAGCACCTTTGTCACCAAAACGTCTCTGTACCACATATACACAAGGCTCAGCCTGTCCGGCAGCTCCTGCTTGTCATTCCACGACTTTATCAGGGCGGGCAGCTCGGACGCCTCAAGCCTGCTCATTTTTTTCATGGTACCGATGACATCCGACCTCAGTGCGGAAAATTCCTCCGATGAAGCAAAATCCACCGCTCTCCCGGGTATCCCGTCCGCATAGGAAGCCGCGATATCGGCCAGATAGTCCGAAATGCCGTGCTTCTCCACGAGCAGCTTTTTGATATGCTTCTTTTCGACAGGACGCAGATTTATCAAAATGCATCTTGAACGTATGGTGGGGAGCAGTATTTTTTCATTCGTTACGAGAAGGATCATCACAGCATATCCGGGCGGTTCCTCGATGGTCTTCAGCATCGCGTTCTGCGCCTGCTCATTCATCTTTTCGGCCTCATCGATGATGTAGACCTTTTTTTCGTGGCAATACGGTTTTACCGCTATATCCGCATTCAGCTGGACTCTGATCTCGTCAACACTTATGACGTTCGGCTTTTCGTGCGTGATGTATTTCAGGTCGGGATTGTTGCCTGATGCCGCCTGTTTACACGAAATACATTCCCCGCAAGGCTCGGGACCTCCCTTTTCGCAGAGGATGGCCGTAGCAAAAAGTCCGGAAAGCAGCTTTTTCCCGCTGCCTTTTTCCCCGCAGAAAATGTATGCGTGGCTGATCTTTCGTTCAGCCACGGTCCTTTTCAGAAATTCTGATGTTTTTTCCTGTCCGTATACTTCTTTGTATGTCATGTCATGATATCGAGAAGCAGGCCTCTGATCTCGTCAACTCTGGTCAAAATGGCCATCGCGTCTTTTTCTTCCTTCAGAAGTTCCTCGGTCAGCGCGTCAAGGTTTTCGTCGATCAGCTTGATCATGCCGTAAACCCTGTGACGTCCGCGTTTGTCAAGGAAGTTCTCACGCTCGAATTTGTGGGAATGCGTGACTATCTCGTTCATGAACTCCTTGATGAGCGCACGATACTGCTTCATGTCGCGCACGTCCATGTGCTTTTGGATCTTTTTTCCTTCCTTGGTGATGTCCTCGATCAAGACCGCAAGCTTTTCCTGCAGATCCGCTTCCGCTATCTTGCTGATGAGCGTAAAGCTGAAATCCTCCTTCGGTGCTTCCGGAGCAGGAGCATTGCTTTCGACCGTTTTTACCTGTTGCGTCTGGTTTATTTTGATATCCATTCGCCGATCTCCTCAAGACATCTGTCAAGATCATCGTTGATAAAGCGCTTGTTCACACCGAGCCTTTGAAGCTCGCTTTCCGAAAAATCCTCCTCATCCGCAAGATATCTTCTGCAGACCTCGGAGAAATTGGGAACCTTTTGTCTGCCCTCACGTTCAACGGCCCTGTGAAGCCTTGTATAGTTGTCGATCTCGGTATAGATGGGGATCACGTTTTCGGTGCCGAAATGATCGCGGATGCTCTCATATCCGGCAAGAGTGGTGATCATCATGTAATCCGACTCGTCAAGGTTTATCTGTCCGTCGTTTGCGGTGAAATAGTACCATGGGCCGTAGACCGTATTGTACATGCGGATCTCGAGGATCTTTCCCGCAGCTTTCATCTCTTCCATCTGTGGGATGGTAACGAAATAATATTCGACACCGTTCTGCTCGCCCGCTCTGATGGGTCTGGTGGTATAAAGGACTACCTTTCTGAATCTGTCGTGAAACCGCTCCAACAGGCGCCTGTATACGGTATCCTTCCCTGTCGCGCTTTTCCCCATAACGGTGTAAATCCTGCCCATTGCTTCTTCTCCCCGGAATTATAGGCGTAAAGCCATGTCAAAAGGCACAACTTCACATCCTTGATATTTTATCATAAAAAGGAGAGCGAAACAAGGGGTAGGATGTTCATGCCGTGTAAGTCAAAAAAGTAGTGTTTTGTCAGAGTAAATTTGCTATAATACTTCACCATGAAGATCAAAGACGCAAAAAAACACATATATATCCTTATCGCAGCGCTGGGGCTTTCATCGGCAGCGCTGGGAGGCTGTGTCAATATCAGCCGTGTCATCCCGGATATCGTTTCCGTGGATGATCATACGTCCTCGCCTGATACAGCGGATACGCCTACTCCGGTGCCTGCAGCTACAGACACACCTGCTCCTACAGTGCCGCCTGCAGCTACGGACACTCCGACACCGCTGCCCACCGCCACGAGCACGCCAACTCCTGAGCCCACTGCCACAAATACCCCCACTCCGGAGCCCACTGCCACAAATACCCCTACGCCCAAGCCCACGGCAACAAACACCCCCACTCCAAAGCCCACGGCAACAAACACTCCCACTCCAAAGCCCACGGCAACAAACACTCCCACTCCAAAACCCACGGCAACAAACACCCCCACACCAAAGCCGACTAAAACACCGACTCCCACACCGACAAAGACCACCGGAAAAGCGGCAAGCGATGCGGCTTCAAAATTCATAAAGTCCCTCGAAGTCCACACAAACACCGTTCTCAATTACGACTCCGTATACCTTTATTCATCACGGAATGACGCTTTTAAAGGCTTTTTCAAAAATGCCCTTGATTACTCATCCTTCGGAATGGTCTACTCCGATGCTTCATGCGTAGTGGCCCCTTCCGAGTTCTCCGCTGCGATCCCTGAGGTCTACAGCATCACGGTGGACACGGAAAACAGCGCGGTCTACAAAAACTGCATCTATGTCTATTATTCGGTAAAGGTCGTCTACAACCCGCAATATTCCTACGCTGTAAGGACAGGTGACATGTCTGTGCTCTCAAGCTCGGAGCTTGCCGCGGTAACAGAGATCGCAAGGCTTTCGGATGAATGGAAGCTTTCTTCCAAATCCGACATCCAAAAGATCCGTGTGGTGCACGACAGCATCATCTCATCCATCTCCTATGACAACTACGCCTCGGCCGCGTCACACACACCATACGGCCTTCTTTCGACCGGTCTCGCTGTCTGCGACGGATATTCCGACACGTTTCGGATCTTCATGCTCCTCAACGGCATAGAATGCATCACAGTCGAGGGTTATACCGACAGCACGAGCCACGCCTGGAACCAGGTGAAGCTTGACGGAAAATGGTACAACATCGACCTCACCTGGGACGATCCCGTTGGGGCCGGTGCCCGCCTCCGCTATAACTATTTTTTAAAGAGCGACGACTATTTTTCAAAAACGCACAAAAATACTTCGCCCTATGCGCATTCGTGCACATCGGCGAAGCACCTGCTGTATTTTTACGAGGACTATGTCTGCCACACCCGAAATGATGTTGTCTCAAAGACTGCGGCCCAGTCACAGGCAGAATACATCACCATAACCTACCGCTCCTCCGAGCTTTCCGCAGAAGAGGTGATAAACGCGGTGCAGGAAGGGCTCAACGGATCCGGTTTTTCCTATTCCCCGCCCGAACCGCTCGATGACGGATACTACGTGCTCGAGATAGTAAATCCGAACCACTGATAAGAGAAAAAAAAACAAAGCACCAACCCCAGCGAATCCAGTCGCCAAAATCGGTACTCGAGTGCGTCATCAGGGGCTCGAACCCTGGACACCCTGATTAAGAGTCAGGTGCTCTACCAGCTGAGCTAATGACGCATTGCATTTTTAAACGCAAGTGGTATATTACCACGCCATAATACGTTTGTCAACAACTTTTTTAAAATTTTTTGTTGGGATCTATACCGCCGGAAACCGACACCGTTGGGCGGGAAAGAAACGTCTTTTGCTTGAACAGCTCCTTAAGGCCGGGATCTGCTATGATCACATCAAACCCTTGCCCGATCTCGGCTATCTCAGCCTCGTCACTCGTCCTGTAGGTCGCGCCGGGATATTTTGAAAACATGTCCAGCGAAGCGGCTCCTCCGATTGCCCCGGCAAGCGAAGAGGCGTCCACACCTTCTCCTATCACAAGTATCCTGTCTTTTTTGTCAAGAGCAAAAGCGTCACAAACCTCAGAACCTTCAAAAAATTCCCTTGTATAGGGCACTCCGACCTCATACGGGATGCCGTATTCCTTTTTCATATACTCTGCCGATGCGAGTCCTGCTGCGGACACCACGACATTCTTTGATGCGCCGGCCATTTTACGGACATCGGAGAGCACCGTGTCAAATCCGAGAGAAGAACGGACGTTTTTAAAGAGTGCTTTGACTTTTGCTGTTTCCGCAAGGGTTCCGTAATTCATCGGAATAAGCCCCAGCAGATTAATTGCGTCGTTTTTCTCTTCGGTCTCGGCTTCTCTTTTCTCACAAAATCTCTTTATGACAGCGAGCATAGCCTTGGACGCGCCGTCAGTGTAATAGCGGAGTCCGTTCGTATCAAAACCGAAACAGGGCACACCGGTCCTGTCCTCACAAAGCCTTGCTATTCCCTTAAAATCCGTTCCTACGACCATAGGAACAGAACTTCCGATAAACGCGATAAACGCAGGCTTAAGCATCTCTGCGGCTTTTACGGCCTTACCGATCACTATCTCGTCATCCCCCATCACCGCCTCTATCTCGGTAAGCCCCGAGCAGAAGACGTTTGAGGGCATTTCCCCGAAACGCGGCTCATCAAAATGAACATAATTAACCGTACATCCTGATGCATCATGGATCAGCACAAGACCTCCAAGTTCGTAAAGCACCTCACAGGCACCGCCGTAATCCGGCGCTATCGGGGGCATCACCCTGTATAATCCCTTCATATCTCCTCCGTTGCTCCGCAACGGGGAGCCCGTCGCGGCTTTGAGCGACTATCATTGGAATGCCGTAGGCATTCCGGTCCTATTCCCTCCGTTGCTCCGCTTACATCCAAAAGCCTTTCCTTTATCGTGCGCGCGATAAATCTCAGTTCATCGTATCCCCAGTGTCCGTTATCATAAAACAACGGCACCTGCTTTTCCGCTTTTTCAAAGCACCCGGAAACAAGACCTATCGATATCTTGTCATGGTCGACCGTGTCATACTCACGTTTTCCGGGCATCGTGATATGACCCGAATCCACATCCGGCTCCATGGCGCCGGCGGAATCCTTGTAGATCCTTCCCGTCCTGAAGCCTGCCGTGTCAAGCAATCGTCTCAGTTCGTCAGGAAACAGCGTTGCCGTGGTGTCTATGACCACTTCTTTATCGCATATCGCCGCTGCCTCGGACAGCTCTTTTAATGCCTCTTCACGAAGTTTTTTTAAGTCAGGCAAAGGCACGGAAAGCTTTTCGCAGAGCATCGTTATTGCCGAATCGATATAATCTGTGTCATGCTTCAGCGCTATGGGGACATAATCCGTTCCGTAGCGTGCTTTAAGCATGTCGCACGCTTTCTTTGCAAACGGCATATAGCAGATGTTCAACGCAGACGCTCTTACCTTAAGAAAATCATCATATGAAGAACTCTGCCCGATATGAAGCGGCGTATATCCGTTTTCTTTTATTATCCTGACAAGCTCGTTATCGTCCGAAAGGGGCAGATTGCTCCCGATGAACGCAACTATCTTCTCCTTGGGCACGGTGGCCTCGGGAAGCGCCGAATACATGTCATACTGCAGCGCGACAAGCGGAAGATCCGAACTGTAACGCGTGATGGGGCACATTCTGAGGACAAAACAGTTGACATCGGGGTAGCGCTCCATTATGCGCTTTGTCTGGAAAGCATGATCATTCCCGAGCATTGCGTCAATACAGCTCACATAGATGATCAGCGCACGCGGCCTCACTTCTTCTGTCGCAAGCACTTCAAGCGCAGCCTGCACCGTTTTTTCCTCATAATCTCCCGCAACAATATCCTCTTCGGTGATCGAGAGCACGTAGATCCGGTCCTTGTAACCGTAGTTCAGGGCGTTCAGGCTGATTATCCTCGCGCAGCTCGCGGGGCACACAAACAATATCTTGCTTTCAGGTATGTTCAAAGCCATCCTTGCGACATCCCATCCACCGTGAAAGGGATGGCAGTATCTCGGGAGGCCTCCGTTATTGTCACTGATCATCGTCAGACTCCTTCAGCATGATCTCGGCAAGCTCTGTATAGTGCTTTGCCATTTCGGAATCGGGAAATGCCGACACCACAGTGGATCCAAGGGCTTCGGCGTCCTGGACCAGAGGGCTTCTCTCCATGACCGCGACCACTTTCGAATCGATGTCGTCCGCGAGCTTTCTCACCTTTTCTTCCTCATCTTCTACATTCCGCTTGTTGAGGATGATACCTGAAAGCCTTGCATATCCGCGGCTCTTGAAGTTGTCGACAGCTATCGCGATATTTCCCGCGGCATACATCGCCATTTTTTCGCCACTGGTCACGATAAACACATTTTTGGCATATCCGTCCCTTATCGGCATGGCAAATCCGCCGCACACCACATCTCCGAGGACATCATAGATCACAATGTCCGGGGCGTATCTTTCAAACGCGCCGAGCTTTTCCAGCTTTTCAAACGCCGTGATAATGCCCCTTCCCGCGCATCCGAGGCCGGGTGTGGGGCCTCCCGCTTCCACGAGGAGGACTCCTCCGTCGCCCACCGTCACTATATCATCAAGCGTGACGTCATCGCCTTTTTCACGTATCGAATCAAGCACCGTGGTGATCTTTTTTCCGCCCGCAAGCGCGCCTGTGGAATCCGCCTTGGGGTCGCATCCCACCTGCATGACCTTGTACCCGAGCTTTGAGAGCGCCATGGAGACATTTGACGTGGTCGTTGATTTTCCTATTCCGCCTTTTCCGTATATCGCGATCTTTCTCATACTGCTTTGCCCAACCTTTGAATATCTATCTTTTTTGCGCCGAGAAGTTCTATGTCCGACTCAGCATGTGTCGCAAGTATCACAGGCACCTCGCACCTTTTTATGAGTGCCGCCATCCTTTTTGTGAGGGCCTCGTCAAGCCCTTTGAACGGCTCATCGAGGATGATCATGTCGGAGTCAAAAGAAAGCGTTCTTGCAAGCGCCACTCTGCGTTTCATTCCGCCCGAAAGCTCAGACGGATATTTTTCCGCATGGCCTTCCAGCTCGACCTCTTTAAGGAGCCTCAACGCTTTTTCTTCATCATTGCAGACGACCTTGATATTTTCAAGCGCCGTGAGCCACGGAAAAAGGCGGTCCTCCTGAAACATCACGGCAGGCCGTTCAGGTCCGCCCTCGATGCTTCCCGAATCCTTTTTCACAAGCCCCGCAATGGTATGAAGCAGCGTGGTCTTTCCGTATCCGCTCTCTCCCATTATGCAAGTTATCCCGTTCCCGGTCTCCAGAGAAAGCCTGTCGAGCACCACATGTCCCGAATAGGAAACCGTAAGATCAGTTATCTTCATTTTCCTTCACGGCCTCCTTTTCTTTTTTTCTGTTCTTTACAAATATCTCAAAAAGCTTTTCAAAGAAAAAGCTGAAGATCACAACAACGACCGTCCACGCAAAAAGATCAGGAGTTTCAAGATAAAGCTTTGAATAGTAGATCTCTCTGCCCACGGAATTTGAAGGGAGGCTGAGCACTTCTGACGCGATGCCCGCTTTCCAGGCAAGTCCGAGGGACGTGACCGCAGCGGAAACAAAGTAAGGCTTGACCGAAGGAATGTACACCACTTTTACGGTCTTCCACTTTCCAAACCTGAATATCCCGGCCACCTCCAGCAGATTTTTGTCGGTCTCGATGATGCCCTCTCGCAGGTTCATGTACATGATGGGCGTGACCAAAAGCCCTGCAATAAAGACGGGAACAAAGGTGTAGCTTATCCAGAGCATCACAAGAATGATAAACGATGTCACAGGCGTGGACCGGATGATGCGGATGAACGGGGTGATCAGAGCCTCTGCAATCTCTGAGACTGATGCAAGAACGGAAAGTACCGTGCCGCCAATGAGTCCTGCGGCAAATCCTCCGAGCACGCGGAGGAGTGAGACTCCCGTTTTTATCCAGAAGGGCTTAGTGACCACAAGACCGCCTATCCTCGAAAGCACCACAAGCGGCGATGGGATAAGGAGTTCCTTTCCCACCGCGCGTGAGGCAAGCGCCCACACTCCCACCCAGAAACAGGTGGCAAACAGGGCTTTTAAAAACCGTATCATTTTTATATTTTTTACGGCATCCTTCATGGTCTTACTTTGAATAATAGAAATCGTCTCCGGGCATGTTACCGCCTACAGAAGAAGCATTTGCGTCATAGAGCACCTTAAAATAACCATTGATCATGGGCTTCATGTCCTTACCGGTAACGCATACGATACCTGCATCGGGGATAGCTGCTTTTGCGATAGCGGCAGAGCCTGTGATCTCATATTTTGCGATAAGCTCAGAAGAAGCATCGATGTCGCCCAGCACGTTCTTTATGGACTTCTCGTATCTTTCAAGGAAAAGCTTTACATCATCGGGATGCTTTTCGATGAATTCCTTTGTTGCAACGAGGCAGCCCATGGTAAGCTCGCTTCCGTCGTTTGCGGCATTTCTGAACTCTGTGGTCACATCAAGAGCCTTGCGGACACTTGAATTTTTTGCAAGGATCGTGGTGACTGCGGGCACGGGGAGCATGCAGATCTCGGCACCGCCTGTGATCATAAGAGCGGAAACCTCGCTCGCATCCTTGTACTCAATGGTCACGTCAGTTCCGGGCTCAAGACCGTTCTGTCTTAAGATGTAATTAAGCACATATTCGGGATTTGAACCCTGTCCGATGGTGTAAATGGTCTTACCCTTGAGGTCCTTAACGGAATTTACGCTGTTTCCGTTTTCAAGGATATAGAGCACGCCTGTGCAGTTGATGGCTATCATCTGCACGCCGCCGCTTGTCTTGTTGTAGAGGTTTGCAGCTACATTCGTGGGAAGCGCGCCTATGTCAAGGTCGCCGTTTGTGAGTCTTGCAACAATATCGGTCGTATCGGAAGTGAGTGTGAACTTATATTTCTCATACTCTCCCTCATCCGAAAGAGACATGATCTCAATGGCGCCCATTCCTGTGGGTCCTTTAAGAACGCCGACTCTGACCTCGGATTCTTCCTTCTTTCCGCAGCCGGCAAGGCATGCGACGGTAAGCACCGCAATAAGTGCGGATGATAAGATCTTCTTTAATGTTTTCATGATTTTTCCTTTCCTTTACAGGAGGCTTCAGCACTCCGTGATGATATTTGAATAGTTGGTCTTGGCACTGACACCCGGAAGGCGTCCGATCTTTCCCGTGAGTGCGTTGATGGTGTCCTCGGGAGCATCGATCGCAACACTGATGAGGCTGACCTTCTTTTCACGATAAGGTATACCCATCCTTCCGATGATCTCTTCGCGGCATGTGGAAAGAAGCCTGTTCAGTTCTTCGACCGACTCGGCGTTTTCCACGATGACCGATATCACTGCCACTCTTTTTTTCATCTGCATCTCCTTTCCGCCCGTAAGCGCAGGTACATGAAACGACCATATCTCGCGCAATGTGAACTCATGTAAAACAAAAAGGCTGTATCCTGAAAGATACAGCCGAAAATGCATTACAATATACCGGGATCTCTCCCGATGAACTTGCGTTTAGACCGATCTTTCACTTTAATCCGCTCGTGCTGTGATTTCAGTGTCAGAAACAGCCGTATGATAACATCACTGTCATGAAAAGTCAAGTTAAGGAAAAATAAACCGTTGCCGCCTTATTCTCCGGCTTCGGGAAGGCAATGCATCTGCGTGCGTCCGAGCACGCGAAAGCCCTCCGCGGCGGAAGAAAAACTTTTCAACCCGTAATATGCCGACCTGAGTTTCAGATAAAGCGCTATCGAATCCTTATCGGCGCAGCCGTCCGGATATTGGCTCTTGTGGCAGGAAAACAGCGCGTCCAGCTGCTTTGTCAAAAGCCCCTTTGTCTTTACGGTACGGTTAACCCGCGATGTCATATAAAAGGCGACAGCTTTGACATCGGCAGATCCTGCACCGTATCGCCGCATGATCTCCTTGAACGGAGCAAAAAAGGCCAGACGCTTCACGCATTCTCCGACATTTTTGTGGTCGGTGTGGCATTCGCTTATGACATCGGGATCGGGAGCAAAAACAACATCCGGCTTTACTTCACCGACAACACGGGCGATCATGGAAAACAGCGTATCGCTGCTCTCTCCGTCCGAGGTTTTCGAAATATCTCCCCAATCTTCCCATCCGAGTCCGGTCTTATAAAACCCTCCGTCACAAAGCCCGAGGAATCTCACATCGGTGACCCCGAGGGCAGCTGCAGATCTCACCGCTTCCTCTTTTCTCACATCGATCAGTTTTTCCCAAGTCATTGACGGTCCTGCGTTTTCAAGTCCGAATCTACCGTCAAGACAGACAAGGAACGTCACTTTTTTGCCTGCGGTGGCAAGCTTTGCGGCAGTTGCGCCCGCGCCTATTTCTATATCATCGGGATGCGGTCCCACAAAAAGATAAGAATCAAAATTCTCTATTTTCGGCACCGGAGCGGCCTTTTTGATTATAAACGAAAGAATTGACATATCCGTTCACGCCTTTCCGCTTCGCAGTTCCCGCCGGCATCAGTCTCCGTCTATGGCTTCAAGCCCCTTTGCATTCTGCACCTTTTTCGCCTTGATATTTTTTACGAGCGTGGTAAACACGATGCAGCTGAGCACGATAAGTATCGAGGAATAGATAGGAAGCGCGCGCCATACTCCCGTCATGTTGAACAAAAGACCAAGAAGGATGGGAGTGACTGTCTGCGCCGACATGCTGGCAGTATAGTAAAATCCTGTGAACTTTCCGATCTTCTTTGACGAGCAGAGCTCTACGACCATCGGGAACGAGCAGTTGTGTACAAGCGCCATTCCGAAGCCCTTGATGGCCCATACCACAAAGAGCACGACAGGGAATGAATACTCTCCGTTCTTTCCGGTCACAACTTCTGTGGGCGCCACAAAGCACATGATGACGAGCGCGATGAATGTTACACCGAGGCCTGTGCTGATGGTCCATTTCCTGCCGATCTTGTCAGCGATCGAACCCGCAACGGCAAAGCCCGCAACAGATGCGACACCACCGATTATCGTGAGATACATCGTGGACGAAGAAACGGATTTAAGGTAATAGATGACATAGTTTCCGATATAGGTACCGATGGCGTTGTCAGCCATGAACCAAAGGAATTCCGCGCCGAGGATCGCAAAAAGCATACGCTTGTTCGCATCGCTCATAGGCTTGTCGTCATCCACGGGAGTCTCGACCGCCGCCTGACGCTCGCCCTCTTCAAGCTCTGCCTTCATCTCTTCTTCGAGCTTGTTTTCCTTGATGGTGAAGAAAAGCACCAGAGCCGAGATCACCATGAGGACGGAAGCGATGATGAAAGGAAGCTCTATGGTCCATACATTTCTTGCTTCATCCGCCGCATTGATATAGTCCGAGAGCACCATGAAAATGCCGAGTACCGTGGCAAATGCTCCTCCGAAATAGCCCATGATGTTGATGATGCCGTTTGCCTTTGCGCGAAGAGGCTTCGGCGTAATGTCAGGCATCAGCGACACTGCGGGGTTTCTGTACATCATCATGAAGATGAGGACGATCGCCATCATCGCTACCATTCCGGCAATGTTGTTGTAGTGGAAGAAAAGCGGGATGAACGGGAACGCCACAGCCGCAACAAAGGTTCCTGTAAGGATGAACGGCATACGTTTTCCTATCGGTGTCTTTGTCCTGTCCGAAAGATTTCCAAATATCGGGAGCAGTATGAGCGCCGCAAGATTGTCACACGCCATGATGATACCTACAAGCCACTGCACGTTAAGGATCTTTGCCTCATCTCCTCCGGCTTTCAGCTCAGCGGAAGATATCCCGTACATCCTTCTTGCAAAAATGTCCGTAAGGAATGTGGGACACCACGAATCGTATACCTGCCAGAGCAGCAGGATCCCGAAAAACGCAAATCCTATCAGTGCCGTTCTCTTGTAATTCAGTTTAAGTTTCATAACAAAAGAGCCTCCTCATCATTTTGTTTATATTGTAAACCCTTATTTCTCAATGTCCGAAGGACCGCTGAAAACAGCATATCCGTACGGTTTGAGCTTTCCGTCCTCAATACTTCCGGCTTCTTTTTTCAGACTTTCGGGAACGGATATCTGCTGCACGTCTCCTGTGTGGTTCAGCACAAACCACCATTTTACGCCGTTTTTCACGCGCGATGTCACTTCAACTCCCACAGAATGTGTTATCTTGACAGAGTTTTTCCCCAAAATGTGGGTTTTTTCCACAATCACTGATATGAGTTCATTAAGCGCATTCTCATCAGGCTCGGTACCGACATACCATGCCGTGCCCAAACCCCGCATATTTACTGTGATCGCTGGCTGTCCCGCATACCACTCGCCCGAGTATCCTGCGACGGCTTCCGCTGTGTCACATGTAACAACATCCGCCCATTTTTCCGCTAAGATTTCCACAGGGGCGGAGTGGAAATCTGAAACTTTTCCACAATCCGTCGAAAAACTGATGGGAACACGTGCTCTTCCTAGCGGATCGTACTCTGTGATGCTGATTCCGAGCAGGTTTGCAAACACTCCCGGAAGGGAACGCGAGTCGTCGCAGATGTTGTCACGGTCTTTTACTCCTGAGCGCATCGTGAGGACAAGATTTCCACCTGCCTTCACATAAGCATCATACTTTTCCGCAAGTCCTTCGTCGGAAAGGTACTGAAGCGGCGCGATCACAAGGTCATAGGCCGAAAGATCGGCATCCTCTCCGATAAAGTCGACAGGAATGTCTCTGTCATAAAAGGCCTTGTGATACTTTATCAGCTGCCCGTAATAGTCAAGCCCCGGCACATTCGGCTGTGCCTGAAACGCCCAGCCCTGTTCGTAGGAGCGGACTATTGCGACTTTTGCCTCGGGAAGCGCGCTTTCCATGCGTTCCATGACAGGCGTCATATCTGCTGTGAGCTTTTGTATCTCGTCATAAGCGCGGCCGGGGATCCCGGAATGCGGCAAAATGCCGTGCCAGTACTGCTCGGTGCCCGCCGTGCAGCTTCTCCATCTGAAAAACACCACCGTATCTGCTCCATGAGCAACGGAATCCACTGCCCAAAGCGGTATCTGTCCGGGCTTCGGAGCTCTGCCCATATTTTCCCATCCCGTAACAGAGCACTGCTGCTCCATTATCCAGAAATTACTGCCGTTTACTCCTCTTATTCCGTCAAGCTCCGATGCGATCTCCGACGGCGTCAGGTCTCTCCCTCTCCAGTAACCGCCGGGATAAAGATCGTGGGACACAAAATCCAGCTGCTCTGAAAGGTCGTAATAGCTCACTATGTCTGAAAAGCCCATGCAGTTGTGCGTGATGAACTGCGACTTGGGGCATATCTCCCTGATTATCCTTGTCTGGTCGAGCGAAAAATCGCAGATAAGGTCGGAATGAAACCTCTTCCAGTCGAGGACCTGCGACGGATTTGCTCCGCAAGGTGTCTTTACGGGTGGGAATACCTCGGAAAAATCATTGTATCCCTGGCTCCAGAAATGCGTACCCCACGCGCGGTTCAGCCGCTCCACATTACCATATCTCTTTTTAAGCCATTTTTGGAATGATGCCCTGCAGCTGTCGCACATGCAAAGGTCCCAATGACTGTTTCCGAATTCGTTGTCTATCTGCCAGCCCGCAACCTTCGGGTTATCTTTGAACTTAAGCGCCATCTGCGTGACAATTCTTTTTGCATATTCACGGTACACCGGGTTTGACTGGCAGTCATGGTGGCGTCCGCCGAAATTTCTCACGATCCCGTCAGGCCCTTTGGGAAGCACCTCGGGATGCTTTCTCACAAGCCATGCGGGCGGCGCTGCGGTAGGCGTGCCGAGAACAGACACGATCCCGTATTCAGCAAGTATCTCGATTGCCTTTTCAAGCCATGAAAAATCATATTTTCCCTCTTCAGGCTCCATTTTGTACCACGAAAACTCCGCCAGTCTTACAACCTTAAGTCCCGCTTTTTGCATGAGCTCCGCGTCTGTACGCACACGTTTTTCGGTCTCTTCCGGTGTTTTCTGCTCCCAGTGGTCGGGATAATAATCCGCCCCGAATCTGAAATTTTTCATACCTTCCCCCGTAAATTTATGTCATATTGAGATTATACCCGATTAAAATGTATTTTTAAACCAATTGTTTTGAAAATACTCTAAATAATTATCTATATATAAAATCGTATTCGAATTTCTTGCATTTCTGATAGAAACATAATAGAATTAATCTAACTCGTTTTACCCACCCGGAGGAGGCTCGGAATGAACAAACGCATTGCAGTGTTCTCATCAGGCTGGAACACTGCGATCCTTTCACAATATCTCGATTCTTTACGCAAGGCTCTTTCAAAAAGACACGCCGATGCGTTTCTTTTCATTACCTATGCGACGCCTCATCATTCACTCGACACCAAGACGGGCGATATGAACATCTTTAATCTGCCCGATTTTTCTACATTTGACGGAGTAATAGTGCTTGCAAACCGTCTTGACTATCTCGACATCATCGAAGAGATCACCATCCGCTGCCACAATGCCTGCATCCCCATCGTATGTCAGGGCAGGGAACTTGACGGCGCCTACTCCATCCTCATCGACAATCACTCCGGCGCTTCGAGCATCTGTGAACATCTGATCACTGCCCACAACGCAAAGAGCTTTGCATACTTTGCGGGGAGAAAAAAGGACAGCGACTCAAACATCCGCCTTAACGCAGTGAGCGAAACTCTTGAAAAGCACAACATCATCCTGTACGACGATGATGTCTACTACACCGAACGCGATAACAACAGAGCCTACGACCTTGCGGACGAAATGTGCAAAAAAAATATGGTCCCGGATGCCGTTGTCTGCGTAGACGACAACATCGCGATGTCCGTCATCCTCGCTCTCAACGCAAACGGATACCGTGTGCCCGAAGATGTCAAAGTGACCGGCTTTGACAACATCTATTCCGGACAGATCTTTTATCCCGCACTCACCACAGTCGACCAGCACCTTACCGAACTCGGAGAGGAAGGCGGAAATGTCATCCTCGATATCCTTGAGGGCAAATTCTGTCCCAAAAAGAACGAGCTCCAGTGCAGTCTTGTGCTTGGCGAAAGCTGCGGATGCGGATGCGGGGAATTCAAAGAGCACATGAGACGCACAGCGGGTCGTGACGCTTTTGCGGTTGCAAATGCATTAAACCTGTTTGAGAGAAAACTCGCAAAGATCAACAACACGATCAGGGCATGCAAAGACCTTGACGAACTGTTTGAAGTATTGCCGGATGCCCTTGAAAAAGACCATGCGGTTGAGGGTGACACATTTCACATCCTGATAGACCCCATGTTCTCCTCGTCCATCCGCGAAAACACGAACAAAATGTTTTCCGAAGGCTACAGCGATGAGTTTGAAGTCCTGTTCTCGATAAAGAACAACGAGCGCATACATGACCGCACCGTAAGAAGAACTCAGCTCGTCCCGGGCTACACCCGCAACGACGAGCCAAGGCTGTATATAATCGTTCCGATCCACGAAGGCCGCTACACCCAAGGCTACGTGGTTTTCACCGACAAGATCGAGATCATAGAAAACCATTCCATCAGGAAATATGCGGAATATCTCAGCACTTCGCTCACATTTTTCCGCCAGGACCAGAGCATGGCGTTCCTCAACCATGAGCTTACCATCATGTCGATGCGCGATCCGCTGACAATGGTAAAGAGCCGGAATGCCTGGACGATACGTACCGATGAGCTTAAAGTTGCGATGGAAACACCGGAAGGGACCGAATTTGCTCTTGCGATGTTTGATGTGAACAACCTTAAGACCATAAACGACTCGCTCGGCCACGAAGCCGGTGACGAATACATCAAACGGAACAGCCAGAAGATCTGCGAAACGTTCAAATTCAGCTCCGTCTACCGCATCGGAGGCGATGAATTCCTGGCTGTGCTCACGGGTAAGGATTATACCCGCAGAAAGAGCCTGATGCAGGATTTCCGGAAAATGGTGGAGGAATCGATAAACAACGACGCCCTGCCTATAGAACAGATGATCTCTGTGGCTTCCGGCTTTGCGGAATATGACAACAAAACGAGAAACGAATCGATAGCCGACGTCTTAAAACGCGCCGACGAAGAGATGTACAAGAACAAACGCTCGATAAAAAGTGAAAAAAAGGCCCTGTGACGATCACAGAGCCTTCTTTTTTTGCTTTTTAAATTGTCTTAAGCGGATCAAAGCAGGGAATCAAGAAATGCCTTGACACCGTCTCTTCCGTTGTAGCCCACCGATTTTGAGCTGAGCTCGCCTTTCTTGAAAGCAAATACGGCAGGAATGCTCTGGATACCGTATTTTGCAGCGGTCTCTTCTGCCTCATCGACATCGATCTTGAAAAAGCTTATCTTGCCCTCGTAATCAGCAGAGAGCTGTTCCAATACAGGTCCGAGCATCTTGCAGGGACCGCACCAGGTTGCAAAGAAGTCTACCACAGCAATATCTGCGCTGAGCACTTCATTAAACTCTTGTTCTCCGATAGTCTTTACCATGTTGTTCCTCCTTTTTCGGAAATAAGTGCCGCAAAGGCCTGCCGGATCACTCCGCAAAGCCTTCGCTCCAATAGGTCTGGTTGTAGATATCCGTGAAACGATATGTAACGACAAGCTTTTCATTGCCGAACGTACCGTCGGAAACCTTCAGTTCACCGTTTACGACCAGACGGTCGCCAAGCTTGTAGCTGTCCTGATAAGCGCCGCCGTATGTGTAATAATCACAAAGGAAATCGATGGTGTCGCCGTCCTCTATCTCGATAAAGTCTTTTGACATGGTCTCGGTCTCACCGTTTTTGTAATCATAGGTCGCACCTGCAATATAACCCGATTTGTGCTGATTGTCAAATACAACTTGCAAGTTTACGCGTGAATCGTTGAGTAAAGCCGGAATATGCCCAAGTATCCTGTAGTTCTTTCCGTCGTTATAGGTCTCATCGTGGTAATATGCGACAAACTGTCCGTTCACGGTGAGCCATGCCCTGCTCTCGTCAGCGATGAGCGCTCCCTCGTCCGTAAAATCAAAAACATTGTCAAGTCCGAGATCAATATAACCCTCGCCGTCATCCACAAAGAGGTTCATCTCAAGATCATGGACAAGCTGCCACTGCTTTTCGGAAAGCGCCATCACATGTTTGCCGTTCTGCTTTGTCCAGGTAAGCACGGTGCCGTCAAACTGGTCTTCAGGCACGTCCTTGCTCTTTCCGGAGGAAGACATAAACGAACCTGCAAGGCTCAAAAGCGACTGGAGCGCGTCTCCCGTGCCTCCGAACGCAGATGATGAGGACTGTCCACCACTCTGCTTGTCCGCATAGCCCTGGATGGCTGTCGAATAGGACTTGTCCATGCCTTCGATATTACTGTAGAGGTTCTTTGCTTTTTTAACATTTCCGGGACGATTCTGCGGGAAATAGATGCTGAGGCCGTATGCGTTGCATATCTGGTCGCTGGTCCTGTTGTACTTGACCGCTGACTTTATGCTGTCGGCAAGAGCAACGCCTTCCTTTGTCCCTATGTTAAGTGCCAGATGGACAAGGTCGACCTGGTCTATCTTTGAGTTTGCGCTGAATTCCTTTGTCACCGCGCGGGCATCGGAAACCGTCTTGTAAGAGAGGTTTACCTGCGCGGAGAGATTCTTTGCGAAATCGCTGAAATCCGAAGGAACGGTGTGCGAAAGCTCCGCAAGGTCGACAAGAGACAATGTGGTCTTCTTGCCGCAGCCCTTTTCGTCACATTTTGCTATGAAATCATCAATGATGTTCTTTCCTATCTCGGTGGTGGGCATCGAGGTGTTTGCGGAAAGCTTTGTGAGCCAGTTTGTATAGTACCAGCCTATTCCGGGCTCGGTCTCTTCGGATGCTATGAGGTAATCCGCATGATCCGAGAGCATGAGAGCCGTCTCAAGTGTTGCCATGAGACATGCGTCAAATCCCACAAAATCAAACTTGACACCGCCGTCGGTAAGGGCCTTGTCAATCTCCGAAAGGTCCATGGAGCCTTCGGATGAATAGTTTTCGTCATGTCCGTAACCGGTCACGGAACCGCCGCCGTGATCCCAGAAAATGAGATCGTAACGGTCTGCGGGGTAATTTCCGACACCCCACTTGATGAAATCGGAAAGCGTGGAAGGAGCGGTCATCGCTTTTCTTCCGTTGTCCCTCACAAGGCACTGGATGCTGCCCTTTGACACCTTGTAGATCTGAGTGGTCGTATTGTCCACATAAAGCGAGGAAGAAACTCTTTCCGAAGTCTTCCATCCCTTGCATCCACCGGTGCAGACGATGATGTTTACCTTATCGCTGAGGTCTGCGTTGAGCATCTCACGAAGGTCGTTCGATGCCATGCCGTTCCTGCTCTCAAGGTCTGTACCGCAAAGGTATACGAGGATCGTTACAACATCGTTCCCGTTTCCCTTTATCGATGTATATTTTGCACGGGAGCCCTCGGCAACAGTCGTGTCGAGCACACCGCGTCTTGCACTTTCGGAAGTGTCGACCCAGTTTGTGTCGGTGTTTGCGGTCTGGAATGTTGTGCTTCCGCCGAGCAGACTTCCGATCATGTTAGAGCTCAAGCCAGACAGCGCGTTTCCTGCGATGTTTGCGATCTCACCGCCCACACCGGAGTTTCCGAAGAAACCGCCGAGAAGCGACTTGAGTCCTGCGCCTCCTCCGAGAAGCACGATCACAGCTATGAGTATGATCTTTAAAAGTCCGCCGCCTCCGAAGCCTCTGGTACCGTTTCCGCCTGCTCCGCCGTTTCCGCCGCCCGAGCCGCCGGCTCCTCCTCCAAAGCCTCCGTGGCCGCCCGCACCGCCGACCGGTCCGCTGCCGAGTCCACTGCCTCTTCTGCTTGCGCCTGTTCCCTGTCCTGTCACATTTCTCTGTCTTCCGGTAGGTCTGTCTGCCATAATGATCCTCCCTTTTTCAAGACTCTGTGATCTTGATCTATTTTTCAATAAAACTGAACGTTATAACGCCCGGGCCCGTGTGTGCTCCGAGTGTGGGGCAAAGATATGCATAATGGTATTTTTCAATGCCGTATTTTTCTTTTACGAGCTCCGCGAGTTCTTCGGCAGCTTCAAGGCAGTCGCCGTGCTCTATTGCTATCTCGTCGGGCAATGTCCCCTTTTCCTTCAGAGGATCGAGGGCATCGCGAAGGAACTGCTGCGCTGCCTTGCTTCCGCGTACCTTATTGACCACGGCGAGCGCGCCCTTGGGGTCGATGCAGAGTATCGGTGTGACTTTGAGCACCGTTCCGATGATCGCCGCGGATTTCTTAAGTCTGCCGCCGCGATACAGGCTCATGAGATCAGGTACCGAAAATACGACCTGTGTGTTGGGGATCACTTTTTTTATGTCCTCAGCGTTTTCCTCAATGCTCATTCCGTTCTCAAGATTTGAAACGGCTCTTCTCGCAAGAAGATTCTGACCGCCGGAGCCCTCTGTGGTGTCGATGACTATGATGTTTGCTTCGGGGTGCTTTTCCTTTACAACTTCCGCCGCGACACAGGCATTGTTATAGCTTGCGCTCATTGCCGAGGCAAAGGCTAAATGAAGAATGTCATACCCTTCTTTTACGGCCTTTTCAAATAGCTCAGTGTCATAGCCCACGTTTGTCGCATTTGTGATGGGCTTCTTACCGTTTCTTACGGCTGCGTAAAACTCTTTCATGTCCATCTCGCCGGTCTCAAGCTCTGCGCCGTATTCAACGCCGTCAAGGATGTAATGGAGAGGGTGAAGCTGTACTTTGTGTGTCTCCATGTACTCCTTGGAAAGGTCCGCCATGGAATCTGTTGAAATAATGTAAGGTCTCATTTGTTCCTCCGGTTTATTGATCTATCAGAAATGATGGCCGCCACCGCCGCCACTGTGACCACCGCCGCCGCCGTGACCACCGCCGCCACCGCCTCCTCCCGAAGAAGAGGAAATGTACTTTTTTGTGGTGCCTGTGTGCCTATCATGTTCATTCGTGATCTTGACGTTTCTGACCGCTGCCGAAAGCAGTTCTTTGTCGGCAGTGCCTTTTCTTTTTGTCAGTGCCCTCATGGCAAAAAAGCTGACCGCAAGCGCGGAAAGCAGCGCAAGCAGCGCGTTTGTCACGATCTTCATCGGACCTGTGACTTTTTGCCCCGAAAGCACGGTATTCATCTGCTGCAAGCCTTTCAGCATGCAGATGTCATAATCCTGTCTTGAAGCGTATTCGTACACATTGGCCGTTATCAGATTGCCGTAGGAGTCCGAGATCGCGTTGTAGTTGTCGCCCTCGCTGTGAATTCCTATATACCGGTCATCCATATCTATAACGAACGCAGACCCGTCCTCATATCCGAACGCCTCATGATAGACGTTACGGGTCATATCGTTCTCGGTGCCGTACGGTGCGAAAAATCCGGTGATCGCAATGGCATTTCCGTACGAAGTCATTTCAATGATCTCACCAAGTATCTCGTCATAACAGTCGTTCTCAAAGATCCCTGCGGCATCGATAAGATACCCCTCGCATCCGGTTGCCGGGTTTTTGTAATAGTCCCCGTATACGCCGTCACGCGCATTCCTCAGCACTTGCGTAACGTCTGTATAGTCCTTTGCGCCATATGCGGTGACAGGACCTGAAACAGAAAAAACAACAAGGACAAGCGCAAAAATATATATCAGTTTTTTCATTGTGCGTCATGCCCCCTTCCCTTAAGCTGCGGCAGAGGTCTGGTCGCAAGGATGTTGTACTTTGCGATGACACTTAAAAAGATCACAAGCATCGAAAGCACCTGAAGGAGCGATCCGAGATAAAAGAACAGATCCCGCACGGGTTCGATGAGCGCAACAAGCGCGCAGTACGCATAGACCGCAAGGATCCCGATCGCGATGGTCTTGTCCTTCTTGTCTGCGCACTTTGTCCTGAAAATGATCAAAAAAGCAAGCACACCGGCGATCGCAAGCGCCAGCGCGTCAAATTCCAAAAGCACCTCGGCAACGGCAAATCCTATGATGGCAAAAAACGCCACCGCAAAGACCAGCAAATACAACTGTCCCGAAAAAGATTCCGGTTTTACCTTTTTTTTCGTCTCCGCGGCATCGAGCTGCTTTTTTGCTTCCTTCAGTTCGTTCCCGAGTTCCTTTTCATGCGACAGCACATAACCCTTGTCGGTAAAACGCTTCTCGGAGATCTCCACCTGCCCCAGATACCAGCTGTAATAAAGGGACAGCGCAAAAGTAACAAGTCCTGCGATAAGCTGCATTGCCATGGGCTGCATCATAAAGACCGCATTGTATAGGAAAAAGAACGGGATCGCAAGTATCAGCGAAAACAGCATAAATTTCGTTACGCTGATCGGTGTGTCACAGGTGATCTTCCCGCTCTCACCGTTTACCACGGCATAGGAAACGCGGTCGCCGTGTCTGAACGACAAAAACCACACAGGAAACATCGCGTTTTTCCCTTTGATCTCTCCCGACGGCAGTTCGTCACCTTTGCCGTCCGCATTGTGCTTGGCGCGGGACTTTTTGAACACCTCGCTTTTAAGAGCCTTATCCGCAACGTCGCTCTTCATGAGTTCCTTTGCGTCTTCAGTGTAGACCTTGTTCCTGACATCGGGAATATCGGCAAAAAAGCCGGAAAGGTATCGTTCGTCAAACTTTTCCATCTTTGACGAGTCATAAGGCGCGATCGCCGCACTTGTATTGTCATCAAAGGCAGAAGACGCATCAAAAGAGATGCCGCCGTACTCCGCATCCACATCAAAAAGGAAATCGTGATGCTCGGTGTATTCGTAATTGCCTTTGGAATAGACATGCTTTGCTTTTAGTTTTCCGTGGCCGGAAAATTTGCTCTCGTATACCCAGTAAGGCGTATATATAGGGCGGAATCTGTCGATGTTTCCGGGAGTCTTGAACTCCTTCGGAGCAAAGATCAGCTTTCCGATGTGTTTGTTGTAGATCTCGCGGCACCTGTCTTTGTCGACCTTGAACGGGATGATGTAATCCGGTCTGTCAATATTGTCGATGCGCTCCTGTAAAATAACCATGGAGCCGCAGTAGCTGCAAAATTCATTGGCCTCGGTATCTGTCGCATAGATCTCTCCGCCGCAGTTTGGGCAGAGGAAGGTCTTTACTTTGAGCTTGCCGCCGCTTTTTTCACGCACTTCGGAATGCTCGTCTTCAAGCACCTTTGCGCGCTTTGTGGCCTGCCCGTTTTTTTTGCCGCCTTTGTCATTGGTCTCGGGAGCGATATCAAACGTCGAATCACAAAAATCGCAGACATTCTTTTGTGTCTTTATATCAAAGCGTAACTCTCCGCCGCAATTTGGACATTTCATCCGTATTCCTCCCTTTCCGTATATTTTCTAACCCTGTTTTCTGTTGTTCATCAATACGACCACGATGCCGAGGATCAGCACCACTCCGCCCGTGAGAAATCCTATGATCATGGGCCTCAGGTCTTTTTCCGGCTCGGGTTCGGGCTCAGGAAGTATTCCCCTGATCCTGTCATATTCCGCCTGATCGAATTCCGGAGTGTTCCCGTACTGCGCCATATAGTAAGCCGCTTCGTCAAGCACTTCTTCCTTGTCCGCAGTATAGATGATCTCAGTGTTTCCGACTCTCACCCCGGCATAGTAGAAATATGCGGTGCCGATCACATTTTCGCCTTTTTCGGTCTTTAAAAGAGGCGTGAGAGTGCACTCATTCTTTACATCTTCAAAGGACGCTCCCACAGGTAACAACACCGTGGCCTCCGATACAGAAAGCGCCGAAGACACTTCATAGACAAACGCGTCCTCATCTGAAAAGAGTACGGGAAATGCATTTGACTTGGTCCCGTTGTCGGACGCGGACATCGATACCTTTGAAAAGTTCTGATATCCGTAATCAAAAAGCGCGATGGTGTCGGTGTAACAGCTCTCAGATGTGGGCTCTTTCAGCACGACGCAGATAAACTGCAGCCCGTCCCGCTCGCAGGCGGTCACAAGGCAGTTTCCCGCTTCGTCGGTATGTCCTGTTTTTCCGGCGAAAACACCGTCATACTTGATCTTTTTTCTGAGGATCTGGTGTGTCTGCGCGATCACTCGCGATTCTTCGCACAGATTCGTGGGCGGGATCTCGTAATAGTGATTGTTTGAGATCCTGCAAAACGTGGTATATTCGATGCACTTCTTCATGATGAGCGCAAGGTCGTATGCGCAGGTGTAATGGAATTCGTCATGAAGCCCGTGAGGATTGGTAAAATTTGTGTTTATAAGCCCCAGCTCCGCCGCTCTCTGATTCATCATCTTGACAAAATTTTCAGAGGTGCTTCCGATATGCTCGGCAACCGCATATGTCACTTCGTTCGCGGAAGCAAGGAGAATGGAATAGAGGCACTGCTCCATCGTGAGCTTTTCTCCCGAGATCACGCCGATCCTTGAGGAATCCCAGCCCACGCTGCTTATCGCCTCATACGACATGGTCACCACATCGGACAATGGGCACCGCTCCACCGCAAGAAGCGCTGTCATGAGCTTCGTGGTGCTTGCGGGATAATATTTTTCTGTCGCGTTTTTACTGTATACCGTGGTCCCGGTGCTGACTTCAAAAAGTATCGCCGCTTCCGCGCTTATCTCAGGAGCCTCGGGCCACACGTCCTTTTTTGTCTCGGGAAGCGCCGCGCCTGTAGGACTTGCCGTATTTATCTCTCCCGCATGAACAGGTACCGGAAGATACGAAAAAACAGCCGTCATAAGTATCACTCCGGCGGCGGTAAGCGTAAGACATCTCTTTATTGTTTTGTTAACTCTGTTCTTTATCTTTTTGCGATAAGACAGCATATCTTATTTCCCAGTGCCGAAAACTTTTCTTCGTATTCGGTCATCACATTTGCCGGCGCAAGCTCGCTCTTATGAAGATCGTATGTCACGGTTTCAAGTGTCCAGCCGTTTTCCTGCATTTCTTCAACGGAAAAATCAAACAGATCACGGTTGTCGGTCTTAAAGACTATCCTGCCGTCTCTGTCCAATATCCTATCATATTTTACAAGATATTCCTTTGATGTCAACCGTCTTTTGGCATGTCTGGCCTTGGGCCAGGGATCGGAAAAGTTTAAGTATATCCGTCCCACTTCGCCCTCTCCGAACATGTCCGTTATGTTTTCCGCGTCCTCGCACAGAAAAAAGAGGTTACCGACAGGCTCCTCCTCGGCTTCCCGTTTTTCGATAGCGCGCACGAGAACGCTTGAATATCTCTCTATTCCAAGGTAGTTCACATCAGGATTCTGTTTTGCCAGAGTTGTTATGAACCTTCCTTTTCCCATCCCGATCTCCACATGGAGCGGATTGCCGTTTCCGAATATCTTGTTCCAGTTTCCTTTGTGTCCGGCCGCGTCATGTATCACAAACCCGCTTGTTTCCACCTTCTCCGCGGCGCCTTTTACATTCTTTAATCTCATTTGCTGCTATGTATCCTTTCAGCTTATACACCTTTTTATCATAATGTTCGTATACAAAATATACGGCATCTTGCGGAAAAAAACAAATAGTTTTTTCATCCGCGGCTAGTAAATAATGCATAAAATCGTAAAATTTTTCTATTGCAATATTGTATAAATTGTTGTATATTATTTTACGAAAACGATTTCGAAACAATCACAGGGAGGTTTACCGTGGTTTCGTTAAAGGATATCGCAAAAGAATGCAACGTCAGCCCGGCCACTGTCAGCAAGGCATTGAACGATCAGAGCGACGTAAGTGACGAGACTAAGACCCTTGTCCGCGAAGTTGCGAGAAAGCTCGGATATTTTCCGAACTCTTCAGCCAGAGCCTTGAAAACGAACAGGACTTACAACATTGGTGTGCTCTATGCCGACGAAGCGCAAAGCGGCCTGACGCACGACTATTTTTCATACGTGCTCGACAGCTTCAAGCGCGGCGCCGAGAGTAAAGGCTATGACATAACATTCATAAACGGCAGCAAGACCCGCCCCGGACGGATGAGCTACAAGGACCACTGCAGATACAGAGGCTTTGACGGGGCTCTGATCGCATGCGTGGATTTCTACGATCCCGAGGTTGCGGAGCTTGTAAACAGCGGACTTCCCATCGTTACCATAGACCATACCTTTAACGGACACTCTTCCATTCTTTCCGATAATGTAAAAGGGATGCGCGATCTTGTGACGTTCATCCTTGCAAAAGGTCACAGAAAGATCGCTTATATACATGGCGCAAAATCTGCGGTTACCGATGCCAGACTCTCTTCCTTCTTTAAAACACTCGAAGAGTTTGACATACACATCCCCGATGAATATATAAAAGAAGCCCCTTACAGAAACACAAGGATCGCGACACAGATGACGGAGGAACTGCTCTCGCTCAAAAATCCTCCGACCTGCATCCTTTATCCCGACGATTTTTCCTGCTACGGCGGCATAAACGCCATCAAAGAACGAGGGCTCTCGATCCCAGCGGACATTTCTGTTGCAGGCTATGACGGCATCCGCATAGGAAGGCACATCGAGCCGAAGCTCACCACGCTCCGCCAGGACACGGAACGCATCGGTATGGCTGCGGCCCAGCAGCTTATCGACCTCATAGAACGCCCCCGCACGACCATCGAGGAACAGATCATGGTCGAGGGCGAAGTATACGCGGGAAAAACGGTAAAGAACCTGAACACAAGGCGCCAGTCATGAGATAAGGACGCCGTTGGCAAATATAAAAGAACAGGAGAAACCCCAACATGAAATTCGGTTATTTTGACGATGCCGCAAAAGAGTATGTCATCACTACCCCAAAAACGCCGCTCCCCTGGATCAACTATCTCGGTACGGACGAATTTTTCTCTCTTATCTCAAACACAAGCGGCGGCTACAGCTTTTTTAAGGACGCAAAACTGCTCCGCCTCACCAGATACAGGTACAACAACGTGCCTGCCGACAACAACGGCAAGTACTACTATATCAACGACGGCAAGGACATCTGGAATCCCGGATGGCAGCCTTCAAAAACGCCTCTCGACTTTTACGAGTGCCGTCACGGCATCGGCTACAGCCGTTTCACAGGCAAAAAGAACGGCCTCAAGGCTGAAGTGCTCGCATTTGTTCCCTGCAAGGACGCCTGCGAGATAAACAAGGTCACCATTACCAACGAATCCCCGGAGACTAAGGAATTTAAGCTTTTTTCCTATGTCGAGTGGTGCCTCTGGAATGCCGACGATGACATGAAAAACTTCCAGCGTCTGCTCTCCTGTGGCGAAGTGGAGATCAAGGGTTCTGTCATCTATCACAAGACGGAATACCGTGAGAGAAGAAACCACTATGCTTTCTTCTCTGTAAACCGTCCCATTGACGGATTTGACACCATAAGAGACGATTTCCTGGGAGCATACAACAACAATGACCGTCCCGACGTTGTGGTAAACGGCAAGGCGGGAAACACTGTTGCGAGCGGATGGTCTCCCATCGCATCCCACCAGATCAACATTTCCTTAAAGCCCGGCGAATCCACATCCCTTATCTTCGTTTTGGGATACATCGAAAATCCGGATGAAGAAAAATGGGAATCCTACGGCATAATCAACAAAAAGCCCGCAGAAAAGCTTTTTGGAAAATATGCTACCGACGCTGATGTTGAAAAAGCATTCAACGAGCTCAAGGCATACTGGGACAATCTTTTGTCCATATACCACGTGGAATCCGGTGACGAAAAGGTCAACCGCATGGTAAACATCTGGAACCAGTACCAGTGCATGGTAACCTTCAACATGTCACGTTCCGCATCCTACTACGAATCCGGCATCGGCAGAGGCATGGGCTTCAGAGATTCATGTCAGGACCTTCTCGGATTTGTTCACCTTATCCCGGACCGCGCAAGGGAAAGGATCATCGACATCGCTTCCACACAGTTTGAGGACGGACGCGCATACCATCAGTACCAGCCTCTCACAAAGAAGGGAAATTCCGACATCGGAAGCGGCTTCAACGACGATCCGCTCTGGCTCATCGCAGGAACGAGCGCATATGTGCGTGAAACCGGCGACACCTCCATTCTCAACGAGATGGTGCCCTTTGACAACGACGCTTCAAAAGCCACTCCTCTCATGGATCACTTAAAGAGATCCTTTGATTTCACTGCAACACATAAAGGTCCTCACGGACTTCCCCTCATCGGCCGCGCCGACTGGAACGACTGCCTTAACCTCAACTGCTTCTCCGAGCATCCCGGAGAGTCCTTCCAGACCTTCGGACCGAGCGAAGGACCTGTTGCGGAATCCGTATTCATCGCCGGAATGTTTGTAAAATACGGTGAAGAATATGCCGAGCTTTGCGAGCTCACAGGCAACAAGGCGGAAGCCGACCGCGCCCGCAAAGAAGTCAGCGTGATGTACGATACCGTGCTCAAGGACGGCTGGGACGGAAAATGGTTTGTAAGAGCATATGACGCATACAGCCACAAGGTTGGTTCCGCAGAGTGCGAAGAAGGCCAGATCTTCATCGAGCCTCAGGGCTTCTGCGTAATGGCCGGCATCGGAGTAAAAGAAGGAAATGCGGTTACGGCGCTCGATTCCGTAAAAGAACGACTTGACACAAAGTACGGCGTGATGATACTTCAGCCTGCTTATACCAGATATCACTTAGAGCTTGGCGAGGTTTCCTCATATCCTCCGGGATACAAGGAAAACGCCGGAATCTTCTGCCACAACAATCCTTGGGTATCCATAGCGGAAACGGTTGTAGGACGCGGAAGCAGAGCTTTTGAGATCTACAAAAAGACCTGCCCCGCTTACTGTGAAGAATTCAGCGAGATCCATCGCACCGAGCCTTATGTATATTCCCAGATGGTAGCGGGCCGCGACGCCAAATTCCACGGCGAAGCAAAGAACAGCTGGCTCACGGGTACGGCTGCATGGACATTTGTAAACATCTCCCAGTACATTCTGGGTATCTATCCGACACACAAGGGCCTTTCCATCAATCCCTGTGTTCCCGAAGGTTTCGGCGGCTTCAAGCTTGTCCGCAGATTCCGCGGGGCTGAATACCACATCAGCGTCGAAAATCCCTCCGGCGTTCAAAAGGGCGTAAAAGAGCTCATCGTGAACGGCGTAAAGACAGAAGGCAACGTAGTTCCTTTCGAAGAAGGAAGGAAAGAATACGATGTCAAGGTGGTAATGGGTTAAGCTAATCCCGAAGGATCGTATTCCCCGTAAGACAGCCCCGGATGCTATTCGCACCCGGGGCTGTATTTTTGATCACCATGAAATTATCTCTGCGCCTGTTTCGGTAACAAGTACCTGTATCTCCCATTGTGCGGAAAGCGAACCGTCTTCGGTGTACACTTCCCAGCCGTTCTCGTCGTCGACATAGATGTCTTCGCGTCCCATATTTACCATGGGTTCGATGGTGAACATAAGTCCGGGAGCGAGGAGAATGTCGGTTCCGCGCTTTGTGTGATAGCCGACCCACGGCTCCTCGTGGAACTGTACTCCGACGCCGTGGCCGCCGATCTCACGGACAATGGTGTAACCGTTGGAATATGCATGATCGTGGACTGCCTGTCCCATGTCGCCCAGGTATCCCCAGGGCTTGACGGCCTTAAAGCCGAGCATCATGCACTCTTTTGTGACTTCGACCAGTTTTTTTGCCTTGGGATCTACGTCACCTATCATGAACATTCTGGATGAATCGGAAAAATATCCGTCAAGGATGGTGGAACAGTCTACGTTTATGATATCTCCGGACTTAAGGATGACCTTGTCGGACGGAAAACCGTGGCAGACCTGATTGTTTACGGATGTGCAGACACTGTAGGGGAAGCCCTCGTAATTAAGGGGAGCGGGGATGCCGCCCATTTTTGTGGTCTGCTCATAGACCATTTTGTCTATGTCGCTCGTGGGCATGCCTTCGCATATCCTCTCGCTGATATAATCCAGCACCGCAACATTGATCTTTGCGCTTTCCTTTATCTTTTCCACCTGAGCCGGAGTTTTTATCATGTCACGGCTCGGAACCTTGTGCATCTGCATTCTGGCCCGTTTGATACGGGCGTCAAAGTCCTTGTGACAGTTTACATACATTTTTCCGCTGCCGCACCAGCAGGCATCATCATCTCTGAATCTGACAGACATTTATCTTACCTCACTTACCACTTATCACTATACCGTCGAAGGCCATGTAAGGAAGCGAACTCCAGCCGTCCTCGATGGTCTCTTTTGAGATTCCGCGCAGGTTGTTTACCATATCCGCGAAGTTTCCGTTGATCATGGTCTCGGAAAGCGCCTTTGTCACTTTGCCGTTCTCAATGAGGAAGGAAGCCTTCGCAATACCGGAAAATTCACCGTTGGGCGCGGGCTGGCCGCCGGAGAAATCACCGACAAGTATACCCTTTTCGATGCCCTGTATGATCTCGTCAAGGCTCTTGTCACCCGGACGTACGATCATTCCGTCGCTGTCGTTCTTTGCCCTCTCAAAGCCGGTCTTTCTTGAGATATAGTCGTTTATCGAGAAGCGGTTCAGCACGCCGTCTTTGATGAAATCCTGGGTCTCGGCCTTGTAGCCGTCGCCTGTGAGAACGGGATGATGGATGATCCTTTCGTCGTCAACGGAAAACGTAACGTTGATCCTTTCATCCGCGATCTTTTTGCCGAGCTTATCCAGATAGATACTGGACTTGTCGAGGATGGATCCGCCGCCTGCCATGCCGGAAATGGAGTACAATGCCATTCCGAGGATGCCGGGTGTGAGGACCATAGTGCCGGTGAACTTGCCCTCGATGGGCTCCGCATGAAGCTGCTTGATAGCTGTATCCACACGGAAACGGAAATCAGCAAGATCGAGGAACGGCTTGTCAAGAGAAAGTGTGCCCGCTCCGGAGTAAACCATGGAACTGGTCTTGTCGCCTTCGTGACCGGCGATCTCAAGTGTTACGGAATAAGAACCGAAGCGCTCGGTGCTGAATGTGCCCGCGGTGGTTGCGTAAATATAGTCTGCGGCGTTGTGCTGTGCGATGATCGCAACGATCTGAATGAGAGGAAAGTCCTTTTCGAGGGTTTCCTTGAGTTCTTTCACACGGAAGAAAAGCTTGTCCTGATCGCATTCGTACACGCCCTGTACATCATTGAAGGTGCCTGCGCAGGGAGCGAGAACGTTTCCGTCATCGGGCTGGGAAGACTCCGCGGATGTTATCGCTGCGTCAACTGCCTTGTCAATATCCTCTTCCGTAAGCTTGTTGGTCTGATAATAACCTTTTTTGGTGTCTTTATATACTCCCACACCCACGTTTTCGTCAAACAGTGTCCTGTAGAGGGTGAATTCACCGCCTTCAATGTTGAATTCGCTTTTTTTGTTGCTTGAAACCCTTACAAATCCGTCGCAGGAGTTCTTTTTAATAAGTTCGATAGCCCTTTCGGCCAGTTTTTTAAGGTCAGCCATCTTATCTTCCTCCTATCGTGATCTTGCATCTGAGCGCCGGTCCGCCCATGCCTACGGGCATGCGCTGTTTCTTTCCGCAAAAACCGGAGCTTACCCATACCAGCTCGTCGGAGACCATATCAACGGTCTTTAACATCTCAAATGCGACGCCCATGACGGTGGTGTCAAGGAGAGCGCGTCCGATCTTGCCGTTCTTGATCTCGTAGCCCTCGGCAACACCGAACATGAATTCACCGGTGAGGTCCGCCTGACCGTTAGTGGAGTTTACAAGATAGTATCCGTCGTCTATGGATGCGATCATATCCTCAAACTTGCTCGTTCCGGGAAGGATCGCGGTGTTTCTCATCCTGATGAGCGGCTCGTCCGAGAAAGCCCATCCTCTTGCGTTTCCGGTGGGCTCTGTGCCGAAAAATGCCGCGGATTCGCGATTGTGCATATAGCCTTTGAGTATTCCGTTTTCAATGAGAACGGCATCCTTTGCCTCGACGCCTTCATCATCCATGTAAACGGGAAGAGGAGCGGTCTCGCCGAGAGCGGTGTGCGCAAAGTCAACCATGGTAACAAGATCCGAAGCAACACGCTTGTTGAGGCAGGGACCTGCTACGGAACCGTTTCTCACAAGGTCGGCCTCTGTGGTATGTCCTACGGCTTCGTGTGAGAGCATGCCGGTCATCATTCCGCCGAGAACGACGGTCTTTACGCCTGCTTCCGCATATATGCCCTCGCGCTTTTTCATCACTGCCTGATAGAGTTTTTCGATCTCGGGCTTCATTTCCTCAAGATCAAAATGGTCGTCAAACTTGCCGAGGCCGCCGAAAGGATGGAAGAGCTCGACAGGCTTTCCGTCGGGGGTCTCCGCTGTCATATCGACATAGATATAGCATCTGGGATAGGTGACATGTCCGTCGCACGCGTCGGAGGTGTAGATGACCTTGTCCATGGAGTCTTCGGTATAGGAAACCGCGCGGCTCTTAAGGTCCGGATAGGTCTTTGCGATATAATCGTCGATCTCCTTGCACTTGTCGATTATGCGCTTCTGCTCGGTGTCGATGATGTCACGCCTTACAGGGGAATAGCCTCCCTTTAAGGTGGGGATGACGATCGCTTTTTTGTCGATATGTCCGCTCATAAAAAGAGCATTGTTTGTAGCAGCTTTGATGACCTTTTCCGCCATTTCGTCCGTGATCTCGGCAGCGGATGAAAGGCCGTAGATCCCGTTTTTGCATACCCTCGCGCTGATGCCCGAGGTCTCGGATCTGCCGTTGTTTACCATGTTTCCCTGGAGGAAAGTGACATAGCGCTGCCTGTTTTCCTGAGCACGGAGCTCAGTGGAAACGCCTGTTTCGAACAACGACTTTTTGTCCTTTAAGTTGTCCTGTAACATAGAATACTTCCTTTCTCGTAAAAATGTTGATGATCATGTAATGAATAACCCCGATGACCGTCCCGCACGCCCCAATGCATGCGGGTTCCGGTTAATTATACATCATGGAGCCGATTCCCGCAAATATTTGTTCCAAAGCCCTGTGGCCGGCATTATACATAAAAGATCGTAAGGCCGCCGAAGTTTGTGGACGAGTTTACGATAAGTGTGTTGATGCCGTCGGGATGCTTGTCACCCTTCTGCACGCATCCTGAGAAGGCGCCGCTGTCGTTTATCACCACGTTCCATGTGTTCGGAACATAGAGCTCCATGGAACCGAAGTTGCATTCGCAGTTTACGACGCCGTGGTTTTCGTGGAGCTTCGCATCTACGAAGTAGGCCTTGATCTCTCCGAAGTTTACTTCAAGATTTGCACATTTGAAATCTTCATCTTTGAAATATTTGCTCTGGGAACCAAAGTTCACTTCTGTGTTGGAGGCACTGTCCATGTTGACGGTCCCGTCGCTGTCAATGGTGTAGCTGTTGCCGTTTGAATCGGTGCATCTTACATTGTCCGAGATCCTGCGGCTTCTTTTGAAGCGGGGAAACACTATCGTAAGAGCGAGCGCTACAAGGGCAGATGCGATGAGCAGCGGGCCGGGTGTTATCTTTTCAATGTGGAGCGGCACTCTGTATATGACAGCGATCACAGCAAGAGGCATGATGATCATGAAAAAGCTTCTGGCATGGATACCATGCGCAAAGACCAGAAGAAGCAGCACGGACCAGATGGCGGGCCAGACACCTACTTCAGGCCATACACCGAGCGCGGATGCGATCACCGCGGCCGCGGCAAGGATCAGGATCAGTCCCACAAAGATCTTTCTTGTTGTTCTTGAAAACGAATTGTACTCAAAATGATAACTCATGTTTATCTCCTCTCTTCCATCCTGTCTCTTAAGGGCTTGTAAAACATTCTTGAAACGTACAACTGCTTAACCGAATCTTTAAAGCAGATGAAGCATCCCGACAAGTCCTTTGAAATGGAATAAATCTTGTTGATGTTCACTATTGATGATTTTGATACTCTCATGAAGGTCGTGGGGAACATCTTTTCCAGTTCGTAGAGTCGTAAGGAGGTGCGGTATACATTGTCGACGGTATGTACACTGACCGATCCTTCGTCCGTCTCAAAAAAGAGCACATGTGACGCTTCAACAAAGTAGTCTGTGTCGCCTTTTGTGAGCACCAGTGTCTGACTTCCGACACCCGGCGCCGTCAAAGCCTTTTGCAGTGCGATCACTTCGGGAGTGAGTTCTCTGCATCTGACTTTTACTACAGGCTCTGTGCAGTTTTCATCGATCTCGATCTCAAACTTCATGTTTCCTCCGCAACACAGATACGGAGAGCCGGTCTCTGTTACTCCGCAGTGCTGTGTTTTCCCTTGCAAGACACAGTATAGCAGAAAATCTCAGGATTTAAAGGGCTTTTGGCTAAGTGGTAAAAAATCGGACCTAAGTGGAAAGATTTGGATGCCAAAAGTTGTTTTGGATGGTATAATAGCCATAAAATACATGGTAAGATGATATGAAAACAGGTAAAAAGACCGTATGATGAGGAGAAGTGGCATGAGGATACTTGTCGTAAATGATGACGGGATAAAGGCGGAAGGCATAAAAAGGCTTGCAGAGGCCGCAAAAAGCTTCGGAGAGGTGACCGTGGTGGCGCCCGAAGGGCAGTGCAGCGCCATGTCTTCAAAGATCACGATAACGGAAACGATGGACCTTAAAAAGGCTGATTTTCCGGTTCCCGGAGTAACGGCCTATTCGCTTTCGGGAACGCCCGCAGACTGCGTAAAAGTCGCGGTGGAGTATGTTTTAAAAGAAAAGCCCGACTACATTTTCTCGGGAATGAACAAGGGCTACAACTGCGGGATAGAGACCACATATTCCGGAACCGTTGCGGCAGCGATGGAAGGACTGCTCAAAGGTATCCCCGCGATCGCTTTTTCCGTGGATTACAGCGAGATCTATTCTCCCGCGGACAGATACATTCATGAGATCATTGAAAAGATCTTTGCAGAAAAGCCCAAAACGGGCGAAATCTGGAACGTGAACTTCCCGGCCTGCGAAGCGGAAGACTGCCGCGGCATACGCTGGGGGATGACACTTGCAAAAACGCAGTATTTCCCCGACTGCTATGTGATAGACCATGAGGTTCCCGGCGGTGTCGCGATAAAGCTTAAAAACAGCGCGATCGAAGATGCCGAGGAAGGCAGCGACCTGCACGCACTGCTGAACAACTATGTTTCTGTGGGAACGATAAAGAACACGGTTTTCGGTTTTTAAAAACGACCGGCGGACTTTCATTAAGGAGAATCAAATGTTGAAAAAACGCATCCTTTTCCATAAAGCGGCTTTACTTTTGCCGCTGACGATTGGTACTTTGTTTTTCGGCGGATGCGATGTTCTCTCTGGCATCAGTAACATTGCGGAAGAACTCGGAAACTCCGGATTTCTCACCGAAGAAGAGGCGCAGACCATCACCGGTCTCACCACACAGGCGGCCGCCTTGACAACACAGATGGCGTCATCTGCGACTTCCACTCCCAAGCCAAATGCGACACCCACATCAAAACCGGATGCTACATCAACTCCTAAGCCCGACAATGGCAACAGCTTTTGGGACAACCTGTTCGGAAGCAATGTGGGAGTTGCCACGCTTGACGACGATCTGAAAAACAACACCTACGGGCTGCTGAATCCCCAGGAGTGCCAGCCCTTTGTAGGCAGGCAGTACTACGATATAGACAGCGAGGAAAGCCTAATACTTGCCGTTCACGACGGACTGATGCGCGGCATCCCGGGTATCGTTCTACGCTACAAAGGCCACGATTACAACTACTGGCTGAAAGTGTTCAACGACAACGTTAACCGCAGCGAGCTCTCAGGTTTCACCTGCGACAGCTGGCTGATCTGCCCCGAAGAAAACAATACCATGGGCTGCTATCCGGTTTACAATCACGCCTGGAAGGCCTACACCTACTACAGATACCATGAACCCGAGATCGACGAAGACAGCATGAAGGTGCTCCAGGAAGCGCACAAGATCGCAGAAGAAGCCATCAAGGCCTCTCCCGACGACGAAAAGGGCATGATCCTTTATGTAAACGACAAGCTCCGCAAAATGGTAAGTTATCCGCATCCCATCCCTGCGGGCCTCGGGGTTCCAGAACGTGACGCAACCGGCGTATTCTTTAAAGGTAAAGCCGTATGCGCGGGCTATGCGGTTACGACAAGGCTTGTCCTTAGCATCATCGGCATCGATAATACCATCATCACAAACTCCCTCAAGGAAGACGGCGATGCGGGCCACATTTGGAACTATGTAAAATACAACGGAAGCTGGTATCATCTCGATGTCACCTGGAACGTCGACGACGACTCCAACACCTACTTCATGATAACCGACGACGCTCTCAGTAAGCTCAACGGAAGCAGCACCGCGCATAAATGGCCGGCCCTGCTGACATACGAATAAAAAGCGGTTATACACAAAGCAAAATTTTACTTGACGCACGTAAAGCGATATGATACATTAATATCACACTTTACGCACGTCAAGTATTTTTTATATTGCAGAAAGGAGGCATATGGACGAAATACTCAAAGAAATACAGGATCTGACCTACCTTTCCTGGTCAAAAACAAGAAAATCATCAGGGACAGCCGGCTCTTTTCTGAAATCATATGACGATTCCGGCTACATAAAGAAATACTATAAACTATCTGATTATGATCCCGCAAAAGGAATCATAGGCCATGAGTGTATCAATGAGATCATCGTTCAGCGGCTCCTAAGGCTCCTCTGCATTGAGCATCTCGACTACCGGCTTATACACGCTCGCATTATGGTCGATGGTAAAGAACTGACAACATGGCTTTGCGAATCGGACGATTACAAAAAAAACGGCGAATCAAAAATAGCATTTGAAGATTTCTATCTGATCAACAAAAAGCCGGATGAAACCCCTCTACATATGTGTGAACGATTTGGATGGTCCGACAAGATCTATGGAATGCTAACCGTGGATTACCTTGTGCTCAATAGGGACAGACATGGCGCTAATATTGAGATCCTCCGCTCTAACAAGGATAAAAGCCTGCGTCCTGCTCCCCTATTTGATCACGGTCTGTCACTTGTCTGCAGATATCATAATATAAAAGAACTTAGTGAATTTGACGTTATGAAAGACCTTCCTGTTCAGTCATTTATCGGAAGCAGAAGTTCCTTCGAAAATCTTAAGTTAGTTCCGTCTTCTTTTTTATCCGGGCTTCCAAAATTACGCCAAAAAGACCGCAGCACACTCTTTGACGGCATCGAGGAAATACTTGGCGATGCTTATATGGACAAAATATGGGAAATGATATGGCGGAGGTGGACAAACCTTGGTAGTCTTTGAGATAATCGACAACTCCGATAAACAAAAGCATCTGCTCGGATATCTTTTTTATTTCGAGCGAAGCAAGCGCTTTTTCACTGAACTGTTGGCGGAATATGATGAATGGACCTGTCCGTTTATCTTCAGCGGTTTTGTAAAAAAAGGCATATATAACATAGGCTCAGAATGGAGCCGGAAGTTCGTCGAGCAAAGGATTGTCCCGCCCGACAGGCAAAATCTGGGAATGATCCTAAGGGACAACAACCTGAAAGAATATGACGAATACCGCCTTTTGGTGCTGAGCGAAGGCCGTTGCGCCCAGGACGAACTGTCCGTACTAAAGATAAACGAGAATGCTCTTGTACCTGAAATAACGGAACGTCTTAATAAAAAGGTGCAGGACCTTTTACCGCTCGCCGGCAATAAACTCCTGATCTTTTTCAAAGACGGCAGGCAAGCGATCTTTGACTGCGGTAAACACTTAAAAACAGACCGCCGTTTTCTTAAAGTATTATCGGATCCCGATATCTTTAACAACGTACATGTCACCCCCGGCGGAAACGGCATCGAATGGGGCAAGGAACGATGTGTTCCTGCAGAAGACCTGTACTCACTAAGTAAAAAAGCCACCGTCACCTATCAGCAGATGCTTGCTTTTCTTAAAACCCGTACTATCGACACAACAGAGGCCGCGACCATTCTTGATTGTTCCCGCCAGTACGTAGGTCAGCTTGCAAAGCAGGGTAAACTCACCCCCGTTCACGTTGAGTCAAACAACAGCTTGTTTCTTCGCAGCGATCTGGAAAGTGAGTGCAAATAAACTCAAACGAGCAGGCCTGAGTCTGCTCGTTTGTGTTGGTAAATCTATGCTGTTTTCTGTATTTTTTTACCTGTACTTTTCCACAATTTTCTGCATCGCATCCCACTTGCTTTCCATATCCTGCACAAGGCGGATCTGGGTGCGCGCTCTGTCGAGATTGTGGTTTTCACGGTGAACCATGAAATATGTGTCACCCTGGAGATGATCTGTCAAAAATCTCATTCCGCACTCAAGCGTCATGGTCTTCGCGCCATAGGGGAGGAGCCTTATCTCTTCGTCAGTGAGCGCGCCGTTGCAGCCCTTTAAATACCCTTTTACATAGGTCTCAAAAAGCTCGAGCGACAGGCTTACCTTTGAAAGATCCCGCTCATCCTCTGCCGCGGTATTTGCTCCAAACCTTATGGAATCACCAAAGTCATAGATGGAAAGCCCCGGCATGACCGTATCAAGATCGATAACGCATATACCTTTGCCGGTCTTATCATCAAGCATTATGTTGTTAAGTTTTGTGTCATTATGGGTGACTCTTAACGGGATCTTACCTGCCTTCAGAAGATCCGCACAGTAATTCATGTCGGCTTCATGAGCCTTGTAAAACTCAATTTCTTCTTTGACTCCGGGTGCCCTGCCGCAAACATCCTCTTTAACTGCCTTTAAAAAGGTTTCAAAACGCTTGGGCGTATTGTGAAAATCAGGGATAGTCTCCGAGAGCTTAGAAGCATCAAATCCCGCCATCAGTCCCGAAAAGTTTCCAAATGCCACCGCACTTTCGTAAAAATCTTCGGAAGTCCTGACTTTATCAAGGGTTACCGCATTCTCGATAAACTTGTAGATCCTCCAGTAATATCCCGCCGAATCCCGGTAAAAGGGCTTTCCTTCCCTGGTTTCTATAAGGCTTAAAGTCTCTCGTTCCGTGTCTCCTCCGCGCTTTGATATTTCTTCTTTAAGGTACCCCGTGACCAGCACGATATTGTTCATGAGCATCTCAGGATCCTTAAAAACATCGGTATTCATACGTTGAAGTATAAAGCGCTTACCGTCATCGGTGACTGCAAGGAACGTATCATTAATATGACCGTTTCCGTATCTTTCGCAGCTTGTGACCTTTCCGGGAAGCCTGAATGCATCCAGTGCTTCATTCTTTTTTTTGCA
>JAEENL010000140.1 GCA_016283775.1 Lachnospiraceae bacterium | reverse complement strand
CGTCTATTATCTCGCCCGCAAAGTACAGTCCTTCCACAAGCTTTGAGCGCATTGTTGCCGGTTCTATCTCTTTTACGGAGACCCCGCCGTCGGTTATGACGGCTTCGGCTATCGGACGGTATGAAGTGATTTCAAGCGGGAACGCTTTCACGGTATTCAGGAGACGCGCTCGTTCGGCGGCTGTGACCGCGTTCACCTGCTTCCCGCCGTCGATATCGCCGGCTTTCAGCACCGCGGGAATCACAGCTTCGGGCAGGAGTTTGCGCAGAGCGTTAGACAGCTTCATATTCCTGCGCTCTTCAAAATCACGCAGTATGCGCCTGTCAAGCGTTGCGGCATCAAGCGCCGGCTTCATATCTATCTGCGCGGTATATTTTCCTTCCGTTATCTCGCCCATAAGCGAACTTGCGCTGAGCACCAGCGGTCCTGATATGCCGAAGTGCGTGAACAGCATTTCGCCCTGTTCCCGGAATACAGGTTTCTTCTTCCCTTTTTCGTATATGTTCAGTGGTACGTTCTTCAGCGAAAGCCCCATCATCTCCGCACAGCCGCCCCTGGTTTCAAGCGGCACAAGCGAGGGCTTTATCTTCGTGACCGTATGTCCCAGTTTCCTTGCGAACTCATAGCCGTCACCGTCCGAGCCTGTCACGGGATATGAAAGTCCGCCGGTCGCTATTATGACATTTCGCGCGGATATCTGACCGTTCTCCGTTTTCGCGCCGGTAACGCGGCCTTCTCCGGTGCATATATCGGTCACGCGCGTATGAAGTATCTTCACACCCAGCTTTTTCAGCTTATTGTAAAGCGCATCCACGATGTCGTAAGCCTTGTCCGATACCGGGAAAACACGGTTTCCGCGTTCGGTCTTCAGCGGTACGCCCTCACGCTCGAAAAAATTCATTACCTCCGAGGGCGGGAAAGCGTTCAGCGCGCTGTACATGAATTTCGGATTCTTCGGCAGATTATTCATTACCGTTTCAACATCACTGTTGTTTGTGACGTTGCATCTGCCCTTTCCGGTTATGGCCAGCTTTCTGCCGGCCTTTTCGTTACGCTCAGCTATTATGACAGACGCACCGTTCTCCGCGGCTGTGACTGCGGCAAACATTCCCGCAGCTCCCGCACCGATGACCAGCACATCATATATGATATTTTCTTTCATTTTATCACCGGACCTTTCAGAAGAACGACATCTGTTCGTGATGTTCGGGAAATTCGTTCAGATACGCAAAGCAATCCCCGGGACTGTACAGTATGCCGTTTTCGCGGCATATACCGGTAAATACACTCATAAGTCTGTTGTTGTACGGGCTCGGCACATTGTAGCTGTCACCGTAGTTTCTTATATATCTGTCCCTGAGTCCCGGGAAGTGCTTATCAAGCGCGGCATAGAAATATTCCCGGTTACCCTCGCGCAGAGTGACTCCCATTCCGAAGCAGATAATGCCCTTTACTTTCACCCGGACGCATTCGCGCAGTATTGCTCTTATGTTTTCCTCGGTGTCGTTTATGTACGGCAGGATCGGAGACAGCCAGACTACTGTCGGGATCCCACGCTCTGCCATGGCTTCCAGCACCTCGATGCGGCGCTTCGTGTTACAGACATTCGGTTCCAGCAGTCTGCACAGATCGTCGTCATAAGTCGTGAGAGTCATCTGCACCACACACTTCGCCGATGCGTTTATCTCTTCCAACAGATCAATATCCCGCAAGATCAGATCCGACTTGGTCTGGATCGCGATTCCAAAACCATACTCTTTAACGATCTCCAGACATTTCCTTGTAAGCCCAAGCTCCGCCTCACAATGCATGTAAGGATCCGACATCGCGCCCGTCCCGATCATGCACTTGCTTCGTTTTGACTTAAGGGCCTTTTCCAGCAGTTCCGGAGCATTCCGCTTTACCTCGATGTCTTCAAAAGCATGCGTGAACTGATAGCACCGGCTCCTGCTGTCGCAGTAGATACAGCCGTGAGAGCATCCCCTGTAGATATTCATTCCGCAGTGCCCGCCGTTAGCGGTCAATATTCCTTTGGCATCAACAAAATGCATGACATCCTACTCCACAGGGAAACAAGCCTCTGTAATGTACTCATCCGGATTTTTCGTCTGCGCGGGACTCACATGATAAATATTAAACATGTGCCCTTTCATCTTGTAGCCGTTCTCCTTGATCCAGGAAACCACAGTCGCGTATGCTTCTCCCATCTGCTCATAGCTTCCCTTGATCACACAGCTTGCCACTTTTACCGCAGGAAGCGTTTTAAACTTCACATGCTCCGTGTCCGCATAAGAACCAGCTACCGTCATCCACGCTACTATCTCCACATTTTCTTCCTTGAACTCATCGTCCAGAAATTCGGCGGCCGAAAGACAAGGCTCCGACGGAATGAGATTTCCGCACTCTCCCATCATGGTACTCCAAAGCATTCCCTCATCCTCATAATGAGGTACCACCATCTGCACTGTAGCCGCATAACGCTCCGGTATTGTCCTTACTGTTACATCAAAACTCATTTTCTGCTCCTTCCTCAGCCTCTTTCGGGCTGTTTCCAGGAGCATCAGCTTGTAATCCGTCTCTTCCGACAGTTTTTTAAGTTCCTTCTGCCTTTCGGAAAGAAAAGCTTCCATCTTTTCTTTGTCATCGTAACAGTCAAGGATCTTTATGATATCCGCGAGCGAAAATCCCATATCCTTTAACGACGTGATCCTGCCGATGATAAAAAGCTGTTCCTCACGATAATAACGATATCCCGTAAACTCATCCGTTTCCGCCGGTTTCAGAAGACCTATATCATCGTAGTGACGGAGCATCCTGATGCTGACCCTGGATAATTTTGAAAAATCTCCGATCTTTAGCATTTGAACCTACCTCCATGGATTGTTTCTGAGCTCATCACTACAATAATCCCTCACACAGTGTCAGAGTCAATACATTTTTTAAAAATTTTTTCTATGCCAAAACTATACCGCAAACCTCCTCATTTTACAACAACTCATTCGTGCATCAGCGCCTCAAGCTCCGCGCCTGATTTCTCGCCGAGTTCCGCGCTTTTATAGAAACGTGTCATAAGAACACCTATCGCTTTTCCTTCATAGGTGAAAACAAAATCATAATATCCCGGTTCACAGTCATCCGGATTAAGGTAAAAACTGCCCCAGGGCCAGTCTTCCGGCGTATCGGAGTCAACAGGATAATGCAGGTCACAGAAGCTGACGAAACTCGGCATAAGATCCGAGAATTTGCATTTATTGTAGTATTCCTTGTCGTCACGGTGTTTCAGTATCCAGACACGGAGATAATACTCCGCGTCGGTATCCGGATAAAAATCGACCCACTCATTCAGCTCAAAAATACAGCGTACATCGTTAAGAGAAGATTCTTTTCCATTGATATTGTCATAATTGCCTGCGCAGTTTCCTATGATCCTCACACCACGAAGGACGGACGCATCCCTGTCATCAAGATCGATGATGTCGATCTTTCCGTTGAGCTTTGCGGGCTCAGCCGTATTGCTGCTTTGTGATGCATTGCCGGTTTGCGATGAATTTCCTGTTTGTGATGCGTTTCCGTTTCCTGATTGCTGGCTCGTTCCGCTGTTTCCGGAAGACGAGCTGTTCCCGCTGTTTCCCGTGTCACTTGCTTTTCCGCATGCCGCAAGACAGCATACGATCGCCATCACTGTCAAAAATGCCGTGATCTTTTTCATTTTCTCTCCTCCACTCAATCAGTATACAGACAGATGCACATCCCACCGGACGCAAACGCGTCTGTTATGTCTACCACATACTTTTTACCGCCGACGGCCTTGAACCACTTGTCGGAATAAACCGGATCGCGGGAAAATCCATTGCTTTCAAGCACAGATATGTACCGTCCCAGGTCCTCCTCCTCACAGTCGCAGTTGAAAAATACATACGGATTCCCGTTTTTGTCATTTGATTCTCCGACCTGGATCTCGTATTCACTACCACCGCAGTTCCATTCCGGGAAAACATCGGTAAATCCCGGAGCGTTAAAATAGTTTGAAAACATCCCCATAAATATACCTCCCTTCAAAGCCTTTCAGGCGCTATGACCATCATAACGAAATGATACACATAAAAAAAGTGCCGATAGTCATTCCATTCGGCACTATTTACAGATAATCTTGTGTTTATTTCAGATCCACCAGACCGTTTTTGTAGGCATATCTTGTAAGGTCCGCGCGGCTTACGCACAAAGTCTTGCTGAGGAGCATAGATACTATGTTTTTTACGGTCCCGGGCTGGAGAGACAATACTCCCGCGATCTCTTTGTTTGTATACCCTTCGCACACAAGCTTAAGGACAGTAAGCTCCCTGTCATTAAACTCCCCCACGCTCTCCTTTTGGCGAAGGTGCTTCATGGCGCCGGCATCCATGATATTCATGCCGCCCATCACGGAATGAAGTGCAGATCTCAGCTGTTCAGGGTCGGACACCTTTAGGAGAAATCCGTCGCATCCGGCATTTATGGCGGCTTCCACAGTCTCGTGATCGTCAAAGGTCGTGAGCGCGACCACTTTCACCTCAGGATGCTTTTCCTTTATAATCTTTGTCGCTTCATACCCCGTAAGCACAGGCATCTGCATATCCATCAGGATCAGATCGGGGACCTCTTTTTCACATGCCTCGACAGTCTCTTTCCCGTTTACGCACATCCCCGCCACTTCAAACTCTTCCCAGGATGCTATCTGCATATTAAGTCCCGAAAGCAGTATTTTGTGATCATCGGCAAGTATCACCTTTATCTTATCTTTCATGCTCCCTCCAGCGCACTTCCACGCCAAAACCTTTGCCCTCTTCGGTAAGGAATCGTATCTCACCGCCCGAGGCCCTGACATAATCCTCCATTGCCATTAGTCCGAAGCCTTTTTCAAAAGGGCCCCTGAAACTGCCGTTGTCCCTTACCGTAAGCAAAAAGCTCCTGTTGTCGCCTTCTGCCTCTATATCCATGGAATCCGCGAGCGAATGCTCAAGGGTATTGTGATAGGCTTCCTTTAGTATCCGGCTTACTATCTCATATCTTTTCTTCATGAATGACGGTTCCGTGCCGCAAAGTTTCACGTTCACAGGGAAAGAGCTTCGTTTCACAAAGACATCTAACAGGTCCTTCAGTGAAGAATAGTCATCGTCTCCGCTTCCGGACATGGCTTTTTTACAGATCTTTATGCCCTCGTTTATGAGTTCTCTGTAGGCCAGGATATCCTTGTCCAGTAGCTCCAGGCACATCCGGCAGATCGTGTGTATCTCGGTCACCGCATGTCCCGAGTCGTCATGTATCGAGCGCGCGATCCTGAGCTGTTCCGCATAGTCGGAAAGGTTCTTTACTTCGATCACGTAATCGGAGAGCTTCCTGTTTGCCTCTTTTTTTGCTTCCGTAAGGGCCTCCAGCTCTTTACGCCTCTCCTCATTCTGCCGCTCAAGTCTCACCTCTTCGGTAATATCGGTGAAGATCACGGTGTATCCCAGGATGTGGTCCTGGCTTTTTACCGGAGAAGTGACGCATTTGTACACTGCATCATCAATCCTGATATTGTTCACTTTTTCGGAAAACATGTCCGGGACCAGTTTTGTGAGCCTCAGTCCTTTATTTAATCCTTTTACGGTATCGTTTCTGTTGAGATCAAGGACATAGCCGTACGCATCCGTTATCGCGACGGTGTCAGGCATGTGTTTAAAAAGGTTGTTCAGATCTTTCATCACATGTCCTCCCTCAGAAGTGCGACCGCTTCTCTGATCTTACCGATGGTCTTTTCCGATATCAGAAGGTTCTCGTTAAGCAGTGTCTCTGAGCCTTTTTCCTTGTCAAGAGCCGCTTTAAGATTACTCTCCATCTTGCGGAATGCTTCCTTTGACTCCTCTTCCGCCGCGGAAAACATTTCCCATTTTTCTTTTAAGTTTGGTATCTTGTAGAGAAAATCAATGTACGCATCGATGTTCCTCTTTTTTTCTTCAAGGTCGTTCAAGATGTCGGTGCTCTCTTTTATCCGTGAAAGAAGCGCTTCCTGCTGTTTTTTTATCTCGCTCAGATCCGTTGCGGTGACCAGCAGTTCATCCTGCATATCGGATACGTTCACTTTGAAAAAACGGCCTCCGAACGCAGCTTCAAACTGCTCTCCGGCATTTCTTACAGCCTTGGTCATTCCCTGTACGGCTCCGGAATACTGCTCTCTTGCCGCTTTGTTGGCATATGAGGTCCTTCCCGTCTTTTTATCGACAGTAAAGACAATGCTTTCCGTCTGTTCAAGAGCCTGTTCTATCGAAGCCGGCAGGATGCTCACATATCTGTCCTTAAAGACCATCGAATAAAGGCAGAATATGCAGACAGTCATAACGACAGGATTTACATCTATCAGAGTAAATCCTGTGAGTGATCTTATAAGGTTCGCAATTCCCGGGAGCAGCGGATACATCGAAAAGATCAGCGCACGTTTAAGCTTGTCCTCTCCGTTTTTTACGATATGCACAAGCGAAATGATCCATCCCGAAAAAAGCATACCGTAAACGATGAGCACACAGGGTATGAAAAGTTTTCCATGGATCACGGGTTCTCCGAGCACGAGCTTTTCGTAAAAAAGGTGATGCAGCGGGTCGGTGGCGACAGTGAGCGCAACCAAAAGAGAGATCATATATATAAATGCACGGAAAGCTTTGTTTTCCACGATCGTGACATTTCCCGCGACATACAGGTTCCATATGAGAAAAGCCATGGTCGCGGCAAGTGTTGAGATAAGCTGGTATGAGACACCGAAAGTGTAGATGGCATTGTTATTTAAGAACAGCAAAAGCATCGTTTCCGTAAAACTGCCGAAAACGATACCCCACAGACCAAAAACGAGTACGATGAACCACCTTGAAACAGGTGACGGCGTCCTCCATTTTATCAGCCTGAATATAAACCACAGATGAGCAGGCAGATATATCGTCTGCATGACCAGATCGATTATTTGGAAAGTCGTTGTATCGATATGCCTTACCTCATTCCAAAAAAGGCGTGACCAAAGCCACGCCTTTCAATGAATATTATCACAGTCTTTCGACCTGTACCCGTTTTATCAGAACTTACCTGCCTTTGCTGCTTCCTCGATAGAAACCGCAACAGAAACAGTCATACCAACCATCGGGTTGTTACCTGCGCCGATAAGACCCATCATCTCAACGTGAGCGGGAACTGATGAAGAACCTGCGAACTGAGCGTCAGAGTGCATACGTCCCATGGTATCTGTCATACCGTAGGAAGCAGGACCTGCAGCCATGTTGTCGGGATGGAGTGTACGGCCTGTGCCGCCGCCGGATGCAACAGAGAAATACTTCTTTCCTGCCTCAACGCGCTCCTTCTTGTATGTACCTGCAACGGGATGCTGGAAACGTGTCGGGTTTGTGGAGTTACCTGTGATGGAAACGTCAACGTTTTCCTTCCACATGATGGCAACGCCTTCCTGAACATCGTTTGCGCCGTAGCAGTTTACCTTTGCGCGGGGTGACTCGGGATCCTTGGAATAGCACTTGCGGAATACTTCCTTTACCTCGCCTGTAAAATAGTCATACTCTGTCTCAACATAGGTGAAGCCGTTGATACGGGAGATGATCTGCGCTGCGTCTTTTCCGAGACCGTTGAGGATGACTCTTAAGGGTTTCTGACGAACCTTGTTTGCCTTCTCTGCGATACCGATAGCACCCTCAGCAGCAGCGAATGACTCGTGTCCTGCAAGGAATGCGAAGCACTCTGTGTCCTCTTCAAGGAGCATCTTTCCGAGATTTCCGTGTCCGAGACCAACC
>JAEENL010000139.1 GCA_016283775.1 Lachnospiraceae bacterium | reverse complement strand
CTGCTCGGAAACGGTGATGACAGCGCCGTATGTTCTCCTGTCAATATGTATATCGCATTTTCCATGTTGGCAGAGGTCACAGACGGAAACACCAGACGGCAGATACTTGATATGCTTGGTGTGTCCGATGTGCAGGCTCTCAGAAAAAATATAAAAGCCATATGGGAGAGTAACTATAACGATTCGCCTTTGGGGACTTGTGTACTTGCAAATTCGATCTGGCTTTCCGACGACTCAAAGTATGTACCGGAGACCCTGAATACGCTTGCAGAGCAGTATTACGCATCCTCGTTTTACGGGAGGCCCGGTACGGAGGCATTTGATGAGGCTTTGAGGCACTGGGTCGATGAAAATACAAAAGGACTCTTAAGCGACTATGTGAAAGACCTTAAGAGCGATGAGAAAGCGATCCTCGAGATCCTTTCAACACTGTATTATAAGGCAGTATGGACTTACATGTTTAAGGCCGAAGAGACCACAAAGGGCACATTCCACGGCAGGAACGGAGACAGCAATGCGGACATGATGCACAGGTCCTATATGGGAGACGCATACGGTTCTGATAAGTTTACGGCGATAAGACTTGGACTCAGTGATAACGCGAGCATGTTCTTTTTCCTGCCCGATGAAGGGGTGGAAGTGGAAGAACTCCTTTACGATACTGATGTGTTCATGACGTTGAATCACGACACTGCGATATCCGAAGGGCTTTACAACCACTGCATCATCACACTTTCACTGCCTAAGTTTAAAGTGTCCGCAAAGACCGATCTCGTCGAGACCATGAAAAAACTCGGGATCACGGATGCCTTTGACAAAAATATCTCTGATTTCACACCTCTCACCACAGAGTCTGATGAGATATACGTAAGTCAGGCAGAACACGCCGCGCTCCTTGAGATCGACGAAGACGGTGTGAAAGGCGCTGCGTATACGGCTATCGAGGTGTCAGGACAATCCATGCCCAAAGAAAAGCTGGATATCACATTTGACAGACCTTTCCTGTTCATCCTTAAAGGATATGACGGTTCGATATTATTTGCGGGTGTTGTCAGAAATATCGAAGAAGATTGAATTTCCGTGCGATTATGTTATAATCTTTGGCATGTGGTCCATGGGACACATAATAGCCAAAACGAACGGAGATACATCATGGATGATAAAAAGTACATTGCCCTTACATTTGACGACGGGCCGTCCGACCATACCTCAAGGCAGGTAATGGAAAAACTCAAGAAATACGGTGTTGTCGCAAGCTTTTTCCTTATCGGGGACCACATGACACCCGAGAGAGAGGAGATAATCCGTGAAGAGCTTGCGATGGGATGCGACATACAGAATCACTCGCTCACACATCCCGACATGAAGGTGATGAGTGAGACAAAGATAAAAGCCGAGATCGCGGAAACCACACGAAGGATCGTGGAGATCTCAGGAAAAGAACCAAAGTTTTTCAGGCCGCCTTACATTTCTGTGGCCGACCATATGTACGATGCGATCCCGCTGATCTTTATCAGCGGAGTGGGATGTGACGACTGGATCCCTGACGCGAGCGCCGAGACAAGGGCAAAAAAAGCCATTGAGGGCGCAAGAGACGGGGCAGTGATACTTCTCCACGATTTTGAAGGAAACGACGCCACCGTGGAGGCGCTTGACACCATCATACCCACGCTTAAAACAAAGGGCTTTGAATTTGTGACTGTCACCGAACTCTTTGAAAGAGCCGGGATCACCTATGAGAACGCCAAGAGAGAAGTGTATTCCTTTACGGATCAGTAAAAATAAAAAATTTTTGTTGACAAGCCGGAAACATAATGGTAGAATGCAACCAATTTAATATGCTAAACCGTTGAAGCGGAGATAACGGCAATGATGCCTCTACAGAGAGCCTGCGATGCTGAGATGCAGGTAAGAAACAAGTTGTCAAATGGACCGCGGAGGGCGCAGTCAAACGGGACACCCCCGGAGTATTCTGCGACGTTTGGGCAGACGTCATATGCCGGGGATATGTTTGTATCCTGCTAAGCGCACGTGAAACACGTGAATTCGAGGTGGCACCGCGGATATTGTAAATATTCGTCCTTGACAGAAAACTACTGTCAAGGACTTTTTTGTACGCGAGATGGCCCCGCATCGCAGATGCGGGGTAGCACAAAGAAGAGTATCAAGGAGGACAACGATGAACATTTTACCTGATCTTGAAGACGTGAGAAACATCGCAGACGGAGGACAGTATAACGTGCTTCCCGTCAGTACCGAGATCCTTTCTGACTTCATCACACCCATTGAAGCGATGAGGATACTTAAAAACGTATCCACTCACTGCTACATGCTCGAGTCCGCGCAGACCGGGGAAACATGGGGGCGCTACACATTTCTGGGATATGATCCCGAGATGGATATCACCTGTGTTGACGGCGAGATGAGGATGGGAAACCTGAAATTCAGGACAGACAACCCGTCCGAGTCGTTGAGGCAGATACTTGCGGAGTACAAGAGCCCGCGGTTTGACTATCTGCCGTCGTTTACGGGAGGCCTGGTCGGATATTTTTCATACGACTATCTGGGCTACAGCGAACCAAGCGTAAGATACGAGGCTGAGGACAGCGAGGCTTTTAAAGATGTGGACCTTATGCTCTTTGACAAGGTCATCGCATTTGACCATCTGAAACAAAAGATAATACTCATCGCGAATATGTCGCTCAAAGAGCCGGAGGTGGGCTACAACAAGGCAGTCATGGAACTGAAGCACATGGCCGATCTTCTGAAACATGGGGAAAAGAAAGATGAACCCGGCGGAAGGCTTCTCGGAGAGGTCACGCCGCTCTTTGACAAAGAGCAGTTTTGCGAAATGGTGGAAAAGGCGAAACACCACATCTTTGAAGGAGATATCTTCCAGATAGTGCTCTCAAACCGGCTAAGCGCGCCGTTTGAAGGAAGTCTCCTGAATACCTACAGAGTACTGCGTACGATCAATCCGTCGCCTTATATGTTTTATTTTTCGGGTACGGATGTGGAGGTGGCGGGGGCGTCACCTGAGACTCTGGTAAAGCTTGAGAACGGAGTGCTCCACACGTTTCCGCTCGCGGGAACAAGACCGAGAGGAAAAACGGAAGAGGAAGACAAAGCCCTGGAAGCGGAGCTTCTTGCGGATTCAAAGGAACTCGCGGAACACAACATGCTTGTGGATCTGGGACGTAATGACCTCGGAAAGATCAGCCGCTTTGGCACCGTTCAGGTGGAAAAGCTTCACACGATCGAGCGTTTTTCACATGTGATGCACATTGGCTCGACAGTGCGCGGCGAGATAAGGCCGGACAAGGACGCGCTGGATGCGATAGAAGCGGTGCTGCCTGCAGGAACGTTGTCCGGAGCGCCAAAGATCAGAGCCTGCCAGCTTATCGGAGAACTGGAGAACAACAAGCGCGGCATTTACGGCGGGGCCATAGGGTATATAGATTTTACGGGTAACATGGACACCTGTATCGCGATCCGCATCGCCTACAAGAAGAACGGCAAGGTGTTTGTGAGAAGCGGAGCGGGGATCGTTGCAGATTCCGTGCCGGAAAAGGAATTTGAAGAGTGTCTGAACAAAGCGGGAGCCTCGCTTAAAGCATTGAAAATGGCTCAGGAGGATGACGTATGATCTTGCTCATAGACAATTACGACAGTTTTTCCTATAACCTCTACCAGTATATCGGAGAGATAGAGCCCGACATCAAAGTCATACGAAACGATGAGATGACGGTGGAAGAGATAAGAAGCCTGAACCCTTCGCGCATCATCCTTTCACCGGGACCGGGAAGGCCGGAAGACGCGGGAGTTATCATCGAAGTTGCGAGGACGCTTGGGAAGGAGATCCCGGTGCTTGGCGTGTGCCTCGGCCATCAGGCCATATGCGCGGCGTTTGGAGCGACCATTACCTACGCAAAGGAACTGATGCACGGAAAGCAATCCGAAGTAAAACTCGATCCGCACTGCCCGCTGTTTCGCGGGTGCGCCGAGGTGACAAAGGTTGCGAGATATCATTCCCTTGCGGCGGACGCGGCCACGCTCCCAAAGGAATTCAAGGTGGTCGCGGAGACGGACGACGGCGAGGTGATGGCGGTGCAGCACAGAGGATATCCCATTTACGGATTGCAGTTCCACCCCGAGTCGATACTTACACCCGAAGGAAAGCAGATACTTAAAAATTTCATAAAGCAGACAAGACAACATATGATCTATGAAGGCTGAAGAAGGAGGCACAACAATGATCAAAGAAGCAATCGTAAAGATCGTGAACAAAGAGGACCTTACGTATGATGAGGCGTACACCGTGATGAACGAGATAATGAGCGGAGAGACCTCGGCAACGCAGAATGCGGCTTTTCTCGCGGCGCTTTCCACAAAGAGCGCAAGGGCGGAGACAACTGACGAGATCGCAGGATGCGCCGCAGCCATGAGAGCACACGCTACAAAGGTGGAGACAGGAATGGATCTCCTTGAGATCGTGGGAACGGGCGGTGACGGAGCGCACAGCTTTAACATTTCCACCACTTCCGCGCTTGTTGCGGCCGCTGCAGGCATAAAGGTCGCAAAACACGGAAACCGCGCGGCTTCTTCAAAGTGCGGCACCGCGGATTGCCTTGAGGCGCTTGGCGTAAACATCCAGCAGAGCCCCGAGCGCTGCATTGAACTCCTTAATGAAGTGGGAATGTGTTTCTTCTTTGCCCAGAAATATCACACATCCATGAAATATGTGGGCGCGATCCGTAAGGAACTCGGCTTCCGCACGGTGTTCAACATCCTCGGACCGCTCACAAATCCGGGTTCTCCCACAATGCAGCTCCTCGGTGTATATGATGATTATCTTGTGGAGCCTCTCGCCCGAGTGCTCATAGAGCTTGGCGTGAAGCGCGGCATGGTGGTATACGGGCAGGAGAAACTTGACGAGATATCCTTAAGCGCTCCCACGACTGTGTGCGAGATACGCGACGGATGGTACAAGACATATGTGATAAAGCCCGAAGATTTCGGGTTTGAGCGCTGCACTAAGGAAGACCTTAAGGGCGGCACACCTGAAGAAAATGCCGAGATCACACGCAGCATCCTTCGCGGCGACAAGGGAGCTAAGAGGAACGCGGTACTTATGAATGCAGGCGCTGCGCTCTACATTGGCGGAAAAGCGGAAGATCTTAAAGCAGGCGTAAAACTTGCCGCAGAGATCATCGATTCCGGAAAAGCGACAGAGACACTTGAAAAACTTATCGAAGCGAGCAACCGACCGGAGGCCTGATATGACTATTCTTGACGAACTTGCGGAACATGCGCGCGAACGCGTGGAAGAAGCAAAGAAAAGAGTGTCGTTAAGGGAAATAAAGGAAAAGGCGGAAGCAATGCCCAAAGGGAATTTTGAATTTGAAAAGGCCCTTAAGAAGGAGGATATCTCCTTTATCTGCGAGTGTAAAAAGGCATCACCGTCGAAGGGTCTTATCGCACCTGATTTCCCTTATCTGCAGATAGCAAAGGAATACGAAGACGCAGGTGCTGACTGCATTTCCGTGCTGACGGAGCCAAAGTGGTTTCTGGGAAGCAATGAGTATCTGCGTGAGATCGCGGGAAATGTGCAGGTGCCGTGCCTCAGAAAGGATTTTACCGTAGCCCCTTACATGATCTATGATGCAAAAGTCCTCGGCGCTTCCGCGGTGCTTCTGATATGCTCCATACTCGACGAAAAGACGATTAAAGAATACATAGGGATATGCGATTCACTTGGGCTTTCCGCGCTTGTGGAAGCACATAACGAGGCGGAGGTCAAAAGCGCGATAAACGCAGGCGCAAGGATCATAGGAGTGAACAACAGAAATCTCAAGGATTTTACGGTCGATACGGATAACAGCAGAAGGCTTCGAGAACTCATACCGCGGGATATCCTGTTTGTATCCGAAAGCGGCGTGAAAAGTGCTTCGGATGTTCAAAAGCTCCGTGAGATAGGGGCGGATGCCGTGCTGATCGGCGAGACCCTTATGCGGGCAGATGACAAGAGGGCAAAACTGCAGAGCTTAAAAGGCACAAAGCTCAAATTCTGCGGTCTTTCAAGGCCTTCGGACATTGAAGCGGTAAATGAGATAAAGCCTGAATACATAGGTTTTGTCTTTGCGGAAAAAAGCAGGCGCCATGTGACACGTGAAAAGGCTGCAGAGCTTAAGAGCATGCTTTCACCGCATATCAAGGCGGTCGGTGTATTTGTGGACGCGCCCTTGGAGGAAGTCGCAGAATTGCTCAAGGAAGGCATCATTGACATAGCGCAGCTTCATGGACATGAGGGTGAGGAATATATAAAGGAGCTTAAAAAAACCTCCGGGAAGCCTGTGATAAAGGCATTTCGTGTAAAAACACACGAGGATGCGGAGGCTGCCGAGAGATCGTCTGCCGACATGATTCTGCTTGACTCCGGCGCAGGCACCGGAACGACCTTTGACTGGTCGGTCCTTAAAAACGTAAAAAGGCCGTATTTTCTCGCGGGAGGGCTTGAGCCCGGAAATGCGCAGGCAGCAGTGGAACAGCTTCATCCCTGTGGACTTGATGTAAGTTCTGGGATCGAGACAGACGGCATGAAGGACAGAAAAAAGATGGAGGCTTTTGCGGCATCGGCAAGGGCCGAAGTAAATGACAAGGAGGCTCAGAATGACTAATCCCAAAGGACGATTTGGCATACACGGCGGGCAGTATATCCCGGAAACACTGATGAATGCCGTGATCGAGCTGGAAGAAGCTTACGAGAGATATAAAAACGATCCCGATTTTAACAGAGAACTTTCCGAACTATTCAATGAATATGCGGGAAGACCGTCAAGACTCTACTATGCGGAGAAAATGACAAAAGATCTTGGCGGCGCAAAGATATATCTGAAGCGCGAAGACCTGAACCACACAGGCGCTCACAAGATCAACAACGTGCTCGGACAGGCTCTTCTTGCAAAGAAGATGGGAAAGACCAGACTCATTGCAGAGACCGGCGCAGGACAGCACGGCGTTGCGACTGCGACCGCTGCGGCGCTCATGGGAATGGAGTGCGTGGTGTTCATGGGTGAAGAGGACACCAGACGTCAGGCTTTAAACGTGTACAGGATGCGGCTTCTCGGAGCGGAAGTGATACCTGTGAAGACCGGCACGGCAACTCTTAAAGACGCGGTTTCCGAAGCAATGCGCGAGTGGACGTCGAGGATCGCCGATACGCATTACTGCCTTGGTTCTGTAATGGGGCCCCATCCTTTCCCTACAATAGTTCGCGACTTTCAGGCAGTGATCTCAAAGGAGATCAAAGAACAGATCCTTGAAAAAGAGGGGAGACTTCCCGATGCTGTGATAGCCTGCGTCGGAGGGGGATCCAACGCGATAGGGAGCTTTTATCACTTTATAGATGACAAGAGCGTGAGGCTGATAGGCTGTGAGGCAGCGGGACGGGGCATTGACACTTTTGAGACCGCCGCTACCGTAAACACCGGAAGCCTTGGCATTTTCCATGGGATGAAGTCATATTTCTGTCAGGATAAATATGGCCAGATCGCGCCTGTTTACTCTATTTCCGCAGGACTTGATTACCCCGGTATCGGGCCCGAGCACGCATATCTTCACGATATCGGAAGAGCGGAATATGTTCCGGTGACAGATGAGGAGGCTGTGAACGCCTTTGAATATCTGGCAAAGACAGAGGGGATCATCCCGGCGATAGAATCGGCGCATGCGGTATCTTATGCGATGAAGATGGCGCCCGAAATGGGAAAAGACAAGATAATAGTGATCACCATATCAGGCAGAGGCGACAAGGACTGCGCCGCGATCGCGCGTTACAGAGGGGAGGACATCCATGAGTAAGATTAGTCAGGCATTTGAAAACGGAAAAGCGTTCATTCCTTTTGTGACATGCGGAGACCCGGATCTTGATACGACCGCGGCCATAGTCCGGGAAATGTCCGCAAACGGCGCAGACCTCATAGAACTCGGCATCCCGTTTTCGGATCCCACGGCGGAGGGACCCGTGATCCAGGGCGCAAACTTAAAGGCTCTGCAGGCGGGCACAACGACCGACAAGATCTTTGACCTTGTGAAGGATCTTCGCAAGGATGTCACGATCCCTATGGTTTTCATGACATATGCGAACGTTGTGTTTTCTTACGACGCGGAAAGATTCATCTCAACATGCGCAGAAATCGGGATCGACGGACTCATCCTGCCTGACCTGCCGTTTGAGGAAAAGGAGGAATTTCAGCCGCTTTGCGATAAGTACGGCGTTGATCTGATCTCACTCATAGCACCGACTTCCGAAAACCGCATAGCTATGATCGCAAAGGAAGCAACGGGCTTTATCTATGTGGTATCAAGTCTCGGAGTGACCGGAACGAGAAGTGAGATAAAGACGGACCTCGCGTCCATTGTACAGGTGATAAGGGAAAACACCGATGTGCCCTGTGCGATAGGCTTTGGGATATCCACGCCGGAACAGGCCGCAAAGATGGCGGGCATTTCCGACGGCGCGATCGTGGGTTCCGCGATCATAAAGATCATTGACAAGTATGGGCAGGATGCTCCGAAGCATGTCGGAGAATATGTAAGAAGCATGAAAAGCGCCTGTGTTTCCTGTTGACAGGCTATAGGTTTTGGTATACCTTGGTCATATCGGACACTCGATATGATGCGAGGTATATTTTTATGGATATGGATCATGAGGTCTATTTATTTGGTCAGATACTCGGCACACATTCGTTTTTGCTTAAGGGCGGTTTTTTGCAACCCGATGAATATTCTGAGATACAAGAGCACTATTTTCTGCCCGGCGGGGAAACAGGCACCGCGGCAACAGTGCTCGCAAGTCTCGGCGTGAAAGTGAAGATGGCGGGAACATGGATAGGTACTGAAGTTACGCCGATGTTAAAGGCTTTTTACGAAGGGAAAAGCGTGGATATTTCCTCGCTCACCTATATGGAAGACGACCCCGGAGTCATGGATTATGTGGTGATCGCAGGTCTTGTGCGTTCACCTATGGGGCGTTTCCAAACGCTTTTTTCCACCGGAAAGAGATGGTGGGACATACCCAAAGAAGAGGACATAAGGGGCTGTAAGGCGGCCGCGATAGATCCGTATTTCGGAGAACAGACCATGGAAGCCATGCGGCTCTGCATGAAAAACGGCGTGCCGTATGTGACCATAGACACGCCGTATGACTCGGAACTTCATAAAAACTGCGCGGTAAACGTTGTTTCAAAGGAATGCTATGAGCAGATCTACAAGGGACAGCCCCTTGAGACCGTGATGGAACGCTTCAAAGAAAGCACGGACGGGCTCACGATCATCACACAGGGTGGAAAAGAGATGCTCTACGGGCGCCGTGGTGAAAAGACGCACAGTATGAAGCCGTTTCCTGTCGAAGTAAAGAGCACGCTCGGCGCAGGTGACACCTTCAAGGCGGGCTGTGTTTACGGGTTGCTGCACGGCATGAAGGATGAAGAACTGGTACGCTTTGCGAGCGCTTGCGCGGGGATCGCGATCTCTCGTTTCCCTCTGCCTTTGAAGCCTCCGACGATCGATGAGGTCAGGGCGCTGATGGGGTGAAAACGATCCTGCCGCTTCCGTAAGGGTCTTCGTAACCGGCGCCGATCACGCCGTTCAGTGTTTCTGTGATGTAATCGATAAGAAGCTGATTATCAAGTCTTACGCTGTCTTGAAGCAGGGCGGCGCCGTCAAAGACGGTATATCCGTCACCGTGTTCGAGCAGCGTGTAGTTTATTCCTGCAAGTGTGTATTTTTTCTGAGGATCGATGGGAAGACCTGAGATCCTCACATTTTTTATGCGTCTTTTGCCGGCAACGATACCTACGAACAGGCCGTATTCATCTGAAATGCAGGGAGAATCGGGGAGATCCGCATCGATCTCAAAGGTCATTCCGGAAACCTGCAGAAAACCGCCGTTTTCCTCGGGCAGGGAACGTACAGACCATTCGAGAGCGTCCAGGATCTGTTGGCCTGTAACTTCCATAACGCAGAGCAGGTTTCCGAACGGGAAGACATTGATGATATCTCCGTAAGTCACATCGCCGGGATTTATGTCTTTTCTTATCCCGCCGCCGTTCATCACTGCAACATCGGCTTTACCGGCGGCGCGTAGCGCATCGGCGCAAAGATCTCCGAGATTGGTTTCCGCACGGCGCACCATGCGCACAGGATCTCCGGATGGGGCTTTCTCGTTGGGATCGTATATGGTAAGACTGACAGAGGAGGTGGCGACCACTTCCGCGAGCTTTGAGTCGAGGGAGGTTTTTATATTATTCACAAGTTCTGTGATGACGGGCTCTTCATGGTAAAAGACACCGTCAAGTACGCCGTCGGTCCATTTCTGTATGCCTGTCTCGATAGTACCGTCCTCAAGGATGCGGCTGTAGCCGATCGCGACAAACTTTGCTCCGCAGGCGGAGCGGACGACGGCCTTGCCCTCTTTGTTTTTCATGGTTATCTGTTCGATGTCGTGACTGTGACCGTCCAAAAAGACATCAATGCCTGTCGTGTTCCCGATTATGTCGGCATAGGTCCAGGGCCTGCATTCGTCCTCAAGGCCGCAATGGCCGAGAACATATACATACTCCGCGCCTTCCGCTCTTGCACTGTCCACGGCGCTCTGCACCGCTTTGTATACTGCTTCTCCGGTCGTATCCTGCATAAATCCGTAAATGAAATTGCCGTTCCCGTCCTGAAAATAACCGGGAGTTGAATTTGTGAGCGTGCAGGGCGTGGTAACTCCGACAAAAGCTATCTTTTTACCTGCGGCCTCTTTGATCACATAGGGCTTGAACACGAGCTCGCCGTTTTTGTTGAAATTGCAGCTCACATAGGGAAAAGAAGCGCTTTTTGTGAGTTCCAGGAAGCTCTCCATTCCGTAATCAAATTCATGATTTCCCGGGATAGCCACATCGTACTCAAGAGCGTTCATGAGGTCGATCACGGCCCGGCCTTTCGTGAGTGTACCGACAGGTTCACCCTGTATGGCGTCACCGTTATCGACAAGAATAGTGGTATAGCCCTCTGATTCGAGCGTGTCGCGGATACTTTTCAGCCCGACGTATCCGAAACGGCTGTCGATACCGCAGTGGACGTCGCTTGTATAGAGTATCATGATCTTGCCGTTTTTGTTTTCGGAAGTGTTTCCCGCTGAGGCGCAGCCGGCGGGTGAAAGCATGAGTGTGAGCGACAGGAGCGCGCAGATGATAGTTTTTAAAGTTTTAAGGCTGTTTTTCATGAGGATCCTCCGGGAGGTATTGAAGTTCATCAGATCGTATTATATATGATTTTGATCATCCACTCAAGAAAAAACGATTGCCGAGAGGTGCCCGAAATGGTATAGTTACACTTGATGGCGGCATAGGTGTCCGCTTGAAAGAAAACGATAAAGAAAGCGAGGACGGTATGGAATTCAACACAGAAGTTTTCGGACTTTTTGACAAGAAATGGGCATTGCTCACTTCGGGAAACGAGAATGATTTCAACACCATGACCATAAGCTGGGGAGGACTCGGCACCATCTGGAACAAGCCTGTGGCTTCCGTTTATGTGCGCCAGTCGAGGCTCACTCACGACTATATGGACAAAAACGATCTTTTCACGATCAGTTTTTATCCCGAAGAATACAGAAAGATCCTTGGAGTGCTCGGCAAGAAGTCGGGCAGGAACATGGATAAGATGCACGACTCCGGGCTTACTCCGGTAAAAGCCGGGGACAGCATGTCCTTCAAGGAGGCAGAGGTAACACTTGTATGCAGAAAAATGTTCAGGCAGACGCTTGAAAAGGAAAACATGCCGGAGGATATTGCCAGAAATTTCTATGGCGGTAATGACCTGCATGATATGTACATAGGTGAGGTCGTCGAGATAATATGACCGGAAAGAAAGTGATAGTCGGTATGTCGGGAGGCGTGGACAGCGCCGTCTGCGCGTATCTTTTGAAACAGCAGGGGTACGATCCGATCGGGGTCACGCTACGCACGTGGGTGAGTCCGGACGGTGAAGAGGGCAGATGCTGTGAGATCGATGACGCACGCCGTGTGGCCATGAAGCTCGGGATCCCGTATTATCCCGTAAACTGCATAGATGAATTTTCACGCGAAGTGACAGAGCCTTTTATCAGTGAATACCTTTGCGGACACACGCCAAATCCCTGTGTCCTCTGCAACAGAGCGGTAAAATGGGAAAAGATGCGCTATATGGCAAAGGTGCTTCAGGCCGACTATATCGCGACCGGACATTACGCACATGTGGTGAAGCTTGATAACGGCAGGTATACCGTGGGCAAAGCCGCGTGTGCGGCAAAAGACCAGACATATATGCTTTACAGGCTCACCCAGGAGGATCTTGCGGAAACGCTCATGCCTCTCGGAGACTATACAAAGCAGGAAGTGCGGCAGATAGCGGCGGATGCGGGTCTCCCGGTCGCTGAAAAGGCCGATTCGCAGGAGATATGCTTTGTTCCCGACGGAAACTATGCCGAATACATAAGGCAGAACGCCGGTGCACCTGTTCCGGGTGAGGGCGATTTCGTTGATGAAAACGGAAAAGTGCTCGGAAAGCACAAGGGCGTTATCTGCTATACCATCGGGCAGAGAAAAGGCCTGGGACTCGCGATGGGGCACCCTGTATTTGTAAAAAAACTGGATGCTGAAAAAAATGAGGTCGTCATAGCGCTGGAAGAGGATGAGCTGTTTCACAGGGAAGTGATCTTGAGGGACGTGAATTTCTTAAGCATTCCCGGGTTAAATGCAGGTGAGAAGCTCCGCTGCACGGCAAAAGTGAGATATCATCACAACAATTCCCCGGCTTTTATCGAGATGACAGACGGGGACAGGGTGAAGCTCACGTTTGATGAACCTGTCAGGGCAGCGGCTCCCGGACAGTCGGCCGTTTTCTATGATGACAAGGGGTATGTCATCGGAGGCGGGATCATAGCCGAAGTTGGCAAACAGTGATAAAAATGGTATAATAACAGCATAATGGGTTTACAAAATATCCGATCACGGAGGAGGTAAAATGAAGAACTTGACAAAGCTTGTGTTATTGCATTCAAACGACATGCACGGCGATTTTCTGGAGGAGAACGTTTCCGCAAACCTGGTTGGCGGCGTTTCGCTGCTCTCGGGCTATATCAACAAGGTCCGCACCGAAGAGGAAAACGTTATCTATGCGATAGCGGGCGATATGTTCAGAGGCTCGATCATCGACTCGGAGTTTCAGGGCATTTCCACCATCCAGATCATGAACATGCTCGCGCCCGACGTTGTGACCGTCGGAAACCACGAGGTCGACTACGGTGTTGCGCATCTTCTGTTCCTTGAGAAATGCGCAGATTTCCCCATCGTAAACGCAAACCTGCATCTTCAGACCAATAACGCCCGTCTGTTCAAGCCTTGCCACATCATTGAAGTGGGCGGCATGAAGGTGCTTTTTATCGGCATCATCACCGAGAACGTTATAGCACAGTGCAAGACCGACGGCCTTATCGGAACCTTCGTAAATGTTGAAGATGCCGCGGAGGAAGTCGGAAGGATATGCAACTACTACAATGCCACAGATATTGATTTCACAGTGCTTCTTACACATATAGGATTTGAAGAGGACAAAAAGCTTGCATCGCTTCTCGATCCTTCATGGGGAGTGGATGTGATCATAGGCGGACACAGCCACACGTTCCTCACGGAGCCCGCGGTGGTAAACAACATCCCGATAGTTCAGGCGGGCACCGGCACAGACCAGATAGGCCGTTTTGATATCATGGTCGACACTGACAACAACTGCATCGACTCGTTCACATGGAAGCCTATACCGATCAATTCGGATACATGCCCCAGAGACCCTTCCATCGAGGAAGTTATCGGAACATACAAGTCGAGGACGGATGCCAAATACGGTCAGATCGTCACAAAGTTTGTGAGACAGTTGACCCACCCTACAAGAATAAGAGAAACAGAGCTCGGAGACCTTTTCGCAGATACCATGAAGGAATCGCTCGGTGTGGATATTTTCCTGCTCGGTTCGGGAAGTATCCGTAACGAACAGCTCGGACCCGTAGTCACAAAGGGAGACTTAAGAGAATGCTTCCCGTACGATGACTCTGCGCATATGGTCTATGTGACCGGAGCTCAGCTGAAACATATGATACAGTACATGCTGAGAGACGGCGTATTTGCAGGCGAACACTGCGAATTCTTCCAGTTTTCCAAGGGCTTTGTGGTCGAATACGACCAGGCGACACATTCCATCCTGCGCTTTGAACTTGATGACGAACCTATCGCGGATGACAGAGTGCTCACTGTGGGACTGCAGCATTTCTTCTACCTGAACCTCAAAGGATGCTTTGACATCACGCTGGATGAACTAAAAAAGAATCACATGCCGCGTGTGGTGTCAACCTCCTGCACTCAGATAATCGAGGAGGCGCTGCTTCTCGGACAGCACCAGAACGCAAAGGGCGAGGGAAGACTGATACTTCATCTTGTCTGATGCTCGGGACGGATGATATTTAGGTGAATGATAAAAGCACTTTGCTTTATGCAGGGTGCTTTTTAGGGCTTGGAATATGATAAGAGTACTTTTTATCTGCTATGGCAACATTTGCAGATCACCGATGTGTGAGTTTGTTTTTAAGGATATCGTAAAGAAACGCGGGCTGGAGAGAAAAGTGTATATCGAGTCCGCAGCAACGAGCAGCGAGGAAATAGGAAATCCGGTCTATCCGCCCGCGAGGCGGGAACTTGCAAAGCACGGTATTTCCTGTGAGGGAAAGACAGCGCGGCAGCTCACGAGGGCGGATTATGACCGCTGGGACCTTTTGATAGGCATGGAACAGAGAAATATCCGCGACATGCAAAGGATCTTCGGAGGTGATCCAAGCGGAAAACTCAGGCTCCTCATGGAATTTGCGGGGAGCGCGGAAGAGATCGCGGATCCGTGGTATACCGGAGATTTCTCAGGGGTATACGAACAGATAGCAAGAGGCTGTGAGGGACTTGCCGGGGAAGTGGAAAACGGCAGCATCTGAGCGGTATTAAAACTGTGGTATGATTATTGTGGCGCGCGCCGGATTTTTGTGGTAAAATATAGCGCGCTGCAATTTTTTTATATGCGAAAAACATTAACTTAACAGAAAGAGAGAACATGGACATAGAAAGACAGAAATCCGCTCCTGTATACGAAGCACTTGAGCGGTTCAGAAAACAGAGGGTCGTGCCCTTTGATGTTCCAGGGCACAAGAGAGGACGTGGAAATCCGGAACTTGTAACGCTTCTAGGAGAAAAATGTGTCGGACTCGATGTGAATTCGATGAAGCCGCTTGACAACCTCTGCCATCCCATATCGGTCATTCTTGATGCCGAAAACCTCGCTGCAGAAGCGTTCAGGGCGGCCCACGCATATTTCATGGTGGGAGGCACTACAAGCGCTGTACAGAGCATGGTGCTCACGGCTTGCAAGGCAGGTGACAAAATAATACTTCCGAGGAACGTGCACAGAAGCGTCATCAACGCACTTGTACTATGCGGCGCAGAGCCGGTATATGTAAATCCTGAGGTGGATAACCACATCGGGATAGCGCTCGGAATGGATCTTAAGCAGGTGGAAGACGCTGTTTTGCAATATCCCGACGCAAAGGCGATCCTCATAAACAATCCCACCTATTACGGAATATGCTCGGACATCAAAAAGATCACCGAACTCGCGCATAAGCACGGGATGATGGTGCTTGTTGACGAGGCGCACGGCACGCATCTGTATTTTAACGAGGAACTTCCCATGTGCGCGATGGACGCCGGCGCCGATATGGCGGCCGTGAGCATGCATAAGTCCGGCGGGAGCCTTACACAGAGCTCGCTTTTGCTCCTCGGCCCCAATGTAAACACAAGGTATGTCGAACAGATAATAAACCTTACACAGACCACAAGCGCAAGCTATCTGCTCCTTTCGAGCCTTGATATTTCAAGGAGAAATCTGGCTTTAAGAGGCCGCGAGTCCTTTGCAAAGGTCAAGGATATGGCGGAATACGCAAGGAGCGAGATCAACTCCATAGGCGGATATTACGCGTACGGAAAGGAACTTGTGAACGGAACGAGCATCTATGATTATGATGTCACAAAGCTTTCCGTTTACACAAGGGATATCGGACTTACAGGCATTGAGGTCTATGACCTTCTGAGAGACGAATATGACATCCAGATAGAGTTCGGCGACATTGGAAATATCCTTGCATACATCTCCATAGGCGACAGGATGCAGGAGATCGAGCGGCTTGTCGGAGCACTTGAGGATATAAAACGTCTGTATTCAAAGCCAAAGTCACAGTTACACAATGCGGAATACATCGCGCCCATTGTTGCGACGACTCCGCAAAAGGCTTTTTACGCCGAAAAGGAACTGGTCCCGATAAGAGAGACTGCAGGCAGGATATGCGGAGAGTTTGTAATGTGCTACCCCCCGGGGATACCGATCCTTGCGCCCGGTGAGACGATCACCAAGGAGATCATAGACTATACGCTTTACGCAAAGGAAAAGGGCTGCTCTATGCAGGGACCCGAGGACGGAAGCCTTGAGAGGCTTAATGTACTGAAATAAAGCCACGGAGGAATGAACTAAGTATAATGGAATTTTGGTTTTCGGAAATGCACACGGATAACGTAAAGATGTCGATCCGTGTGGACAAACAGCTGTTTTCGGGAACGAGCGACTTCCAAAAGATAGATGTTTTTGAATCGCAGGAATTCGGAAGATTTCTTACATCTGACGGAAGCGTGATATTTTCGGAAAAGGACGAGTTCACCTATGACGAGATGATAGTCCACGTACCGATGGCGGTGCATCCGAACGTAAATAAGGTGCTGGTCATCGGAGGAGGTGACGGCGGCGTCGCGAGAGAACTCGGGTACTATGATGAGATCGAGGAGATCGACGTTGTAGAGCCGGACGAGATGTTTGTAAGCGTCTGCAGGGAATTTTTCCCCGACAACGCGCGCGGACTTGACGACAAAAGAGTAAAACTCCACAACAGGGACGGACTGAGGTTCCTTCGAGGAAAAACAGACGAATACGACCTCATAATAAGCGATTCGACCGATCCGCTCGGACACACCGCAGGCCTTTTTACAAAGGAGTTTTACGGATCGTGCTACAAGGCACTGAAAGACGACGGGATACTGGTATATCAGCACGGAAGTCCGTTCTTTGACGAAGACGAGGAGACCTGCCGCGCGATGCACAGGAAGGCCTACAGGAGCTTTCCGGTAAGCCGCGTGTATCAGGCACACATCCCCACCTGTCCTTCAGGCTACTGGCTTTTCGGATTTGCGAGCAAAAAATACCACCCGGTAGCGGATCTGAACGCAAAGCGCTGGAACGACAGGCATATAAAGACATGGTATTACACAACGAACCTGCATACCGGAGCCTTCATGCTCCCGAGATATGTGGAAGACCTGCTTGAAGAGGAAGAAGGCAGGAAAACAGAGAAATAGGAGGATCATGATGAAATTAATGGTTATCGGATGCGGCGGAGTTGCGACCGTTGCAATACACAAGTGCTGTGAGAACCCGTTGTTCACGGAAATCCTGCTTGCGAGCAGGACTGTATCAAAGTGCGATGCGCTCGCCGCAAAGCTTAAAGATAAAACAAAGGCTGTCATCACGACAGCGACAGTTGATGCGGATTCAAAGGAAAGCCTTGTAAAGCTCATGAAGGAGTTTAAGCCTCATACCGTGTTGAACGTGGCGCTTCCCTACCAGGACCTCACGATAATGGACGCATGTCTTGAAGCGGGCGCGAACTATGTCGATACCGCAAACTACGAGGCGGAGGACACGGAAGACCCCGAGTGGCGCGCTATCTATGAAAAGCGCTGCAAGGAAAAGGGATTCACCGCATATTTTGATTACAGCTGGCAGTGGGCTTATGACGAAAAGTTCAAAAAAGCAGGCCTTACCGCGCTTCTCGGCACCGGCTTCGATCCCGGCGTGACCCAGGTTTATTCCGCATATGCGCTAAAGCACTATTTCGATGAGATCAACTACATCGATATCCTTGACTGCAACGGCGGAGACCACGGCTATCCCTTTGCGACCAACTTCAACCCTGAGATAAACTTAAGAGAAGTTTCCGCAAACGGCTCCTACTGGGAAAACGGAAAATGGGTGGAGACGAAGCCCATGGAGATCAAGCGCGTTTACAACTTTGAGGGCGTGGGACAAAAGGACATGTATCTCCTTCATCATGAGGAGATCGAGTCACTTGCAAAGAATATCCCGGGCATCAAGCGCATCCGTTTCTTCATGACCTTCGGACAGAGCTACCTTACGCACATGAACTGCCTGCAGAATGTAGGAATGCTGAGGACGGATCCTGTTGAATTTGAGGGGCATCAGATCATACCGATCAAGTTTTTGAAGGCACTCCTTCCCGACCCTGCATCGCTCGGCCCCCGCACCGTGGGAAAGACCAACATCGGGTGCATTTTTACAGGAAAGAAAGACGGCAAGGAAAAGACCATATACATCTACAATATCTGCGATCATCAGGAAGCCTACAAGGAAACCGGAGCCCAGGCGATAAGCTACACGACCGGTGTTCCTGCGATGATAGGCACGGCAATGGTCGCAGGCGGCACATGGAACAAGCCCGGCGTATTCAACGCTGAGGAGTTCGATCCCGATCCGTACATGGATATGCTGAATAAATACGGTCTCCCGTGGGTCGTTGACGAGCATCCTGTAACGGTTGAGTAGTTTACACGGAGGTTTCTTAAGTGAACGTAAAATTTCCCGTTTTTCGTGAGATAAACACACCGAGTTATGTGATCGACGAAGCGGCTCTCATAAAGAATCTGGAGATACTGAAAAACGTGAAGGAACAGGCCGGATGCAGGATACTTCTTGCGCAGAAAGCCTTTTCCGCGTTTGCGGTGTATCCTCTGATCGAACGTTATCTTGACGGGACCACGGCGAGCGGGCTTTATGAAGCAAAACTCGGACGGGAATGCTTTAAAGGCGAGGTGCATGTTTTTTCACCCGCATACATGGAAAATGAGATAGACGAGCTTAAAGACATTTGTGATCATATCGTCTTTAATTCCGTAAATCAATTAAATAAATACAAAGACAAGTGCGGCAGGGCAGGGCTCGGACTCAGGGTAAATCCTGAATGCTCCACGCAGGATACTCCGATTTATGACCCTTGCGCTCCCGGCTCCCGCCTCGGTGTACGCGCCGCAGATATTGATCCGGAGGTGTTTAAGTACATCGAGGGCCTGCATTTTCACACACTCTGCGAACAGGGCGCGGAGCCGCTTGTAAAGACTCTTGCGGCATTTGAAGAAAAGTTCGGGAAATATGTGAAAGGCCTTAAATGGGTCAATTTCGGAGGCGGGCACCATATCACAAAGGACGATTACGACAGGGATCTGCTTGTGCGCACTATACGCGACTTTAAGGAGCGTTACGGGGTGGAGGTCTATCTTGAGCCCGGTGAAGCGGTCGCTCTGAATGCGGGCTATCTTGTGACCAAGGTGTGCGATGTGGTGCATAACGATGTCGACATAGCGATACTTGACGCATCTGCGGCCTGTCATATGCCCGATGTCCTGGAGATGCCTTACCGCCCGCCGCTTTTCCTTGGGGGAAAGCCCGGCGAAAAAGCAAACACCTGCAGGCTTGCTTCACGGACCTGCCTTGCGGGAGATGTGATAGGTGATTACAGCTTTGATGAAAAGCTGAAAGAAGGCGATGTCCTGAGTTTTGAGGATATGGCCATTTATTCGATGGTAAAAAACAACACGTTCAACGGCATGCCGCTCCCTGACATAGGGATCATGCACGCGGACGGTAGTTATGAGGTTATACGTAAGTTTGGATACGAAGATTTTAAAGGGAGACTGTCTTGAGAGATGAAATAACGGCCGGCTTTACGATGCCCGCGGAATATGAGAAGCACGCCGCAACCATTATGGTATTCCCCGAGCGGCCGGGTTCATGGAGAAACGGCGCAGGGCCTGCACAGGAAGTGTTTGCGAGGATCATAAGGGAACTTGCAAAGGTTGAAAAGGTGTATGTCGCGGTGTCCGAGAGGACAAGAGAAACTGCGGAGAGGATGCTTGAAGTGAGTACCGCAGGGGCGGTGAACGAAGCAGGCGGCGCAGGCTTGGCGGATGGTTCGGGTGACTGCGGTAACATCGTTCTTCTTGACATCCCCACGGATGACGCGTGGGCGAGAGATATTGCGCCTACCTTTGTGAAGAACCGCAAGACCGGTGAGATCGCAGGTATCAACTGGCGCTTCAACGCCTGGGGCGGAGATTTTAATGGCCTTTATGCGCATTGGGAGCGTGATGATGCTTTTGCAAAAGAGTTCCTGAGCAGAACGGGATATCCTTGTCTTGACGCAGACCCTTTTGTGCTTGAAGGCGGATCGATACATTCAAACGGCAAAGGCACCGTCATCACGACGGAAAGCTGCCTTTTGAGCAAGGGCAGGAATCCCGGACTCACAAAAAATGAGATAGAAAACAGATTAAAAGCATATCTCGGAGCAGAGCGCGTGATCTGGCTTCCGAGGGGCATCTATAACGATGAGACCGACGAGCATGTGGATAATGTCTGCGCTTTTACGGCAGAAAACGAGGTCGTGCTCGCATGGACAGATAACACACGCGATCCGCAGTACGAAATGTCAAAGGCATGCCTTGAAACGCTTGAAAAAGAAGGCATTACCGTTCACAAGCTTCCCATTCCGGATGTGCCTGTGACTGTCAGACAAGAGGAGCTCGAAGGCTTTGTCTTTGAGGACGGGGAAGATACAAGAGAAGCAGGCGAGCGCCTTGCCGCAAGCTATGTGAACTTTTATTTTGCGAACGGAATTATCCTCCTTCCGCAGTTTGGCGGAGAGAATGCGGAGAGCGACAAGCGCGCGGTAAAGATACTAAGCGAGATCTGTCCGGACCGCAAGATAATCCCGATACCCGCAAGAGAGATAATCCTCGGCGGCGGGAACATACACTGCATCACACAGCAGATACCTATGTGAGAAAAAGGAGTAAAGCTTTGAGAAAAGTGACTGTTGCGGCGGTTCAGATGAACTGCACAAGAGACATGAAGGAAAATATCGAGCACGCAGACCGCCTGGTCAGAGAAGCGGCGGGGAAGGGCGCAAACATCATACTTCTCCCCGAACTCTTTGAAAGGCAGTATTTCTGTCAGGAGAGGCGCTACGACTATTACGCTTTCGCAAAGCCGGTAAATGAAAACGATGCGATGAGGCATTTCACAAAAACGGCAGCGGAGCTTAAAGCAGTCATCATCGTGAGCTATTATGAAAAGGACGGGAACGTGCTCTACAACAGCTGCGGAGTGATCGACGCCGACGGAAAGCTGCTCGGGGTTTACAGGAAGACTCATATCCCTGACGATCACTATTACCAGGAAAAATTTTACTTTACGCCCGGAAACACCGGGTTTATGGTGTTTGACACACGTTTTGGAAAGATCGGCGTAGGCATATGCTGGGACCAGTGGTTCCCCGAGACCGCGAGATGCCTTGCGTTAAACGGCGCGGAGCTTCTTTTCTATCCCACCGCGATCGGGTCCGAGCCCATACTCGACACCGACAGCGCAGGCCACTGGCAGCGCGTCATGCAGGGCCATGCTGCCGCAAACGTGATCCCCGTGATCGCCGCAAACCGCTACGGCCGAGAGGATGTCGAGCCATCCTCTGAAAACGGCGGACAAAGATCGTCGCTTATTTTCTATGGCTCGTCATTTATAACCGACGAAACGGGAGCACTCATGGAAACCGCGCCCCGCGAGGGCGACGAAGTGCTCATAGGATCCTTTGACCTTGATGAGATCGCCGATGCGCGTTTATCATGGGGGCTTTTCAGGGACAGAAGACCAGAGTGTTATAAGAGGATTGGGGAGTGAGAACAGGGCGTTTTTATCTATTGAAAACCCCGTCAAAAGTGTTATAATTTTATAGTTAAAGACTACTTATCATGCCGCCGGACAAAGACAGCCGGAGTATAGGACAAGAGATAAAATGGACACTATCAGACCCTTTGAAAAAAAGATATATCTTTCAAGCCCCACCATGCATGGGGATGAACTCAAATACATACAAGAGGCATTTGATACCAATTGGATGTCGACCGTCGGCGAGAACATAAACGTGACAGAGCGTGAGATGGCGGAAAAGATCGGAGTGAAAAATGCGGTAGCGCTTTCTTCGGGAACCGCCGCTCTGCATCTTGCGATAAGACTCGCGGGTGAAAAGCTTTACGGAATGCCCCGCGCGGGCCACGGAAGCCTCGAAGGCCACAAAGTCTTTGCAAGCGATACGACATTCAGTGCAACGGTCAATCCTATCTGCTATGAGGGCGGAGAGCCTATTTTCATAGACATGGAGCGAGAGACCTGGAACATGGATCCCGCGGCGCTCGAAAAGGCTTTTGAGGTGTACCCCGATGTCAGACTGGTTGTGGTCGCGCATCTTTACGGCACTCCGGGAAAGATAGAAGAGATCGGGAAAATCTGCAATGCACATAATGCATTGCTTATAGAGGACGCTGCGGAGTCACTCGGCGCGACATACAAGGGAAAACAGACCGGAACATTCGGCGATTATTCCGTTATTTCCTTTAACGGAAACAAGATCATCACCGGATCTACCGGAGGTATGCTTCTTACCAACGACACAGAGGCGGCCCACAAGGCGCGCAAATGGTCCACACAGTCCCGTGAAGACGCGCCTTGGTACCAGCACGAGGAGATCGGCTATAACTACCGCATGAGCAATGTGGTCGCAGGCGTTGTACGCGGACAGATCCCATATCTGGCCGAACACATTGCACAGAAAAAAGCAATCTACTACCGCTACAAAGAAGGCTTACAGGACCTTCCCGTTACGATGAATCCCTTTGATGAGACCTGCAGCGAGCCGAATTACTGGCTTTCCTGCATGCTGATAGATACTGATGCCATGGCGGGTCACGTTCGAGGAGAACGCGACGAACTCTGGAAACACGAACCCGGCAAATCAAGCCCTGCCGAGATCCTTGAGGCGATAAAGAACCTCAACGCCGAAGGTCGCCCTATCTGGAAGCCCATGCATATGCAGCCGTTTTACCGAAATCACGCGTTTGTGACAGCAACAGGCAATGGCAGAGGCAGGAGTAATGCCTACATCAGGGAGAACGAAGGCTTCGATGTTGGTATGGATATATTTGCAAGAGGACTTTGCCTGCCCAGCGATAACAAGATGACTGCAGAGGAGCAGGATATCATAATCAAAGTGATCAGAGGGTGCTTTGAGTGATGGGCACAAGTAGATATGGAACACTTCAATTTTTCTTGGGAAAATGGCATGAAAAAAGGTTTGTATGAGACAGATCAATTTGTTTGTAAAGAGGTTATTTGATTTTACTGGGAGTACGATAGGCCTGATTGTTCTTTTGCCTCTATTTGCTGTTATTTCACTTACAATCATAATCACGTCCAAAGGGCACGTCTTTTTTCTACAGAAAAGACTGGGGAAAAACGGACATGTGTTTAAGATAATTAAGTTTCGCACGATGGTGGAAGGGGCAGAAAAGAAGGGCGATGGGTTGTTTGTCTATGGAACAGAAGATGACAGAATAACCAGAATAGGGAAATTCCTAAGAAAGACAAGTCTTGATGAATTACCCCAGCTCATCAATGTGATCAAAGGGGATATGAGCATAGTGGGACCTAGGCCCCCTGTGGTCTATTATCCCTACGACGGATATGACAGTTATCCCGAATGGTCCAGAAAACGTTTCGAAATGCGCCCCGGGATTACAGGCTTGGCCCAGATACGTACAAGAACAACGGCACCGTGGGATGAACGCATTTTGATCGATAATGAGTACGTCGATAGGTTTAATGTCTTTTTTGATCTGTGTATACTTTGCAAAACGTTATTTGTTGTTTTGAAAAGCAAAAATATCTATCCTGAATCGAAAGAGCAGATAAACAACAATCGTACACATGATGGTGATAAGGAGAAGGAAAAAGCAAAATGAGATTCGAAAAAGAAGTGGGGGAATCGTTAACGTACAAGTTTGCACAAGCAGCAGGGGAAATGAAGGCGCAAGGAAAAGAGATAATATCCTTGGGGCTTGGCGAGCCGGATTTTCAAACACCGGAGTATATTATCAATGCTACTATGGAAGCTATGAAAGCGGGCTTTACGCACTATTCGGCAACTCAGGGGTGGCCGGAATTGAGAAAGTTGATCGCAGAAGATTGTAACAAATCTTACGGATCGCAATATGATCTCAATGATGTGATTGTTACTCCGGGAATCAAAGCTGCCGTTTTTTTTGCGTTGGCTGCAATATTGGAACCGGATGATGAGATAATCCTTATTTCGCCATATTATGTTTCCTATCCCGCTATGGTTAAACTGGCGGAACCATCGGCAAAGATCGTAAATATATGCCTTACGAACGATTTTACACTTGACATCGAGCGGCTAAAAAACGCATTTAACAAAAAAACGAAAGCAATACTCGTAAATACGCCTAATAATCCTACAGGCATGGTGATGAGCCGAGAGGAAGTCAAACTAATTATCAAGCTTGCTCTTGAAAATGATGTATTTGTGATTTCGGATGAGGTTTACGAAAAACTGGCCTACAATTGTACTTCACATACCAGCTTTGGAAAGTTCGAAGAAGTAAGGGATAAACTCATCATCTGCAATGGGTATAGTAAGTCTCACGCGATGACAGGCTGGAGACTTGGATATGCTATTGGCACGCGCGATATTATTACAAAAATGAACAAACTTCAACAGCATATAAATACCAATACTTGCACATTTATACAAGTGGGTGCCTGCTCTATTTATAAAAACGAGCCTGTTCATATCGGGCCGTATGTAGCTGAACTGGAAAAGCGGATAGCGTATTTTGGCAAAGAGATAAATGGATTGGAACACTTCCGCTTAGTTATGCCTAAAGGCGGCTTTTTCTGTTTTGTCGATATTAGTGATCTTGGAGTAGATTCAAACACATTCTGTGCCGACCTTCTGAAGAAAACAGGTATTGCGTCAACACCGGGCGTAGCATTTGGACCAGATTGGGATGGTTATGTGCGTTTTTCAATGGCTGTTCCGATGGAGACACTGGAAAGAGCAATAGGACTGATGAAGAATTACAGATTTGAGGGCTGATCATGAAGATTGTTTTGACCAGAGGAATGTCCGATGGGGACATCGAGTATATCAAAAACGGACTGGATTTGGCTGTCAAGGGACAATATGAGATCATCGTTCCTTCAGAGTATTCGGAGGACGGTATTTGCTCAGTTTGTGACGACGCGGACATTCTCCTTGGACCTTTTGTCACAAAGAAAATCATAGGGACAGCAAAAAAACTCAAACTAATCCAGGTCCCTTGGACGGGAATGGACACCTTTGATTTTACTGTGGCCCAGGATTGCACCATACCGATCTGCAACACACACAGTAACGCTGACTCTGTAGCGGAAATGACACTGGCTATAATTTTAGATCTGTTGAAAAAACTCTCTTTTCATGATAGAAAAATGCGCACCGGTAGTTGGAATCGTGATCAGGAGCCACTTGATCTGAAGTCTAAAATGCTTGGACAGCAGACGGTTTGTATTATAGGATATGGGAATATCGGGGCGCGTGTGGCAAAGTTAACTAAAGCTTTTGGTGCAAAGATCATCGCAGCAGGAGGTCATACCGATGATGAGATCGTGTCGGAGGCCTATGGTAGGAATGATATCAAGAAAGCTATAGCGAGAGCAGATGTGGTAGTCTGCACAATCCCTCTCACAAATGAAACGCGTGGATTGATAAATGCTGATCTGATTTCAACGCTGAAAGACGGAGCTATACTAGTGAATGTTTCTCGCGGCGCAGTTTTGGATGAGGACGCCGTTTGGAATGCACTTGAGTCTGGAAAGCTTGGAGCGTTTGGCTCCGACGTTTGGTGGAATGCGCCTAAAAGAGGAGAAAGCCAAAGTTACCCTTCTTCCAAACACGAGTTTTGGAAAAAAGAAAATGTTTTGTTATCGCCTCATAGAGCAGGGTTTGTTGAGGATAGTCTTCCGCACCTTGACGGTGCAATCGCGAATATCATTGCTTTGATCAAAGGTGAGGCATTATCAGGTATAGTTGACGTGAAAAAAGGCTATTAGGGTGGGTGTCATGTTAAAAGGTAAAACGGTTTATTTACGGCTCTTAAGCCAAGATGATCTCAAGGACCGAGTTTCGTGGATTAACGATGAAGAGAATGTTTAAAAACTT
>JAEENL010000138.1 GCA_016283775.1 Lachnospiraceae bacterium | reverse complement strand
GACTCCCACACCCACGACCGCGGTTGCCGATAACACGACCGCACCTTCAAAGCCTGCGGCTACAGATACGCCTGTTCCCGCGGCTACGGATACACCCACTCCGATACCTACAGATACACCCACACCTGCAGCGACCGACACACCTACGCCCACACCGAAGCCTGCAACGGAGGAGATCGGCGGCGTAAAGATCACGCCTGTTTCCTACAAGGTAAAGACCACAAGCGACCTGAACCTTCGTAAGGGTCCCGACGCTTCAAAGTATGATATCGGTACCACAGTGAAAAAGGGAACCGAGCTTGAAGTGACCGGTGAATGCGATAACCAGTGGTACAGAGTAACAAAAGACGGAAAAACATATTACATAAATTCTTACTACACAGATAAGCCTCTTAAGGCAGGAGCCGCAGCAACACCTACTCCCAAGCCGACCAAGACTCCTACGCCCACTCCCACAAAGGGCGCTGCGGTAACACCCGGAGCCGACGGATCGTTCGGAAACGTAAAGATCAAGGCTGCCTCCTATGTTGTGACCACGACTTCCGACCTGAACCTTCGTAAGGGACCAGGCACGGAGTATGACAAGTACAAGGCTGTAACGAAGGGCACTGCGCTCACCGTGACCGGTGAATGCAGCAATGAGTGGCTGAGAGTCGAATATGAAGGACAGACGCTCTATGCGAGCGCTTATTACACCAAGAAGGCCGACGGAAGCGCTACACCTACGCCCACTCCTACAAAGAAGGCGGAAGCGACTCCGACACCCAAGCCGGATGCAACGGCAACACCCACTCCCAAGCCGCAGGCTACAGCGACTCCCGCACCCACGGCTAAGCCGGGTGATGCGGCGTCCATGTCGATAGAGCAGTACAGCAATTTTACGGGAAAAGCTTATATGCTGGTCGATGCTCAGACCGGTGATGTCATAAGAGCAAGCCATGAGAACGACAAGTGCTACCCCGCATCTCTCACAAAGATGATGACTGCCCTCGTGGCGATAGAAAAGATGGATGTGTCGAACGAGATCGAGCTTCCTGAGTATGCACGCCGCTGGTATGACCATACCGATGCTGACGGAAACGGCATCATGGGTATCGATAACGACATGACTTGCTGGGGCGCGCCTGTGGGTACAAAGCTTCCTCTTAAGGACTGGCTGAACATCATGCTTATCCTGAGCGCAGCGGATGCAGCCGATACCATTGCATGGAATGTCGGCGGAAGCTTTGACGGTTTCAATGACATGATGAACGCAAAGGCAAAGAGTCTCGGCATGATGGGCACGCATTTTGACAATGCGATCGGCGCAGACATGAGCAGCGGTTTTGAAGATATCTATACCACCGCTTCCGACCTTGCAAAACTTGCAGTGGCGTTCATGAAGAACAGCACCTTAAGATCCATAGTTTCAAAGACGGAATATACAACATCCACAGGTTTTGCCGTGGACGGTGTGAAGATACAGAACTGGAACCTTCTTCTCACCGATGCTTATAAGAGCGACCAGTTCACCTGCACCGGCATAAAGACCGGAAACACCGATGACGCCGGACAGTGCCTCGCAGCTTCGGGCAAGGATGAGAACGGACAGGAATACATCGTTATTGTCCTCGGTGTCGACAAGCGCGCAAGCTGTGCGGAGCAGGCAAAGAAGATGCTTGAATGGGCATTCCTGAACGACTAAAGCAATAAATTCAATTGGAGACAGATGATGGCATCAGACAATTACAGCGGAAGTGACATAGTTGTCCTTAAAGGACTGGAAGCCGTAAGGATGCGCCCCGGTATGTACATAGGAAGTACCGGGACGCGCGGACTTCATCATCTCATCTGGGAGATACTCGATAACGGCATAGACGAACATCTTGCGGGATTTTGCAGCAGGATCGACGTGACACTTAAAAAGGACGGCGGCATCGAAATCGCCGATCACGGACGAGGTGTTCCCGTGGATCTTCATCCCACGGAACACATACCGGCAGTGCGCGTCGTCTATACCATACTTCACGCCGGCGGTAAATTTTCAAACAGCATCTACAAAGTAGCAGGTGGTCTTCACGGCGTAGGCGCGTCCGTAGTGAACGCTCTTTCAAAAAAGATGACCGTTGAGGTAAGACGAGACGGGAAGATCTACAGAGACGAATACGAAAACGGCGGACAACCTACCGTAAAGCTTGAAAACGGCCTGCTTCCCGTGGTCGGAAAATGCGCAAAGAACGATACCGGAACAAAGGTTCTGTTCTATCCTGACGACACCATCTTTGAGACCGTTGAGTTCAAGCCCGAGATAATCGCAAAGCATTTAAAGGAATCGGCGTTCCTTAACAAAGGCCTGCTCCTTAATTTCAAGGACGAGATAAACGGCACCGAGACCAAGTATTACGAGGAAGACGGTATAAAGAGCTATATCAACTACCTTGTAAAGACCGGCGCGAGAGACAACGAAGGCTTCAGGACGCTCATCCCCGAGCCTGTCTACATCGAGGGGACGAGCGGAGACATCGAGGTGGAGGTGGCCTTTACCTACACCAATTCCTACACCGAACAGATCAATTCCTACTGTAACCGCATAAACGTTGTTGACGGCGGTACATTGGTCACGGGCTTCAAGTCAGGTCTCACCGGCGTTATGAACAAATATGCCAGAGAGCTCGGCGTCTTAAAGGAAAAGGATGAAAATTTCGACGGCAAGGACATAAGGAACGGCATCGTCGCTATTGTTTCGATAAAGCATCCGAATCCGCAGTTTGAAGGACAGACAAAGACCAAACTCGGAAACAATGATGCAAAACAGGCGGTGGAAGACGTTTTCACCGACGAAGTGACTCATTATTTTGACAAAAACCTTGAAGAACTCAGGCCATCCTTGACAATTCATTAAAGTCATACAA
>JAEENL010000137.1 GCA_016283775.1 Lachnospiraceae bacterium | reverse complement strand
GTTCCTGTGTTAATATGACCATAGAAAAGGGTATCACCAGTAAACGGTTAGCCCAAATACATTTTAGCTAAATAGCCGTCGATGTTTGGACACAGGGCGGCTATTTTTGTGCTTTTTGATTACGTCCGAGATTATATCCAAGACTAAAGCAGGTGATCGCTAACACAAGTCATTATGACTTCCAAACAAATACTTGCATTTGATATCAAAACAATATACCATAGTCATGGGAAGGCATCGGGCGTTCACATCTTGGACAGGGGGAAATCTATGAAAAGAGCGGTCATAACCATACTTATGGCGATTTTAATATTGATATCAGAGGCGCTGGCCACGGTTGGGAGTTTCTTCTTGGGAATGAAACTTGACGTTGTGATGTTCGATATAACTAAAAGGCAGGCGGCTGAACGCGGTGAGGTCATAAATGGTCATGCCGGACCGTCTCTTACGTTTTTTATTCCTTTTTGCCTTATAGCTGTTTTTCTGGTGATTGACATTATTCTTATCATCCGGGCGTATATCAGATCAAAGTAAGACCAAAGAAAGATCAGAGGGAGAAGACAACATGGGAAAAGTGTATTATGTTGACGCAAATGCGGTAAGACAGGGCGACGGAAGCGAAAAACGTCCGTTCAAGAACATCAATGACGCGGCAAAGATCGCGGAAGCGGGAGATGAGGTGATCGTCCTCCCGGGTATCTACAGAGAGTGGGTATGCCCGGTCAATGCGGGTACTGAGGAAAACAGGATAGTCTACAGGTCGAAGGAGCCTCTGGGGGCGGTCATCACAGGCGCAGAGCAGGTAAAGACCTGGAAAAAGCATAAAAACAGCACGTGGACAGTTTCGGTAGACAACAGTGTGTTCGGCGCTTACAATCCCTATACGACCATAGTTGACGGCGACTGGTATTTTTCCGACAAGACCCGCCATGCCGGTGCGGTCTTTATGAACGACAAAATGCTCTATGAAGCCGACAGCCTTGATGACTGCATAAAGGGCACCGTCGACGAATATTCATGGGACAAAAAAGCTTCAAAGCTTAAATATTTCACGGAGCAGAAGGGCAAAAAGACAGTTATCTATGCAAATTTCGGCGGGGCGGATCCCAACAAGGAAAACGTTGAGATAACCGTGCGGCGCAACTGCTTCATGCCTGCAAAGAACTATGTGAACTATATCACCGTGAGCGGCTTCAATATCAACAAAGCCGCAACGACCTGGGCTCCGCCCGCGGCCTACCAGGACGGCATGATAGGGCCTCACTGGAGCAAGGGCTGGATAATCGAGGACTGCGAGATCTACGGAAGTCGCTGCTGCGGCATTTCTCTCGGGAAATACCTCGATCCCGAAAACGACATGTATTTCTTCAGGAAATTCGTAAAGAGCCCTACACAGATGGAGCGTGACGCGGTATGCCGCGGACAGTATCACGGCTGGGTAAAGGAAAGAGTGGGAAGCCACATCGTAAGGCGCTGTCACATCCACGACTGCGGACAGACCGGCATTGTGGGACGCATGGGCGCGGTATTTTCGACCATCGAGGACTGCCACATCCATGACGTGTGCACCTCCGCACAGCTTGCGGGCGCCGAGACCGCAGGCATCAAGCTCCATGCCGCGATCGACGTCACCATCAGGCGGAACCATATACACCACTGCATCATGGGTATCTGGCTCGACTGGGAAGCACAGGGCGCAAGGGTCACGGCAAACCTCCTCCACGACAACTCAAGGCCGTCCGACGTCAGGCCGAAGCCCGGCGTTATGTTTTCCACCGACGTTTTTGTGGAAGTGGGACACGGCCCCACGCTCATCGACAACAATCTCCTGCTCTCCAAGGTCAGCGTGACCATTCCCAGCGAGGGCATTGCCTGTGTAAACAATCTTTTCTTTGGCTCGTTCAGCCTGATAAATTCGGGTGTTGACAGCATCGTGAACGGCCAGAGAGAGCCCAGATACACGCCATACCACATCCGTCACAGGACCGAGGTGGCAGGCTTTATGACGATCCTGCACGGCGACGACAGGATATACAACAATATCTTTGTCCAGAAATACAAAGAAGAGGATAAGAAGAAAACTCCCGCGGATGCGGATTATATGGGCGTCGGGACCAAATGCTTCGACATTTTCCCAAGCGAGGAGGAGTGGAAAAAGCCGTTCACAGGTATCACAAGACCGGACATGGGAGCGCTCGCTACCGCGCATTTCGGGTATCTTCCCGTGTGGATCGATCACAACGCATATTTTAACGGCAGCAATGTTTCGCGTCACGACAAAAACAAATTTGTCGACAAAAAGAACAAAGTCACTGCGGAGCTTAAGGAGAGCAAGGGAAAATACACATTAAAGACAGATCTGTTCTCGTTCCTTGAAGGCTTTGACGCACCGGTGATCTCTACGGAAACACTGGGAAAAGCCTTTGAGCCGGAGCAGAGATTTGAAAACCCGGACGGAACACCCATCGTGTTTGACAGGGATTTCTTAGGAAACCACAGAGGGCCCGTTTCCATACCCGGACCTTTTGCCGATGAAGCTTCCGCAAAGGAGATACTCTATGGAACTCGTTGAAAAGATCGAGGATATCGCAAACCTTAAGGAAAACCGTATAATCGGCACACCTGTGCTGAACAATTCCCACATAAGGTTTGAGGGAAAGGGCAATATCCTTTATTGCGAAGGCAGAGCGGTGATCAGCAATTCCAGGCTGGTCTTCAATGCCAATGATTCGCTCATCTACTTCGGGAACAGCAAAAATGAATACAAGATGTATGCTGCGCTCTACAACGACAACGTTTTCCACATGGGGCGAGACAATGCGATAAACGACGGCTTTAAAAAGCAGCTGATCGCCATACTTTCCGAGCAGAAGCATATCTTTATCGGTGACAGATGCCTCTTTTCCTTCGGCGTGTGCCTTAGGAACTCCGACCCGCATCTCATCTATGACACAAGGACGTTAAAACGCCTGAATCCCACAAAGAGCGTGTTCATCGGGGACCATGTGTGGTTTGGGCAGGACACTGCGGTCTTTAAGGGAACTCAGATCGATTCGGGAAGCATCATCGGAGCGGACAGCCTTGTGAGCGGAAAGAGGATCCCGTTTAACGAGATATGGACAGGCGTTCCGTGTAGAAGGCTCAGACAGTATGCATTCTGGGATTATGACTTTGTTCACGGCTGGCGCGAAGACATGACAAGCGACGGCGAAGATTTTGCAAAGTATGTGAAAAAGCACGAACCGGGCATAGCGGCGGACGAATGGATCTACAGATACGAACCAAAGGAATGCGTTGTCTTTGACGATCTGGATAAACAGATCAGCGCGCAAAAGGGCGCGGAGAAAAAGCTCGACTTCCTTATCGACTTTGACAAAAAGCGCTCAAAGAACCGTTTTGCGCATGCCGGCGTAACTCCGGAAAAGGAAAAAGGCAGCGGCTTTTTCGGGCATCTTTTCGGAAATCAGGAGAAATGAAATGGCAGGTTTTACCAAAAAGGCGATACTCGAAACATTTGTGGAACTGCTGAATGAGCAGCCCTTTGACAAGATAACCGTAAAGGATGTAGTGGAGCGGTGCGGCATCAACAGAAACACGTTTTACTATTATTACGAGGATATCTACGCTCTTTTGAATGACCTTATCGAAACCGAGTTAAATAAGGCTCTCACGGACATGGGCAATGTTTCAAACTGGCAGACGGGTGTCGAGCACGCACTGGGCTTTGCCATAGCGAACAAAAAGGCGGTCTATCACATCTACAATTCGCTGAACAAAGATGTGATGGTCAGGTATTTCCGAAAGATCATGACAGACCTGAGCATTAAATTTATCGGATATATTGCGGGGCTGCCGGAAGAGGAAACATCCGGATCGGCTCAAAAGAGTGGGCGCAGCGTGCTTGAAGGTGAGGACACCAAACTTCTTGCGGACATTCTTGTCGATGCGGAGATGGGAATGCTGATAAGCTGGCTGGAAGAGGGGATGACAAGCGATATCGAGACCAGAGTGGCGCAGGTGCAGTTCCTTTTTGACGGTGTTGTCAACGACATTGTTACCAAAATGAAATCCCCCGAATATAAGCGGATAAAGAGCGGAAAACGCTGATATATAAGGGTTTTCGGCAATTCAGACAGATTTCCGGAAGTGTATGAATTTAAGACAGATATCAAAAGCGTGTACGAAAAACGGACACGCTTCTTTTTTTGTCCGTTTCAATGTGGGCGTACCGGCGGTAATATACGCATAGAAAAACGAAGAACGTATCATCTTTCGGAAAGGAGAACGAACATGAGTAAGGTAAAGAAAGCAAAATGTGCTTACATCTGTTATTCGGCGGCGCTGATAGTCATTGGGCTTTGTCTATGCGCAGTGCCCGACATTTCCTCCAAGGTCGTATGCATCCTCACCGGTGCGTTTCTTATGGCAATGGGTGCGGTAAAGATCACAAACTATTTTGTGAACGATGTATACGGACTGGCTTTTCAGTTTGATCTTGCGATGGGAATGATAAACATAATATTGGGAATTATCCTCATACTTCACCCGGAGCGGGTGCTGCAGTTTACGGAGATCATGCTGGGAGTGCTCTTCATGGTGGACGGAAACTTCAAGCTTCAGACAGCTGTTGAAGCAAAGCGGTTTGGACTTAAGCAATGGTGGTCGATATTGCTTACCGCGATGCTCACGATAATCTGCGGATTGCTTCTGGTGTTCGATCCTCTTGACTCGGGCGCGGCAATGGCGATAGCGATCGGCGTTTCAATGGCAATGGACGGGATATTGAACCTCCTTGTCGCGATATATGCCATCAGGCTTGTCAAAAGGCTTTATGAATAAATGAAAACAAAGAAAGGCAAAAGACATGAAAAAAATAGGTGAATTCATTGTTAAGTATCACATTCCGATCCTGATACTCGCGGTGCTTCTCATCGTGCCGTCTGTCTACGGCATGACCCGCACAAGGATCAATTACGACATGCTGACCTATCTGCCTTCCGATATGGAGACGGTAAAAGGCCAGGATATACTGCTCTCGGATTTCGACAAGGGCGCGTTTTCGGTGATCGTGGTCGACGGTATGACCCCGGGCGAGATCAAAAAACTCTCGGACGACCTGGAAAAAGTAGAACATGTGGCAACGGTGCTTTCATTTTACAGCGTTGCGGATGTGTCGATACCTATGGAGCTTCTTCCCGATGAGTATTATGATGCGATAAACCACGGCGATTCAACGCTCATGGCGGTTTTCTTTGACACATCGACCTCGGCGGATGAGACGATCGAGGCGATCAGAAAAGTCAGGAGCGTATGCGGTGAAAAGTGTTTCGTGACCGGTATGTCGGCGCTTGTAACGGATCTTAAGGATCTCTGTGAAAAAGAGGAACCCATATATGTGGGGCTTGCGGTTCTCTGCGCGGTGATCGCGATGATGCTCTTTATGGATTCGTTCATCATCCCGTTTATCTTCCTTGCGAGCATGGGAATGGCGATCCTTTTGAACATGGGTACAAACTACTGGCTCGGCGAGGTTTCATATATCACCAAAGCTCTTTCGGCGGTGCTCCAGCTTGCCGTAACGATGGACTACTCCATTTTCCTATGGAACTCATACGTTCAGGAACAGAAAAGATTTGACGGCGATAACAGGCGCGCAATGAAGCATGCTATCGCAAATACCCTTACTTCAGTATTCGGAAGCGCACTTACCACGGTGGCGGGCTTCATCGCCCTGTGCTTCATGAGCTTTACACTCGGTAAAGACCTTGGCATCGTGATGGCAAAGGGCGTTGTGCTGGGAGTCATCGGAAGCATTACCACACTTCCCGCAATGATCCTTGTATTTGACAGATTGATCAAAAAAACAAGGCATAAACCGCTCTTACCTGAAAAGTTCGACAGGCTTTCAAAGGTGATATCCGCAAAGCCGTGGATCTTTATCGCGGTATTTCTCATCATCCTTTGTCCTGCGCTTTACGGATATATGCATGCCGAAACGTATTACGACATGAGCAATGCTCTTCCCGACAGCATAGATTTCGTTACCGCAAACAACAAGCTTCAGGATGAGTTTGACATGGCATCGACACACATGGTGCTTGCCGATTCAAAGCTTTCACACAAGCATGCCAAGGCGATGCTTGAAGAGATATCCGATGTGGACGGCGTGAAATTTGCCGTAGGACTGGATTCTCTGCTCGGAGACAGTGTTCCCGAAGAGATACTTCCCGACAGCATCAGGGATCTTTTAAAGAGCGATCAGTGGCAGCTGATGCTGATCAGCTCGGAATACTATGTCGGAAGCGATGAGGTGAACGAACAGGTCACACACATCAACAATATCATCAAAAAATACGACCATTCCGCGATGCTCATCGGCGAGGCGCCCTGCACAAAGGACCTCGTGACCGTTACAGACAAGGATTTCCGGATCGTCTCGGCAATTTCTGTTGCAGCGATATTTGTGATAATCGCGCTGGTAACAAAGAGCGTGTCGATCCCCGTTATACTTGTTGCACTCATTGAGTTTGCGATCTTTATAAACCTCGGTATCCCGTTCTACACAAAGACGAGCCTTCCGTTCATCGCGCCTATCTGCATAAGCACCATTCAGCTCGGTGCTACTGTGGACTATGCGATATTGATGACCACAAGGTACAAGAAGGAGCGTGTGAACGGAGGAAACAGGAAAGACTCGGTTATAACGGCGCTTTCGACATCCATCCCTTCGGTAATGGTGAGCGCGATAGGCTTCTTTGCGGCAACTTTCGGAGTAGCGGTCTATTCTGACCTTGACGTGATAAGCTCCATGTGCGGCCTTATGGCGCGTGGCGCGGTAGTGAGCATGATCTGCGTAGTGCTGATCCTTCCCGCATTGCTTTATGCATTCGATCCGGTCATCATCCATTCGACTTTGGGCATGAAGGCGGTATGCGAAAGGGAAAAGCATGACCACGGAAGACACGGCAATAAACATCATACACCGGAACCTGTTCCGGCACATTGAGAATATCTGGAAAGGAAGCGTTGTTTATGAAAAAGATCATAAAAAGTATGGCGGCTGTTGCGCTTTGCGCGGCAATGACATTGACATTTGCGGGAAGTCCCGCACTGACGGTAGCTGCGGACGGTGATCCGGCGGGTACGGTCAGACAGGATCTTGAGGACAAGAAAGAGGAGATTTCGGAGAAACTTGATGAAGCGCTCGCAGACGAGACATCAGTGGACAAGGATGAAACAGTATATGTGATCACCGATGCGTCGGGCGCTGTTTCAAAGACGATCGTCAGCGACACCTTGAAAAACAAGGACGGAAAAGCAGTACTCAACGATCGTTCGGAGCTTTCGGATGTCGAAAATGTAAAGGATGACAATACGTTTGTGCGTGAAAATGAGAACATCACCTGGAATGCAGACGGTGACGAGATCGTTTACAGAGGATTAAGTGACAGGAAGCTCCCTGTAGATGTCGCGATCACATACATGCTTGACGGAAATGAGATCGCGCCTGCAGATCTGGCAGGAAAGTCGGGACATGTGACAATAAAACTTGACTATACAAACAACGAGAAAAGAACGGCGACAATAAACGGCAAGGAGACGGAAATATTCGTTCCTTTTGCGGCGGTATCGGTGATAACGCTTGACGGTGACAAGTTCAGCAATGTTACTGTTTCATCGGGGCGTGTAAGTTCCGACGGAAACAGGACCGTTGCTGTAGGGATCGCATTTCCGGGACTTAATGACAGTCTTGGAGTATCTTTGGGAAAACAGGACGGGACCGTGACAGTCGAAGCGGATGCGGTGGATTTTGAGCTTCTTACGACCGTTACGCTTGTCACAAATGAGATATTTAAAGACATCGAACCCGACTCTGTTTTTGATGCGGATTCCCTTGAGAAAAAGCTTGAGGACATCAGGGAAAAGGCGTCCGCATTGACCGACGGGGCATCACAACTTGCCGATGCTCTTTCACAGGCTTCTGAAGGCAGTGCCGCTGTGAACGAAGGCGCAAAGGCCGTGAATGAAGGCGCAAAGGCGCTGAACGAGGGCGTGACCGGTGCAGTTGCGGGAGCAAAGCAGCTTGACGAAGGATTAAAGACGTTTAACGGATCTCTTAAGGAATATGATGCCGGTATGACACAGTTGAGCGCCGGCATGGCAGAACTCACAAAGAACAATGACGCACTTGTCGCAGGCGCAAAAGCCGTTCTGGATTCCTCTCTCGCTTCCGCAACGGCACAGCTGAACGAAGCCGGGATCACGGTTCCCGCACTTACCGCGGAAAACTATGCGGCAGTCCTCGACAAGACTGTGGAAGGGTTGTCTGCTCAGGCGGGAATGGTTCCCAAGGATTCCGAAGCGGGCATGAAGCTTGCGGCAGCTGTGACGGCAGTAAAGACAGCCAAGGCTCAGCTTGACAGCCTGAACGCTTTCTATATGGGGATCGTCGGTTATACACAGGGAGTCTCTAAGGCTGCGGAGAGCACCGCAAAGCTTGAAGGTTACAGCGGACAGTTGCTTGAAGGCGCAGTGGCCCTCGGCGCGGGTGCAGAACGGCTTTCTGCAGGCATGGAGACCATCGGAGCAGGTGCAGTTCAGCTTTCGGACGGCGCGGACAGGCTTGCGGCCGGTACTGAGGCACTGGACAACGCGATAAAGCAGATAAGAGATGGTGCGGTGACGCTTTCCGATTCTCTTGAGGAAGAGGATCTTGATTCTCTGATCGATGGTCTGTTTGACGCGGAGACCGAGGCAGGAACGTTGCTTTCGAGATTCGATGCTGTAATAGATGCGGCACGAGATTATGACAATTTCTCAGGAAAGACCGATGATATGACATCAGCGGTAAGATTCATCTACAGAAGCGCTGAGATCCGCTGATATTCAACGGGAAAAATAAAACCATATGTTTACGGCCTGTGGGCAGATGTCCGCAGGTCTTTTTTTAATTGTGAAGCCTTTGTGATTTAGCAAAGATTTTATTGATTTAGACGGTTTCAACGGGTATAATCTCTCTGTTGTGAGATCTAAAAAAGACAAAAGAACAAGTGTATGGACGGTGGTGCTTTTCGTATCACTTGTCATTATCGTTGCCATGATGCTCGTGAGCAATGCTCTGGAGATCGGCACGAGACTCCGCGGCGTCCACGTCGCGCTTGAGATCGCTTTTTACGTGCTGATCGCGGTGGTGGTGCTCGGCGGCATCGTATATCCGCTTGTGGGTGTCTTTTTTGCTCCGATCTTTTCGCTTGAAAAGCTTCACCGCGCCGATGGCAGCGCCAGACGTAAGTGGTGCAGGAGGCTTGTGAACAACCTTCTTGAAAATGTCGACCTCACCGACGAGGAAAAGGTGCAGGTGCTGGGGTATCTGAAGTGTGAAGACGAGACGGATGACATGCTGATCGAGTTTTTTGACAGAAAGATCACACCCGAGCTGAACCGCGAGATATATGACACGGCAAAGAAGATATTCATCATCACCGCCGTTTCGCAGAATCCGGTCTATGACATGCTCGGCATGGCTGCGGCAAATTTCAGCCTCATAAAGAGGATCACCGAGATATGCGGTTTCAGGCCAAGCAATGCGCAGGTGCTCGGATTGTACATAAGGGTGCTCTCGATCACCCTCATCGCGGGAAATCTCGAAGAGACGAACATAGAGGAGCTTATCCCCGCCGCCACTGAGGGCGCACTGGGGAAGGCACTCGGGATAGTCGCAGCTTCTGCCGTTCAGGGAGCGGTAAATGCCCTGACAACGTTAAGAGTTGCCGCCATTACAAAAAATTATCTGCTGAACGCCGATGTTTCGCAGACCAGAAAAGAACTCAGAAAAAAATCTTACGCCGAAGCGCTTGAGATATTGAAAAACATGCTGAAACAGGGCATGGAGGAAAAGGTAAAGCAGCCTGTGAGAAATCTGTTCGGGCTGAAAAAGACAAAGGATGACTGAAAGAGAACGAATAAAAGCGGATATCCACAGGATGATCGAAGAACTGAGCAGCCGTGGACCGTATCTTAAAAACAAAGAATTTATCCAGCATGGGACACTCTCGGTATATGACCACTGCGTGCATGTCGCAACGATGTGCTTAAAGATCTCGGAAAAGCTGCATCTTCGCGTAAAAAGGCATGCCCTCATACGCGGAGCGCTTCTTCACGATTTCTTTTTGTATGACTGGCATGAACCCGTGCTCGCGCACAAGATACACGGCTTCACGCATCCCAAAAAGGCCATGAACAATGCCGTGAAGCACTACAGGATCACCGATACGGAAAAGACTATGATACGTCGTCACATGTTCCCGCTGACGCTTGTCCCGCCGACGAACCTTGAGGCCTGGGTCCTGTGCCTCGCGGACAAGATATGCACTGTCCAGGAAGTCATGGAAGCAAGACGTAACGGTATTTACAAAGAGCGTAAAAAAGGTTAAAATATTCACATTGATGTGAAACCAAAGAGGTTTTTTTTCGGGTTTTCTGTCGGAGGACTAAACATATGAAAAAGACATTCAGAAAAACAGCTTTTGCCCTTGCGGCTGCAATGACCGTCTGCCTTATGCCGGCATCTCTCGCAAACGCCGCGGAGACAAAGACGGTATATATCACCCCTCAGTGCGCAAAGAGCGCAGCATCCGCTCTTTCAAAGCTTTCACTCTATACCGACGATGAGGGTTACGATCTCAAATTTTTCGGAGTATCCGATTACAAAACACAGTTAAAGAACGGTACCTTAAGGTGGGTATCTTCTGACGAGCGCGTTGCGACCGTTGACAAAAACGGTGTTGTGACACCTGTGGGAACGGGCGTTACATTTATCGCGCTTGAAGTAGGTACAGGCGAATATGTTTGCAGCAGTGTCAAGGTCACCGTTTCCGAAAGGAACGCACAGACTCCCACATCCACACCGGCTGCTGAGGAGCCCACGCCCACTGTGGCACCTACCGCAACGCCTACAGCCGCTCCCACAAAGGCTGCCGAGCCCGCAGACGGAAGCGTTGTGCTCTACAACAATGACAGATCTGCTTACAAGCGTTCACTCATGGTGACAGGTCCCATGGAGATAGAGGGCGAGATTCCGAAGGATGATGCCGTCTGGGCTGACGCTGTGCTCAATTTCTTAAGGATCAAGCTTTACGATCCCATCACTGAGGTTGAGTACACCATTGACTCCGAAAATCCCCTTCCCACAGGATGGACACTGGTCGTAAACCGCATGAACGAGGACAGCAGCTATATCAACTCCGTAGCCGTTTTCCTGCCTGCTTCGGGCGGATGCTATTCTTACGTCCTTTTCCCTGTGAACAAGAATGTCAGAGTGGTAAAGTACGCATACAAACCATGATTAATTTTCTTGCTTTACGGAACAAGAAGTAGTATAATCCTACAGATTTCACCAACATAAGTTTGGCATGAAGAGAGGTTTTCCCAGAATGAGAAAGTTAGGCTTAAGACTTGCATTGATCTTTGCTTTTATCAGTATATTTGCGCTTGCGGCATGTGAAAAGAAGCCGCTTTTTACCGATTCGACACCGACTCCCGGAAGTTCTTCCGGAGCAACCCCCACGGAGAACCCCGATTACGGCGGAGAGATTGACGCAACTCCCACGGTGCCTGTAGCGCCTTCGGGTATGCCTACATATACACCCACTCCCACAAGCGGAGTCATCGAGGTGCTCCCCACCGGCACATCAAAGACCGAGACGGGCATCGATCCTACGGGTGTTCCTGGCGTAGAGCCCACCGGCTCGATCGTAAACCCTGATGAGAATCCCATTGATAAAGCGATCGAAGTCAAGGTCAAGGCACTTACCAAAAATGACTATGTAAAAGTAACTCTTGTTCCTTATATCGGACTGAAGCTCAAAGCAGCTTCTTCAGATGACATCGATGCCGCTGTCGCAAAGAAGCTTTCCACCATCAAAGAAGAAGTTTACATTACCGATGCGGCTCAGCTCGGCGACTATGTAAATGTCACCTATTATGCCAACGTTATCGATGATTCCGGCGAATATGAGATAGCCTACAGTGAAGACGGTATTTCATCAAGACTGGGTTCCGGCGAGATGATACTCGGATTTGAGCCCACCATCGTGGGAAATCGCGCAGGTGATGCCGTATCCTATACCTACACCTTCGATCCCAATTATCCTGACGAGAGATATGCCGGAAAAACAGCGGTATTCTACATCACCATCAACTATGTATACAGGATAGTGACTCCCGAACTTACGGACGAGACCGCAGCCAGCTATTTCGGATACAGCAGCGCGGCTGAGTTTGTAAGAGCAGTGCTTCACGAGACAAACAGAGCCCGCTATGAGAGCCAGATATGGGATTACTTCAACAACAACGTCTGGGCCGATGACATACCTTCGTCCGAGATCGATGAGTATTCCGATTTCCTTTTCAACAAGTACTATTCGTATGCGGAAGCCAATGCATACAAGTATGACGGAAATATCGAAAAGAGCATCGCAAGCCTGTTTGACGGCAATTACAAGAACGCGGACGAATTAAAGACTTACCTCAGAGCCATCGCAAAGCAGCGCATCCAGAACATGTACATCATGAAGGCCATTGCGCAGAACAATGAGGTTACCCTTTCCGAAGACGATTACATGATCCGCATGGACAAGTACATCGTTTCGCAGGATTCGGGTGAGGACGGCGTTCCTTTTGAGTACAACGACTACGAGATCGAGTACGGCGTATACACCGATCTGGTAATGGAGTACATCATTTCCAAAGCTATCACGGAGTAACGGATAATTGCCTGTCCCGTATCGGGGGCAGGCTTTTTTATGCCAAAAAACGGCTCCGCGTTTTGCGAAGCCGTTGGGTTACAGTTAAGGTTTGCTTGATTTTTCTGTCTGTAGTTCAAAAGATATTATTTACGTTTTCGTTCAATGATATCAGCTTTTTTGCTATCAGATCCGCCTTCTGGAAATATTCCGAATCTGTGGGCCAGAGATGGTACAAAGCCATCAGATCCACTTCACCCCTGAGACACGCTCGCTCAAGGTCTGCGCAGTAAGGCAATGAAAACACTCTTGAGCGTTTTATCTTGAATTCCTGGCAAAAATCGCTGACAGTCGGCTTTTCACGGGTATTCCGTCTGTTAAACAGAAACAGAGCGCGGCCGGCGTATGCCTTGTATGGTCTGAACTGATGGATGGCTTCCCCTATGTCTCCCGGAAGGAAGATCATCCTGAGATCGGCGTGATCCATCGCTTCAAAAGCCGCGTAGCTGTTTTCGCCCGAGGCGTCGACAATGAACAGTTCATCGTCCGTGTTTGGGAACGGCTTGTCTTCATATGGCTCCTGAGGCGCATAGAGGCTGATCTTTCCTCTGCACCCGACCGCCATATGACCCCTGTATGACCGCCGTTCATATTTGTCTTTGTAATCCAGCAGATATTTGATGTAATCGGGACTACCCCAGCCCGAAAAAAATGAATTGCCGCCTGCGATGGGTTTTATCGTGCTCGTAACGGAAAAATAGTCTTCCATCATCCGCTCGCAGAAGTGATTGCTTCTCAACCCAATGCTGACGTCGTAATGGGAGCTTAAAAAGGTGGAGAACGCGACAATGTTGGCTGTGACGCCGCCGCTTTTCCGCCCCGGGCTCCATGCTGTAATTTTCAATACCCCTCCTTCACCGTTTCCGTAACCCCAATGCCTTTCGGCATGACGATATAATAAAAGCGCCTGCCTTTGTAAGTCAAGATTGCTTTCAATTTTGACTAAAATATTTTAGTAATTATAAAGGTGTGGAAAACAGCGCAATAGCGTGTTATAATCAGATAAATTGTTTGATCAACAAAGCATTTTTAAATAAAAAGCCTTATCGCGGAGGGAATATGGAAACAGTAACTGAGAGATTTTTAAGGTATGTAAAGATCGACACCCAGTCTCTTGAAGACAAAGAAACCGTACCGAGCACGGAAAAACAGTTCGATCTTGCGCGTCTTCTTGAAAAGGAACTTAAGGAGATCGGCGCAAAAGATGTGCGGGTTTCGCAGAACTGCTATGTTTACGCAACGATCCCCGCAACGATCCCGGATCACAACGGGCCGGTGTTCGGCTTTATCGCGCACATGGATACGAGCGATGCTGTGAGCGGAAAAGGCGTAAAGCCCAGGATAGTGGAGAATTACGACGGGAATTTCATTACTCTTAATGATGACCTTGGAGTGATCATGGACCCCGCGGAATATCCGGATCTTAAAAACCGCATAGGCGAAGATCTTATCGTTACGGACGGCACCACGCTCCTCGGGGCCGACGACAAAGCCGGAGTCGCGGAGATAATGACAATGGCCGAGTTTTTGCTTACACATCCTGAGATCCCTCACGGGACCGTAAAGATCGGCTTCACTCCCGATGAAGAAGTGGGGAGAGGTGTTGATTTCTTTGATGTGGATGGTTTCGGCGCTGACTATGCGTATACGGTCGACGGCGGCGTGGTCGGAGAGATCGAATATGAAAATTTCAACGCGGCGTCACTTAAGCTTGTCGTCAAAGGAAAAAGCGTACATCCGGGATCGGCAAAGAATATCATGAAAAATGCCCTGACACTCGCAATGCAGTTCAATTCTCTGCTTCCTGCGGAGCAGGTTCCCGAGCACACGGAAGGGTATGAAGGCTTTTTCCATCTGACCGATATGAGCGGAAATGTTGAAGAAGCAAGGCTTCACTATATCCTTAGAGATCACGACGAAAACAAGCTTGAGGAAAAGAAGGCGATAGTCTTAAACACCGTGAAGTACCTCAACGGCATTTACGGCGAGGGCACTTTTTCCGCAGAGATCACCGATTCCTACAGCAATATGAAAAAGATGATAGAGCCTCATATGTTCCTCATTGAAAATGCGGAGCGTGCAATGAAGGCTCTCGGCATTGTTCCAAAGATCGTTGCGATACGCGGCGGCACGGACGGCGCAAGACTTTCATATATGGGTCTTCCCTGCCCCAACCTCTGCACCGGAGGCGCAAATTTCCACGGAAGGTTTGAATACACATCCGTGCAGGCTCTTGAAAAGTGCACTGAAATGCTGATAGAGCTGGTAAAGATATGCGGCACTGTCAAGGACTGACGGGAAATCGCGTAATTCTCCGAAACACTGCAAATCATGCGTCATAATTTGCCGATACAGGTGTTTATCCGCCTTAACGGGCATGATATTATGAACACGTAAACATCAAGTACGCATGGGGCGTGCTTGACAACAGAACAGGAGGGTTTTATGGAGTGGTACTATTATGTTATTGTAGCGGCGGTGATCCTTCTTCTTGCGATCATAGCGAGTGGTTATGTAAAGGCTCCCCCGGACATCGCATACATCATCTCGGGTCTTAAGAAGGAGCCCAAGGTACTCATCGGACGAGCAGGCATCAAGCTTCCGTTCTTTGAAAGAAAGGACGCGCTCTTAGTTAAACAGATAACGGTCGACATAAAGACAAACGGTTACATACCGACACAGGATTTCATCGGCGTAGACATTGATGCCGTGGCAAAGGTCCGCATAATGACCGATCCCGAGGGAATCAAGCTTGCAATGAAAAACTTCCTCAACATGAACGAGGACAGAATCTGCAACGCTCTTACCGATTCCTTACAGGGTAACATGCGTGAGATCATCGGTACCGTTGATCTTCGTGAGCTTTGCACCGACCGTAAAAAATTCGGTGATCAGGTACAGGAAAAAGCACAGCAGGACATGAACGCGCTCGGTATCGAGATCATCTCCTGCAACATCCAGAAGATCGAAGATGAGAAGGGTCTCATCCCTGCACTCGGTCAGGACAATATGTCCAAGATCCAGAAAGACGCTTCCATTGCAAAAGCAAACGCAGACAAGGAAGTAGCCATCGCAGAGGCAGAAGCAAAAAAACTTGCAAACGATGCGCAGATCGCTTCCCAGACAGCCATTGCAGAACGTCAGAACGAACTTGCCATCAAGCAGGCCGAACTGAAACGCGCCGCGGACATAAAGAAGGCCGAGGCCGATGCTGCTTACGAGATCCAGAAGGAAGAGCAGCGTAAGACCATTGAGGTTACATCCGCAAACGCAAACATCGCGCGTCAGGAACGCGAGATCGAACTGAAGCAGAAGGAAGTTGCGGTAACAGAGCGCACACTCGAAGCTGAGGTCAAAAAGAAAGCAGAAGCCGAGAAATTCGCACGTCAGCAGCGCGCCGAGGCAGATCTCTTCGAACGCCAGAAGAAGGCGGAAGCCGAAAAGTTTGAAAGAGAAAAAGCCGCAGAAGCACGGAAAGCCGTAGCAGAAGCCGACATGTTCGCAAAGACAAAAGAGGCTGAAGGTATCAGGGCTATCGGTGAGGCAGAAGCAGAAGCCATCAGAGCAAAGGGTATCGCAGAAGCGGAAGCCATTGACAAGAAGGCGGAAGCTATGAAGAAATACGGCCAGGCGGCCATGATGGAAATGATCGTAAAGGCACTTCCCGAAATGGCAAAGGCTGTTGCAGAGCCTCTTAACTCCATTGATAAGGTTACCATCATCGATTCCGGAAACGGCAGCAGCGGAGTTTCTTCGATGGGAAGCTATGTTCCTTCAGTGCTCGCAAAGACCATTGAGACCATCAAAGAGACCACAGGCGTTGACATCACAGAGATCATGAAGGCGGAGACCTATGATGCAAAGGTTACAAAGAACGTAAACTTTACAGGTCTTGAAAATGCCGCAAATGTGAACGTTCAGCTCGATGGCACAAACACACCCAAAGAAAGCTGACCGTTGTAAAAAGCAGCAAAAAAACATTGAACAGATGAAACAGTGCCCCGCGGGTTTATGCTCGCGGGGCGCGATGCATGGAAAAGACATGAAGATAAACATCACGGAAGACACAGATCTCAGAAAGATAGCGGAGAGCGGGCAATGCTTCAGGGCATATGAGACCGGCTCCGCTTTTATATTTATCGCAAAAGACAAAAAGATCAGACTTACACAGCAAAAAGATACGCTTTCCGCCGACTGCACGGAAAGCGACTGGAACGGCTTCTGGAAGCATTATTTCGACCTTGACAGAGACTATGCCGCCATTAGAAAAAAGGCTGCGAGAGACCCGTTCATGAGCGCTGCAGCCGAAGCCGGAAAAGGCATTAGGATATTAAAGCAGGACCCGTGGGAAATGCTGATATCCTTCATCATATCACAAAGAAAGAGCATTCCCGCCATCCGCACGAGCATTGAAAGGCTTTGCGAGGCCTTTGGCGAGGACAAGGGGGACTATCATGCATTCCCGACCCCAAAGGCCCTTTATGAGGCGGAAGCGTCCGTTTTACAGGGGTGCGGTCTGGGGTACCGCCTTGAATATATAAGGGACGCCGCTTCAAAGGTGTACCTCGGCGAGCTTGACCTTGACGCTCTTTTCAAGATGAATGACGAGGACTTGCAAAACACGCTGAAATCCGTAAAAGGCGTCGGAGACAAAGTGGCGAACTGCGTGATGCTCTTTGCTTACGGCCGCACGGCAGCGGTTCCCGTCGACACATGGATCAAAAAGATCATAGAAGAAGACTATAACGGCAAAAACCCGTTTAGCGCATACAAAGATGACGCAGGGATCATGCAGCAGTACGCTTTCTTTTACAAAAGGACTCTGTGACACGGTTGTTTTTTCCCTTTGTGCCCCTTCGTTATTGACATTAAAAAAGCGATTTAATACAATAAAACCGCAGTACGCATTGCAAAAATACGGTTCAGGCTTTGAAAGGACGGAGTTTCTCTCATGAAGATCACGTTAAAGCATCTTACAAAGATATTTCCAAACAGGGAAAAAGGCAAGCCCGATGTAGTGGCGGTAAACGATTTTGATTTTTCCATTCCGGACGGAAAACTCGTGAGCCTCCTCGGCCCCTCGGGATGCGGAAAATCCACCGCGCTCAATCTCATCTGCGGGCTGGAGAAGCCTACAAAAGGACAGATCTTTTTTGACGAGACCGATGTGACCGAGCGCTCGCCCAGAGACCGCGGCGTGGGCATGGTTTTCCAGTCCTATGCGCTCTATCCGCATCTCACCGTTCGAAAGAACATCATATACCCTTTGAAAAACTTCAAAGGCGACAAAAAACTCACCAAGGAAGAAATGAACAGGCGGGCCGAAGAAGCGGCAAAGCTTGTGCAGATATCGGAACTAATGGAGCGCCGTCCTTCCGAGCTTTCGGGAGGACAGCAGCAGCGTGTCGCGATCGCGAGAGCACTCGTAAAAATGCCGGAGGTGCTCCTTCTTGATGAGCCTCTTTCAAACCTTGACGCAAGACTCCGCCTGCAGACACGTGAAGAGATCCGCCGTATCCAGCAGGAGACTGGGATCACCACCATTTTCGTAACACACGATCAGGAAGAGGCCATGAGCATAAGTGACATCATGGTCGTTATGAAGTCCGGCACACTCCACCAGATGGGAGAGCCGCAGGAGATCTACGACAGCCCGGCGAATCTGTTTGTCGCAAAATTCCTTGGAACGCCGCCGATCAACGTATTTGAAGGAAGGCTTGAAAAGGGCACTGTCTATATTGGGAACGATGCTGTGTTAAAGATCAGAAAACCCGGCGGGGGCGATTTTTCAGATATGCCCGTATATGTCGGGATCCGTCCCGAAGGCTTTATGCCTGATGCGGAAGGCTCCTTCGTCGCAGGCCTCAAGGCCCTTGAAGTCATGGGCCGCGACACTTCGGTCGTTTTCACCCATGACGACACTGTGAGCGAGGTCACGAGAGCCATAATAAGCAGTAAAAAAGGTCTTAACACTGGCGACGGCGTGGTACGTTTTTCCGTCCTTCCCGAAAAGCTTCACATCTTTGACAAAGAAACGGAAACACGCATCCCTTTTGAGGTATGAGCATGAAAGAAAAAATAAAACCCTGGCTGTATCTGCTTCCGGCAGTCCTGTTCCTTGGGGTGTTCATGGTATACCCCATTGTGGACGTATTCATATATTCCTTTGAGGAGGGCTACAACTCAGCTTCCCAGTCGTTCTTTGGCACAGGAACCTTCAACTATTCCTATGTGCTTCATGACGCCTATTTCCTGAGGGCCCTGAAAAACACGTTCATCATAGTGATCATAACGGTCCCGCTCTCCACAGGCATTGCGCTTCTCATAGCGCTCGGCCTGTCTTCGGTAAAAAAGATAAAAGAGCTCTACCAGACCGTTTTCTTCCTTCCGTATGTTACAAACACACTGGCGGTGGGACTTGTCTTTATGCTCCTTTTCAGAAAGACGCCCTACACCGACGGCTTTGTGAACATGCTGCTGAATGCGCTCGGCATGTCCACAGTGGATTTCATCGACGGACCCTACTGGGCAAAGATGTTTGTGATGTGCTTTTACACCATCTGGGTGGTAATGCCGTTTAAAGTCCTTATCCTCACAAGCGCCATCGCCTCCGTGAACCAGGATTATTACAAGGCCGCGAGAGTGGACGGCACCTCGGAGTTCAGGATATTCGGCACCATCACGCTTCCCATGATAAGCCCCATGATATCATACCTTGTGATAACCGGATTTATAGGCGCCTTCAAGGCCTACAGCGATGAGGTCGCGATCTTTGGAACGGACCTGAATTCCGCCGGCATGAACACCATAGTCGGTTATATCTATGACATGCTCTACGGTGACAGCGGCGGCTATCCTTCCTATGCATCGGCGGCGGCTATCATCCTTTTTGCGGTGGTGCTCACGATAACCACGATAAACCTCATGGTGAGCGGCGGGTTCTCGGTAACCGGAAAGGCAAAAAAATGAGCGGCGAAAACAACAAAAAAGACAAAAGAAGATTTGCGGGAGCGCTGGGACAGGGAATAACGCACTTTTTCCTGATCCTCTGGGCGATCATAGTCATTTTCCCGTTTTACTGGATGATCCTCACATCCTTCAAGAGCTATGCTTCCTATAATTCCGAATACGTTCCGAAGCTCTACACGCTGTCACCGACCGTGCAGAACTATCTTTCGGCGTTTACAGAAGTCCCGCTCGGAAGATATTTCCTGAACTCGGTGATCTTTACCGTGCTCACGACCGCGATAATGCTGGTGGTGATAACGCTTGCGGCATACGCTTTCGCAAGGATGAAGTTTGCGGGGAAAAACCTGGTGTTTACAATATTCCTGTCACTCATGATGATCCCGAACGAGCTCGTTATCATCACAAACTTCATCACAATAACCGACCTGAACTTAAGAAATACATTTACAGGTCTTGTGCTTCCGTCGGTCACCTCGGTCTTTTACATCTATCTCCTCAAGGAAAATTTTGAGCAGGTGCCCGAGGAACTGTACAAAGCGGCCATTGTTGACGGAACATCGGATTTCAAATATCTCATCGATGTCATGATCCCTGTCTGCAGGCCCACGATGGTGACCATCACCATCTTAAAGGTCATCGAGTGCTGGAATTCCTATGTATGGCCGAGACTCATCACAGACAACAGCAAGTATTTCCTGGTTTCAAACGGTATACAGGAGATCCGCGAAAACGGCTTCGGACGTGAGAATATCCCTGCCATGATGGCGGCCGTCGTTTCCGTTTCCGTGCCGCTCATCGTCCTGTTCTTTATTTTCCGCAAGCAGATCATGGCGGGCGTTTCCAGAGGAGGTACAAAGGGATGAAAAAGATCTTATGTGCCTTTATTTCTCTGATACTTATGACATCAGTGTTTACGGGATGCCACGGCTCACGCGGGCTTGAGGCTTTCCGGATGCCGGAGACCTTTGACACTTCCAAAAACTACGAGATCACCTTCTGGGCAAAAAATGATACAAACAAGGCCCAGACCGAGATATACGCAAAGGCCGCGGAAGATTTTGAAAAGCTGTATCCCAATGTCAAAGTGAACATCAGACTCTATACCGATTACGGAAAGATCTACAACGATGTCATCACAAACATTGCAACGCAGACAACTCCGAATGTCTGCATCACTTATCCCGACCACATCGCGACTTACCTTACCGGCGTGAACGTTGTGGTGCCCCTGGATGAAGTATTTTCCGACGGAAAATACGGCCTCGGAGGCTCGGAACTCCGCTTTGACGGCGTGAAATACGATGAGATGGTGCCTGAATTCTTAAAAGAGTGCAGGATAGGAGACGAGACTTATGCAGTGCCTTACATGCGTTCCACCGAAGCCTGCTATATAAACAAAAACTTTGTGGAGGCGCTCGGATACACGATCCCTGAGACTCTCACCTGGGATTTTGTCTGGGAAGTGTCGGAAGCCGCGATGAAAAAAGACGCAGAGGGAAATTTCCTCCTGAACGGGCAAAAGGTGCTCATCCCCTTTATCTACAAGTCTTCCGACAACATGATGATCACCTATTTAAGGCAGGCAGACGCAGGCTATTCGCTGCCCGACGGGACCATCGAGATATTTAATGACACCACGTTTTCGTTCCTAAAGGAAATATCCGCGCATGCAAAATCAGGCGCATTTTCTACGTTCAAGATCTCGGGCTATCCCGGAAATTTCCTGAACGCTGGACAGTGCATTTTTGCCATAGATTCGACCGCGGGCGCTACATGGATGGGAGCGGAAGCACCGCTCATGGATATCCACCGCGAGTCCGTAGCCGACTTTGAGACCGTGGTGACAGAGATACCGCAGATCGACCCCTCGCATCCAAAGATGATCTCGCAGGGACCGTCTGTCTGTGTGTTCAACAAAAAAGACCCGCAGGAAGTGCTCGCCTCCTGGCTTTTTGCACAGTTTCTCCTCACAAATGAGGTCCAGAACGCCTACGCAATGACAGAGGGTTATCTACCGGTCACAAAAAAAGCGCAGGACAGCGCCGAATACAAGGACTATCTGGCCCGCGCGGGAGAAGATAACGATAAGTACTATTACGTAAAGATAGAAGCTTCAAAGCTTCTTATGAGAAACATAGAAAATACCTTCACAACGCCTGTGTTCAACGGTTCGGCTTCCTTGAGAGACGCATCGTCGCAGCTCATCGAGAACACCGCAAAGGCCGTGCGCCGCGGAAACACTGTTGATGATGCGTTTATGCAGAATCTGGAAAAGGATGTGACAAGCCTCTACAGGCTCGACCAGCTTTCCAAGAGACAGGGCACCGGCACAAAGCCCGAGATCACGGGAAAACTTCCCACAGAATCAAAAGTGCTGTTCATAGTGCTCGGGATTGCCTGGGCGGGGATCGCCTGCGCTTATGTGACCAAAAAGATCAAAAACAGGAAAGCGCGCTAATTTGCTACATACATGCGCTTGTACGGATTTTTGCTGTCAGGCGTGATGACGGTGAACGGAGAGGACAGCACTTCTTCTATGTCGAGATTAAATATGCGGCAATACTCTGAAAGATGGATTTTCAGCTCTGCCTTGTCCTCACAGGTCGCGCGTCTTGCGGTCACCTGCTCGGGAAACACCACATCTTCGCAGGTCGAGCGCAAAAACATCTTGCCTCCGTGCATTCCTGCGCAAGGGAAAAAACCTACACACTTTTCACTCGAAGACCAGAGGTTCAGCACGATTATCATGCCGCCTGCCTGATATTCTCCGAGGAAACTGCCCGCCTTTCCGCCTATCACCATCAGCGGGACCTTTTCTTCATACGCTTTCATGTGAATGCCGGCACGATAGCCGGCATTTCCTTTTACATAGATCTTGCCGCCGCGCATTGCGTAGCCTGTCGCGTCCCCGGTATTTCCGTGTATCACGATGGTTCCTTCATTCATCGTGTCCCCGACGGCATCCTGGGCATTTGCGTTTACGGTGATAGTCCCTCCGTTAAGGTACGCTCCCAGAGCATTTCCCGGTATTCCGTGAATATCTATCGTTCTGTCCGCCATCCCTGCGCCTATGAAGCGCTGCCCGCAGCAGTCCGTGACCGTGCAGGGCTCCGCGGAGCTTCTTATTTTTTCGTTTATCGATCTGTGATCGAGGCCTTCGGCACTGATCGTTGTCATGTTGCTACCTCCGTATATGCCTTTATTCACCCGCATGCATCACGCCAAGGATCTCAAGCTCCTTGGATGTAAGACCGACGCCGCGGAGCATCAGCCTGTTCCCGCGGAGCGCCTCTATTGAATTTATGCCCATACCGCCCATGATCTCCATGATCTCGTGTTTCCACGCCCTCATAAGGTTTACAAGGCGTTTGCTTCCCATATCCGGGTCGAGCCTCTCCACAAGATCAGGACGCTGTGTCGCGATGCCCCAGTTGCATTTTCCTGTCTGGCAGGTCCTGCAAAGATGACATCCCATTGCAAGGAGAGCAGCTGTCGCGATGTAACATGCATCGGCTCCGAGAGCAACGGCTTTTACGACATCAGCCGCGCTTCTGATGGACCCTCCGACCACAAGGGAAACATTGTTCCTTATGCCCTCATCCCTTAATCGCTGGTCTACGGCCGCAAGCGCGAGTTCGATCGGGATGCCTACGTTGTCCCTTATCCTCGTCGGCGCGGCGCCGGTTCCTCCGCGGAAGCCGTCTATCGCTATGATGTCAGCGCCGCTTCTCGCGATGCCGCTCGCAATGGCCGCGATATTGTGTACGGCTGCGACCTTTACGATCACCGGCTTTTTGTATTCCGTTGCTTCCTTAAGCGAAAAAACAAGCTGCCTAAGGTCTTCTATGGAATAGATATCATGATGCGGAGCGGGAGATATTGCGTCCGACCCTTCAGGTATCATCCTCGTTTTTGACACGTCTCCCACGATCTTTGCGCCGGGAAGGTGGCCGCCTATGCCGGGCTTTGCGCCTTGGCCCATTTTTATCTCTATCGCGGCGCCCGCTTCAAGATAGTCCTCGTGCACTCCGAAACGACCGCTTGCCACCTGGACGATGGTGTTTGGGCCGTATTTGTAAAAATCTTCGTGTAAGCCGCCCTCGCCTGTGTTGTAGAGGATCCCGAGCTCCGTCGCGGCCCTTGCGAGAGATGCGTGAGCGTTGTAGCTTATGGAACCGTAGCTCATCGCAGAGAACATCACCGGCATCGAAAGGTTCACATGCGGCGGGAGCTCTGTCACAAGCTTCCCGTTTTCGTCCCTTTTTATCGTGTCGGGCTTTTTTCCGAGGGAGACCTGTGTTTCCATGGGCTCTCTGAGCGGGTCGATGGGCGGGTTTGTGACCTGCGAGGCATTTACTAGGAGCCTGTCCCAGTAGACGGGAAGAGGCTTCGGATTTCCCATCGAGGAAAGCAGCACACCGCCGCTCGACGCCTGCTTGTAGATCTCATTTATAGTATCACTCTGCCAGTTTGCGTTTTCACGGAAACTGCATTCGTTCTTTTTGATCTTTAAGGCCCTTGTGGGGCAAAAAGCCACACAACGCTGACAGTTTACGCATTTCGTTTCATCACTCAGCATGACGCCGTCTTTTTCACTGTAAAAATGCACTCCGTTTGAGCACTGCTTTTCGCAAAGCCTGCAGTTTGTGCATCGGAGGCTGTTTCTTTCTATCTCAAATTCGGGACTGATAAAATCGACACCCATCAGAACGCACCTTCTTTCACTTTGACGATAACGGGTTCTCCGCCCGCGGGATAACGGATGTTTTCCGCATCCGGCTCCATCACACGGATAGCGGCTTCTTCACTTGCAATGAACACCTTGTCATCTTTTTCGCCGACAACCATGGAACGGAGCTTCAGCCTGTCGTTCAGCGCCATGATGCCGCCTGTGAAGCCGAGCACTATCGAAAACGGGCCGGTGATAAGAAGACTTGGGAACATCGTCCGGAGAAACTTAAGCCTTTCAGCCTTTTCTTTGTCCGGCTCCTGCTCTATGGTGCTCCAGAACGGCGCAGATATCACGTTTGCGGCTTCTGTGAGAGTCAGCCCCTGCACGCGTATCAGGTAGTCAAGGATATAGGTTATGACTTCCGTATCCGTCTGCAGCGTGCACTTATAGCCAAACATCTCAATAAATCTGCGATTCGCGTCATAAGACGAGATCTCTCCGTTGTGGACCACGGAATAATCAAGAAGAGTGAACGGATGGGCGCCGCCCCACCATCCCGGAGTGTTTGTGGGGTAGCGTCCGTGAGCCGTCCATGAATACCCTTCGTATTCATCAAGCTTGTAAAACATGCCCACATCTTCGGGGAAGCCTACGGCCTTGAAAGTTCCCATGTTCTTTCCGCTCGAAAAGACATAAGCTCCCTTCATCTGTGTGTTTATCTTCATGGCAGCGCGCGCGACAAATTCCTTTTCGTCAAGCTGCATGCTCGCAAGCATCGATCTTAAAGGAGAAACAAAAAATCTCCATATCATCGGCTCGTCTGTGATCTTTGGCGTTTTTCTGGTCGGAATGACCTCGGAATGCACTATTTCAAAGTATTCCTTAAGGAATGCCTCGCATTCTTTTCTTGTGTTGCGGTCATCAAAAAACAGATGGAGCGCGTACAGATCTTTATACTCGGGATAGATACCATAGCCGGCAAAACCGCCGCCCAGACCGTTGCTGCGGTCATGCATGGGCTTCATTGCGTTTGTTATCGCTTCTCCGGACATCTTTTTTCCTTCTTTGGAGATCACCGCTGCGATCGCGCATCCGGAAGGGATACGCACCTGTCCTTCTTTTTTCATGAGTAAATGTCCTTTCGTAAAAAACAAAAAAAGACGTTCGTGCCGCACAGACAGCCTGTGTGCATGAACGCCGTTGCTCATTTGCACGGATTATAGTACGACTTTTTCACTTTGTCAAGATAAAGTGAAAATTTCTCTTGACAATCGAAAAAGGCAAGAGTATAATCCGCCCCATAAATAAACACGAGGTAAAGGCAAAGGCGTCTTTAAGTGCAAACTTACTGACCCCTTTGCCTCTTTTTTATTCAAAAACAGAAAAGGAGACAAGACTATGGGTACAGTTTCGGATTACTTTGGAAGTCAGGTATTTGACGATCGCGTGATGCGTTCGTCTCTCTCCGCAGAGGTATACGCTTCCCTCAGGAAGACTATCGATGAAGGAAAAGAACTTGATATAAGTGTTGCCAATGCAGTTGCGGAGGCCATGAAAAACTGGGCGGTATCAAAGGGCGCGACACATTTCACACATTGGTTCCAGCCTCTTACGGGGATCACCGCCGAAAAGCACGACAGCTTTATCGCACCTTCGCCGGACGGCAGCGTGATCATGGATTTTTCCGGAAAAGAACTTATTAAAGGCGAACCCGATGCCTCATCCTTCCCCTCAGGCGGCTTAAGAGCAACCTTTGAAGCAAGAGGATATACGGCATGGGATCCCACATCCTACGCTTTCATAAAGGGAAAAACACTTTGCATTCCCACAGCGTTCTGCTCATACGGCGGACACGCGCTTGATAAGAAAACACCGCTTCTTCGCTCGATGGAAGCACTCAGCAAGCAGGCGCTGAGAATATTGAGACTCTTTGGAAACGACACCGCAAAGCGCGTTGTATCGTCCGTAGGACCCGAGCAGGAATATTTCCTTGTAACAAAGGAAATGTACGACCAGCGTCCCGACCTTCGTTTTACGGGAAGGACATTGTTCGGAGCAAAGCCTCCCAAGGGACAGGAGCTTGACGATCACTACTTCGGGGTGATCAAGCCCGGTGTAGCGGCATTCATGGAGGATCTGAACGACGAGCTTTGGAAACTTGGTATTCTTGCAAAGACCGAGCACAACGAAGTTGCACCCGCACAGCATGAGCTTGCTCCCATATATTCGACAACAAACGTTGCGACCGATCACAACCAGCTGACAATGGAGATAATGCAGAAAGTCGCCGCAAAGCACGGACTTGTTTGTCTCCTTCATGAAAAGCCTTTCGCAGGCGTAAACGGAAGCGGTAAGCACAACAACTGGTCGATAGCTACCGACGCCGGACAGAACCTTCTTTCTCCCGGCGATACACCGTACGAAAACGCACAGTTCCTGCTTTTCCTTTGTGCAGTGATCAAAGCGGTCGATGATTATCAGGATCTCTTAAGGATATCCGTTGCAACCGCAGGAAACGACCACAGACTCGGAGCAAACGAGGCGCCGCCGGCAGTTATCTCCATCTTCCTCGGAGACGAGCTCAATGCGGTTCTTGAGGCAATAGAGAACGACACTCCTTATAAGGGAACCGAAAAGATGCAGATGAAGCTCGGCGTGGACGTTTTACCCAAGTTCAACCGCGATACGACAGACAGAAACAGGACTTCGCCGTTTGCATTCACCGGAAACAAATTCGAATTCCGTATGCTTGGCTCGTCAAACAGCATCGCATGCGCAAACATCATGCTTAACAGCGCGGTTGCCGAGAGCCTTAAAGTATATGCGGACAGACTTGAAAAAGCAGATGATTTCAAGAGCGCACTCCATGAGATGATCAAAAAGACGATCAAGGATCACAGACGCATCATATTCAACGGAAACGGCTATGATGATTCCTGGATCGCAGAGGCAACCGAAAAGCGCGGACTTCTTAATTACAGAACCACCGCCGACTGCATGCCTCATCTCCTTGATGACAAGAACGTAAAGATGCTCACAGGCCTCGGAGTATTCACAGAGGACGAACTGAGATCCAGACGCGACATCATGCTTGAGAACTACTGCAAGACAGTTAATATCGAGGCAAACACCATGATCAACATGGTACACAAGCGCATCGCACCCGCGATCACACGCTTTGCTGCAGCGCTTGCAAAGGAAGCTGCAGAGAAACAGGCATTTGTAAAAGATGCGGCCTGCGGTTATGAAAAGGAACTCGTTGAAAAATTATCCGCACTCACAGACAGCATAAACGCAAAAACACATGAACTTGAAGAGGCTGTCGCAGGTCTTGCGGACGCAACGGACATCATCGCTGAATCTGCTCTTATAAGGGACACCGTACTTCCCAAGATGAGCGAATTGAGAGAACCCTGCGATAAAGCAGAGCTGCTCACCGCTAAGGAATACTGGCCTTTCCCGACCTACGGAGACATACTTTTCAGCGTGAGATAGCATAGCCCCGACACAGACCGGGGCAATAAGAAAAAAGGAGGAACTTACATTATGACTGTGGAATTTTGGTTTTTGATCGGTGCTGCTTTGGTATTCTGGATGCAGGCGGGCTTTGCAATGGTGGAGACAGGCTTCACCCGCGCAAAGAACGCCGGAAACATAATAATGAAAAACCTTATGGATTTTTGTATCGGAACCGTTGTGTTCTCGATCCTCGGCTATACCCTCATGATGGGAGAGGATACACTGTTCGGACTTATAGGAAAGCCGAATCTTCAGCTTTTTGCCCACTTTAAGGATTTCATCGCATCTCCTGCCGACGGATTTACGGACGCAAGCTACTTCGTATTCAACCTCGTTTTCTGCGCCACCACAGCTACCATCGTATCCGGCGCCATGGCTGAACGTACAAAATTCTCGGCATACTGCGTATACTCCGGAGTGATCAGCCTCCTTATCTATCCCATCGAGGCTCACTGGATCTGGGGCGGCGGCTGGCTCAGCAGCCTCGGCTTCCATGATTATGCAGGCTCCTGCGCGATCCACATGGTAGGCGGTATTGCGGCACTTATCGGTGCTATCGCTCTCGGACCCAGGATCGGTAAATATGTAAAAGACAAAAACGGCAAAGTCACAAAGGTAAACGCCATTCCCGGACATTCCATCCCTCTCGGCGCTCTCGGCGTATTCATCCTGTGGCTCGGCTGGTATGGATTTAACGGTGCCGCCGCGACAACACCATCCGAACTTTCGGCGATCTTCCTTACAACGACCATCGCTCCTTCGGTTGCGACATGCACGACTCTTATCTATACCTGGGTAAAGAACGGAAAGCCCGATGTTTCGATGTGCCTCAACGCTTCTCTTGCAGGTCTTGTAGCGGTTACAGCAGGCTGCGATGCCTTTGACGCCATCGGCGCAACGGTAGTCGGCGTTGTTGCAGGTATCCTCGTTGTTGTAGTCGTTGAAGTGCTCGACCTTAAGCTTCATATCGACGATCCCGTAGGTGCCGTAGGCGTTCACTGCGCAAACGGTGTCTGGGGAACCATCGCTGTCGGCCTTCTTGCAAACCCTGATGCTCCCGCAGGTCTTAACGGCCTTTTCTATACAGGAGATTTTACACAACTCGGAATACAGCTTCTCGGATTTGTTACCGTTGCAGCTTGGACTGCGGTGACAATGGGCGTGTTCTTCTTCGTTTTAAAGAAGATCGATTTCCTCCGTGCCGATGCGGCTGACGAACTTGCAGGTCTTGACATAAGTGAGCACGGACTTCCCAGCGCATATGCGGATTTTGCACCCGCTGTGGATAAATATACCGAATTCGGCACAGGTGACCAGATCGTTGCGGTCACAGGAACAACACCGGTTGCGGAAGCTGTTCCCGTAAAGCGTGAGCCTTCGTTTGACGCTGACGGGCACAAGTTCACCAAGGTGGAGATAGTGTTCAAGGAAGAAAAACTCTATGCCCTGAAGGATGCCATGAGCAAGCTCGGCATCACGGGAATGACGGTTTCTCATGTTATGGGCTACGGTATGCAGAAGGGCCACACCGAGTATTACCGTGGCGTTGCGGTCGAGACAGACCTGAGGCCGAAGGTACAGGTGGACATCGTCGTAAGCGCGATACCTGTGCGTGATGTCATCGAAACGGCAAAGAAAGTACTTTACACCGGTCATATCGGTGACGGTAAGATCTTCGTATACGATGTGGAAAATGTTGTCAAAGTCCGCACCGGTGAAGAAGGCTACGCCGCTCTGCAAGATGTGGAGTAGTATATAAAGACTGTGACCAGACGGAGGAAAAAATTTTATGTGTTCCATAATGGGCTATTGCGGCAGCTCGGCCGATATAGTAAAATTCAAAGAGGGTTTTGAGCGAACGATATCCAGAGGACCCGATGACAGCAGGATAATCAACACGGGATGCGGTCTTCTCGGATTTCACCGCCTTGCCATAATGGGACTCACTCCGTCGGGGATGCAGCCGTTTGAACTTGACGGAAGCTATGTGGTATGTAACGGCGAGCTCTACGGGTTTGAAAAAACGCGCGATGCGCTAAAGGCAAAGGGCTATACCTTTGAGTCAGACAGCGATTGCGAGATCATCCTCCCAATGTACAATGAATACGGAACGGATATGTTTTCGATGCTTGACGCGGAATTCGCGTGCATCATCTACGACGGGAAAACGGGAAGCTACATCGCGGCCCGCGATCCCATCGGCATCCGTCCGCTGTACTACGGATATGATGACAAGGGAACGATCATTTTTGCAAGCGAAGCAAAAAACCTTGTCGGACTCTCGGATCATATAATGCCCTTCCCGCCCGGATGCTATTATAAAGACGGCGGATTTGTCCCCTATAGTAACATTGCCGAAGCAGAGGCTGTTTGTCATGATGAGCTTGAGGTTGCATGCGCAGCCATCCGTGACAAACTGGTCGCAGGCGTGAAAAAGCGTCTTGTTGCAGACGCAAAGGTCGGTTTCCTTCTTTCCGGAGGCCTTGATTCTTCGCTGGTCTGCGCGATAGCGGCAAGAGAGAGCAAAAAGCCCATCGAGACTTTTGCGATAGGTATGAGCGAGGACGCGATAGACCTCAAATATGCACGTCAGGTGGCAGAGCATATCGGAAGCCACCACACGGAAGTGTTCATGACGCCCGATGAAGTCATCGGTTCCTTGGAAAAGGTCATAGAACTCCTCGGAACGTTCGATATCACAACGATCCGCGCAAGCATGGGCATGTACCTTGTCTGCAAGGCAATACACGAAAAAACGGATATCAGGGTTATACTTACCGGAGAGATATCCGATGAACTTTTTGGATATAAATATACGGATTTTGCACCGTCTGCTCAGGCGTTCCAGGAGGAAGCGGAAAAGCGCGTTCGGGAACTGCACATGTATGATGTGCTCCGCGCGGACCGCTGTATTTCCGTGAACTCGCTTGAGGCAAGAGTGCCTTTCGGCGATCTTGATTTTGTAAGATATGTCATGGATCTCGATCCCGAGATGAAGATCAATAAATACGGCAAAGGCAAGTACCTTTTAAGACATGCCTTTGAAGGAATGGGCTATCTTCCCGATTCTATCCTCTGGCGCGAAAAAGCTGCGTTTTCCGATGCTGTGGGCCACTCCATGGTGGACTACCTCAAGGAATATGCTGAAAAGCAGTATACGGATGAGGAATTTGAGGAAAAATGCAGGAAGTACGGCCATGCGCATCCGTTCACAAAAGAATCGCTTCTGTACCGCGAGATATTTGAAAAATATTATCCCGGACAGGCAGAGATGATAGTGGATTTCTGGATGCCGAACAAATCGTGGGAGGGCTGCAACGTGAACGATCCGTCTGCGCGCGTGCTCTCAAACTACGGAGAAAGCGGTAAATAAAGAGAAGGTTAACATAAACAAACATGGGGAGGAAAGTATGACGAAGTACATCTTTGTAACAGGCGGTGTTGTTTCCGGTCTGGGAAAAGGCATTACGGCCGCGTCCCTCGGAAGATTGTTGAAAGCCCGCGGACTGAAAGTTGCGGCACAAAAGCTCGATCCCTACATAAACGTGGATCCGGGCACCATGAGCCCCTATCAGCACGGGGAAGTATTCGTGACCGACGACGGTGCCGAGACCGATCTTGACCTCGGACACTATGAACGTTTTATCGATGAGGACCTGAACAAATATTCAAACCTCACTACCGGAAAAGTTTACTGGAACGTGCTCAACAAAGAGCGCCGCGGCGAGTATCTCGGATCGACCGTACAGGTCATTCCGCACATCACAAACGAGATAAAGGAATTTGTCTACAGCGTAGGAAAAAAGACCAACGCTGATGTTGTCATCACCGAGATAGGCGGCACGATAGGCGATATTGAATCGCAGCCCTTTATCGAAGCGGTCCGCCAGATATCTCTCGAAGTCGGGAGGGAAAATTCCCTCTTTATCCACGTGACCCTCGTGCCTTATCTTCACTGCTCGGAAGAGCATAAATCAAAGCCCACCCAGCACTCCGTAAAGGAACTGCAGGGAATGGGCATCAACCCCAACATCATAGTACTTCGCTGCGGCGAACCCCTTGAAGAGTCGATCTTTCAGAAGATCGCTCTTTTCTGTAATGTGAAAACCGATTGCGTAGTAGAAAATATCACACTTCCCAACCTCTATGAAGCTCCGCTTATGCTGGAGCGTTCTCGTTTTTCTGAGGTTGTGTGCCGTGAACTCGGCCTTTCCACCCCTGAGCCGGATCTCACTGAGTGGAAAGAAATGGTTGAAAAGGTTAATAATGCCCGTTCTCACTGCGTTGAGATCGGACTTGTAGGAAAATATGTGGGCCTCCATGACGCTTATCTGTCGGTTGCGGAGGCTCTTCATCATGCCGGATTTTTCCATAATGTTCACGTGAACATTCACTGGATCGATTCCGAAGGCATCCGCGAGGATACAGTGGACCAGATGCTTGCGGGACTTGACGGACTTATCGTTCCCGGCGGTTTCGGAAGCCGCGGCATAGAGGGCATGATCCTCACAGCGAAATACGCAAGAGAACACAACCTGCCGTATTTCGGCATCTGCCTCGGAATGCAGATAGCATGCATAGAATACGCAAGGAATGTGGCAGGCATCACAGACGCAAACTCCGGCGAATTTGACGAACAATGCAAAAACAAAGTTATTGACTTTATGCCCGGACAGAGCGAAGATATTGACAAAGGCGGAACGCTGAGACTCGGCGCATATCCTTGCGTTATCAAAGCGGGCACCACCATGGAGCGCTGCTACGGAAGCCTTGAGATAAGCGAGAGACACCGCCACCGCTATGAGTTTAACAATGACTATCGTGAAAAACTCACGGAGTGCGGACTTACGCTCAGCGGCATGTCCCCCGACGAAAGGCTCGTTGAGACTGTCGAACTCACCGAGAGGCCTTTCTACGTGGGCGTGCAGTATCATCCCGAATTCAAGAGCCGTCCGAACAAGCCGCATCCTTTGTTCCGCGGATTTATCGGCGCGGCGGTCGAGATATCGAAAGCGCATGCTTAATACGTGAACTGACGAAAGAAGGATCATTAAATGACAGGGAAACCCGACAGAAAGATCATTTTGGAGGACGGAAGCGAGTATTACGGCCACTCCTTCGGATCCGACGAGGAAAAGATACTGGAGATCGTGTTCAACACATCGGTCGTAGGCTATCAGGAGATATTGTCCGACCCCTCGTATACGGATCAGGCGGTCGTGATGACCTATCCGCTCATCGGAAACTACGGAATGGCAGCGGCCGATTATGAGACGCTCCAGCCGTCCATCGGCGCTCTCGTTGTGCATGAATACAACGACGAGCCGTCAAATTTCCGTTCCGAAAAAACGCTCGGAGAAGTGATGAAACGCTTTGGGATAGCGGGAATCAGCGGCCTTGACACGAGAAAACTGAACCGCTCCATACGTGATGTGGGAAGCAGAAAAGCGTTGCTCACCGCCGCTTCGACCACGCTTGAAGAGGGCATTTCAAAACTTAAAAGTTTTGAAATGCCAAGAGACGCAGTCTCCCGCGTGAGCAGTCACAGCATGTGGGAAAGCGAAGGAACGGATGTCGAGTTCCATGTCGTAGCCATCGACTGCGGAATGAAGAGAAACATAGTGCGTTCGCTCGTAAAGCGCGGTTGCCGTGTGACCGTGGTTCCCTGGGATACCGACGCAGAGCATATCCTTGATCTTAATCCCGACGGCGTGTTCATTTCAAACGGCCCGGGCGACCCTACCGACGTTCCCGAGACCATCGAGACCATACGCAAGCTTATCGGAAAATGCCCCATTTTCGGCATTTGTCTCGGACATCAGATAATATCACTTGCCTACGGTGCAAAGACATACAAACTGAAATTCGGTCACCGTGGAGGAAACCACCCGGTAAAAGATCTTGAGACCGGAAAGATAGAGATTACTTCGCAGAACCATTCATATGCGGTGGATGAGAAAAGCCTTTCGGGGACAAAGCTCAAAGCCACACATATCAACATTCTTGACAATACCATCGAGGGCGTGAGCTGCGCCGAAGACCGCGTTTTCAGCGTACAGTACCACCCTGAGAGCGCGCCCGGACCGCAGGACAGCGCGCATCTGTTTGACCGTTTTATCCGGATGATGAAGGAAAACAGGACGGAGGGAGCAAAGATCCATGCCTAAGAGGAAAGATATCAGGAAAATACTTGTGATCGGTTCCGGCCCCATCGTCATCGGACAGGCGGCGGAATTTGACTATGCCGGAACGCAGGCCTGCCTTGCGCTTAAGGAAGAGGGCTATGAGGTCGTGCTTTGCAATTCAAACCCCGCGACCATCATGACGGATACTGCGATCGCGGACAAGGTCTACATGGAGCCGCTTACGCTCGAGTACATAGCAAAGATCATCCGTTACGAGCGTCCGGACGCCATTCTTCCTGGTATCGGCGGGCAGACGGGACTTAACCTTGCGATGCAGCTTGAGAAAAAGGGTATCCTTGCGGAGTGCCGCGTAGAACTGCTTGGCACTCGCAGCTCATCGATCGAGCAGGCGGAGGACAGAGAGAAATTCAAGGAACTCTGCGAATCGCTTGAAGAGCCTACATTACCTTCGGACATCGCGCTTTCCGTTGAAGAGGGCTTAAAGATTGCCGAAGAGATAGGTTATCCTGTGGTGCTCCGTCCCGCATTTACGCTGGGCGGCACAGGCGGCGGCTTTGCCGACGATCCCGAGAGTTTTGTTCCGATGATGAAAAACGCCCTTGAGATTTCTCCCGTGCACCAGGTGCTCGTGGAAAAGAGCGTAAAGGGCTACAAAGAGATAGAATACGAGGTGATGCGCGACAAAAACGATACCGCGATCACCATCTGTAACATGGAGAACCTGGATCCTGTAGGCATCCACACAGGCGATTCCATAGTTGTCTGCCCTTCGCAGACGCTTACCAACAAAGAATATCACATGCTTCGTGACAGCGCGTTAAAGATAATCCGCGCGCTTGAGATAGAGGGCGGCTGCAATGTACAGTTTGCGCTGGATCCGAAGTCGTTCCAATACTATCTGATCGAGGTTAACCCCAGAGTTTCGCGTTCTTCGGCGCTTGCGTCAAAGGCCAGCGGATACCCTATCGCCAGGGTTTCCGCAAAGATAGGCGTCGGCATGACTCTTGACGAGATCATGCTCGCGAACACGCCCGCTTCCTTTGAGCCTGCTTTGGACTATGTTGTCACAAAACTGCCGCGCTTCCCGTTCGATAAATTCGCTGATGCAAACAACTCGCTCTCTACGCAGATGAAGGCGACAGGCGAGGTGATGAGCGTCGGAAGAACGTTTGAGGAGAGCCTGCTGAAAGGCATTCGTTCGCTTGAGATAGGCGCTTTCCATATCAGGAAAAAGAAGTTTGACAACGCTGAGACCGCTTGGCTTTCCGACTACATCCGCATAGGCACGGATGACAGAATCTATGCGATAGCGGAGCTTTTACGCCGCGGCACCGATGTCGGCGAAATCTGCGCGGCTACAGGCATCGACAGGTTTTTCGTGAGAAAGATCCAAAAGATCACAGAAGCTGAAGCAGAGATACGTTCAAATCCGGGCGATATCGATACATTGCTTCAGGCCAAAAAGATGGGCTTCTCGGACAAAGAGATCGCGCTTCTCTGGAATCGTGAAGAGACTGACATTTACAAGCTTCGTTTGGAAAAAGGCATCAAGCCTGTCTACAAGATGATCGACACCTGCGCATCCGAGTTTGACAGCTATATCCCGTATTTCTACTCGACCTATGAGGAAGAAAACGAATCCCGCGTATCCGAAAAGAAAAAGATGATAGTGCTGGGGTCGGGCCCCATCCGTATCGGGCAGGGCGTGGAGTTTGACTATTCCACAGTGCATGCGGTGCAGACCATAAGAAAAGCCGGGTACGAAGCGATAATCATAAACAACAATCCGGAGACAGTGTCGACAGATTACACGTGCTCCGACAAGCTCTACTTTGAGCCGCTCTGCACGGAAGACGTGATGAACATAATAGACCTGGAAAAGCCTGAAGGGGTCATAGCGACACTTGGCGGGCAGACTGCGATAAACCTCGCCGACCCGCTCCGTGACCGCGGTGTAAAGATCATCGGCACCGATTGTGATGCCATAGACCGTGCGGAAAACAGGGATCTTTTTGAAAAACTGCTTCTCGACCTTGACATTCCACAGCCCACAGGCTGTGCCGTGACAAGCGTGGAGGAGGGCGTTTCCGCTGCAAAAAAGATAGGCTATCCTGTGCTTGTGCGCCCGAGTTTTGTGCTCGGAGGCCGTGCGATGCAGATCGTTGCCAAGGAAGAGGCAATGTGGGAGTATTTAAGGACAGCCGTGGAAGTGGACGCCGACAAGCCCGTACTTGTGGATAAGTATATCCGCGGCAAGGAAGTCGAGGTGGATGCGGTCTGCGATGGAAAGCGGGTTTTCGTACCGGGTATCATGGAACTTGTCGAGAGGACGGGCGTGCACTCCGGTGATTCCATAAGCGTCTATCCGTCCTACAGCCTTTCGGAAAATGTAAAAAATACGATCCTCGACTATACGGAAAAGCTTGGACTCGGCATAGGGATCGTGGGACTTTTTAATATCCAGTTCATTGTGGACCCCTCTGAAAAGGTCTATGTCATTGAAGTAAATCCCCGTTCCTCGAGGACAGTGCCGTTCCTTTCAAAGGCTACGGGATACAGCCTTGCGGATATAGGCACTCTCGCAATTCTCGGAGTGTCGCTTGAAGAGCAGGGGATAAATGTGCGCTATCCCAAGGAAAAGGAGCGCTATTACGTAAAAGTGCCGGCATTCTCGTTCTCAAAGCTCCGCGGGATGGATGCATATCTTTCTCCCGAGATGAAGTCAACGGGCGAAGCCATAGGCTATGACAAAATGATCCACAGAGCGGCATACAAGGCAATGACGGCTTCCGGGCTGACGCTTAAGAACTATGGAACGGTGCTCGTATCGGTCGCAGACGAGGACAAGGAAGAGACAGTGCCGCTGATCCGCCGTTTTTACAACATGGGCTTTAACATCGAAGCCACAACGCTTACAGCTGAGGCTTTGAAGTCACATGGCATAAGGACGAGGGTAAGGCATAAGCCGAGCGAGGGAAGCGAGGAAGTGCTCGATTCCATTCGTGCAGGCTATGTGAGCTATGTGATAAACACCCGTGCCATCCGCTCGGGCGTTCACTACGGCGACGGAGCCGCAATCCGCCGCGCTGCCGCACAGAACAATATCACCATGCTGACGTCCCTCGACACCGTGCGCATGGTGCTCGATGTGCTTGAAGAAGTGACCCTTGGCGTTTCCACGATAGATGCGGAATAAAAATATCCCCGGGAACTGTACCGTTCCCGGGGGTTTTGTCTTCTGAGACCGTTTACCGGTCGACCCTGATATTTTTAAACAGTGAAGCCATGGTGACGGGCTCGTCGTCGCCGAAGGAATAGGTTGCCGGTACGGATTCGATCTCCTCCTCGGCCTCGTCCTTTTCGTTTACGGCTTTGATGGAAAGGGATATCTTGCCGTCACGCACATCGATGATCTTTACGTCCACTTTCTGCCCCACTTCGAGCATTTCCTTCGGGTGCTTGATGCGCTTGTCGCAGATCTGCGAAACATGCACAAGGCCCTGCAGACCGTTTCCGATGGAAATAAACGCGCCGTAAGGCTCAATGCGCTCTACGGTGCCGTTTACAACGGAGCCCACGGGAAGCATTGCAATGCGTGAATTTCTCTTTTCCGTTTCTTTGTCCCTGAGTACGTCGCGTACGGAAAGCACAAGCTTTTTGTCTGCTTCGTTGACTGTGATGACTATTGCGTCCAACGTCTTTCCCACATAGGAATCGGTGTCCGTGACATAGTCGAGTGACAGCTTGGATGCGGGGATAAACGCGCGGATGCCCTCAAGATAAGTGATGACGCCTGCGTTTGTGGCTTCCCTGATCTTTACAGATACCACAGCCTTTTCCTGCATCATTTCCTTGAGCCTGTCCCAGGCAAGGATATCTGCCGCCTGCTTTGCGGAAAGCAGGATGTGTCCTTCCCTGTCTTCACGGAGCACAAGTGCTTTTACGGTATCGCCCACCTTGATGTCCTGCTTTATGGAAAATCTGGGGTCGTTTGAAAGCTCATCGGCTTTGATGATCCCCTCGGCATAAGCGTTAAGGTCCACTGTGACCTCTGTGTCGGAAACGCCGATCACCGTACCATTCACGATGTCTCCTTCTTTCATCTGCTTGAGCCCGGAGCCTATCGCGCGCTCAAAGTCCTCCATTGTGATGTCTTCTTCGGTCTTTTCAATGTCAGTCATGTTGCCCTCCAAGTGTATTTTTTGCGCCTGCGCGCTTTGTATCAATATTTGTTGTGAACCTTTTCAGCAAAGCAAAGCACGTCCTTTAATTCGAGCTTTTCGCCGTTATCAAGTGTCACAAAGCCGCTCATCCTGCCGAACACCTGATGCTGGTCGCTCACTATCGCCTTGAAATCAAGCTTTGCGGCACGGTCGAGCACAGGCACGAAAGTCACCTGAAACCTTCCGTCGGAAGAAGTCATTTTCCATGGGGACATATAGTCGGGCTTGTCCAGGTCTTTCGGATCCGTATCTCCCGGGATGCCGAAATCCACGTCGTCCAGCTTGTGAGCAACACCGTCCACGATGAGGATATTTTCGCTCGCGGCCTTTGTGTTTCCAAAGCCGTAGCCGATGTTGAACCCGAGTGAGTGCCCGTCGACTGCGGCGTTTCCGTTGCCCCAGTACCAGGTGTTGTCATAGGTCCAGACGCCTCTGCCCCAGTCGAGTGTGCCAAAATCATGCTCAGGATTGAAACGGTAGATGTGACCGTCAAACTTTACCTGACCTTTGGCTTTCATGCAGTTGATCTTTTGATTGTAATAGAAATGCGCTTTCTTTTCCCAGGGAGTCGCTATGACCATGGTATCCATGTCCGGCTCGGAAAGTGTTATGTCCGCGGTAAGAGCCTTGCCGTCCTTGAAATTGTCAAAACGGCATTGTATCCTTCGTTCTTCCGGATGCTTTGAAAACCTCATATGAAGGCGTTTGTCCTTGTATTCGGTGTTTCCGGCCTCGGAAGTGGGCGGGAGCTTGAATTTTCCCATGGGAAACACGTTTAACACGGTTTCGGTGTGCTCCGTGTTTTTGTCAAACTCCAGGAGAGAAACGGACTGCAGGCCCACGTAACCGTTGTCGGATATGGTAAAAGCGGCCGCAAAGCTTTCGCTCCCGTCATATTTTCCGTCATGGATCACAATGTAATAATCCCATTCCTTGATCCTGAAACGAGGTGCTTTGATCTCGTCCCTGGAATAGATCCAGTAGGGCTTTCTTGCCCAGCCGGGTTCGGCTATGTTCCCTTTTTTGTTAAGCAGACGCTGAGGCGCCGTGATTTCGTGATTTCTCATGATCATCCCCCCTTATCGATATTATTATGTATTATAATCTTCATATTTTCAAGACTGCATTTTTTCCTCTTTTGTTTTTTGAAATGTTGTGCTACAATGGTGGCGCAAAAATAGCCCCCAAAAGGGGTATGAATGAAAAGGAGAAACTATGAAAAAAATACTTGCTATGATCCTTGCGAGCGCTATGGTACTTGCACTTGCTGGATGCGGAAACGGAAGCGATGCCAAGTCCGAGGGCGTTATGACCTATGCTGAGTACAAGGCAGCGGCTCTTGAGACAAAGGTTACCGTAGAAACTTATGTACAGGCCAAGCAGGGCTGGTGGGAAAAGGACGGACAGGGTCTTGCAACCATCTATACCCAGGACCATGACGGCGCATATTTCATTTACGAAATGCCTTGCACAAAGGATGAGTATGACAAGCTCACACCCGGCACAAAGATCAAGGTCGTAGGCTACAAGGCTGAGTGGTCGGGCGAAGTTGAGATCGCAGACGTTGAGTCTTTTGAGATCGAAAAGGGCAGCTATGTTGCAAAGGCTGTCGATCTTTCCGATAAGCTTGCAAGCGCTGACCTTGTAGACTATCAGAACCAGTACTTCTCCGTAACAGGTCTCACTGTTGAGAAGGCAAACGATGACGGTGCTGCATTCCTTTACAACTGGGACGGCTCCGGCTCAAAGGGTAATGACCTTTATTTCAACGTATCCAAGGACGGAAAGACTTACACCTTCACCGTTGAGTCTTACCTCTGCGGACAGGACACCGACGTTTACAAGGCAGTTGAAGGCCTCAAGGTTGGCAGCACCATCGACGTAACAGGTTACCTCTACTGGTACAACGGCGCCAACCCTCACATCACCAGCGTAAAGGTTAAGTAATACAAGAGCGTCGGTAAATCATCTGTTTATGTAAGAGTCAGGATCGGTCAGGAGTGTTCCCGGCCGATTCTTTTTGTTGAAAATACGCATAGATGGGGATATAATCAAAAAAAATCAAAAGAGAAAGCTGAGAAACATGAAACCATCACAGGCAAAAACAAAACCCACACAGGAAAAACTGAAACCCAAGCTTTTTTCGGTGATGAAAAATTACACACCCGCGCAGTTCGGCAAGGACGTTGTCGCTGGTATCATTGTCGCTATCATAGCACTTCCGCTGTCGATAGCGCTTGCGCTTGCATCGGGCGTTGAGCCGGAGCAGGGCATTTACACCGCGATAATCGCGGGATTTCTTATCTCGTTTTTCGGCGGCAGCCGTGTACAGATAGCAGGCCCCACGGCAGCATTTGCGACGATAGTTGCGGGCATTGTCGCGACCGACGGCATGAACGGACTTGTCATCGCGACACTTATAGCAGGCGTGCTCCTGATACTTATGGGCGTGTTCCACCTCGGTTCGCTCATCAAATTCATTCCCTACACCATCACAACCGGCTTTACGGCAGGTATCGCTGTCACGATCCTCATAGGACAGATAAAGGATTTCCTGGGACTCACTTTCCCCGCGGGAACGGTGACCATTGAGACTGTGGACAAGGTAAAAGCCATTGCCGGAAATATCGGGACGATAAACTGGCAGGCAGTGATCGTAGGCGTCGTATGTCTCGCCATTCTCATCGTCTGGCCGTTCATCAGTAAAAAGATACCGGGCTCGCTGATCGCGGTCGTTGTTGGGATACTCATGGTGAAGCTTCTTAACATGAAGGTCAACACCATCGGAGACCTTTACACCATCAGCAATTCGCTTCCGAAGTTCCGCCTGCCCGAATTCAGCTTTGAGCTGATCCGTTCAGAACTCGGAAACGGCTTTACGATCGCGGTGCTTGCGGCCATCGAGTCGCTTCTTTCCGCGGTTGTCGCAGATTCCATGATAAATTCCAGACACCGCTCAAATATGGAGCTTGTGGCTCAGGGTATAGGAAACATCGGATCCGTGCTGTTTGGCGGTATTCCCGCAACAGGCGCCATCGCACGTACAGCCGCAAACATAAAGAACGGCGGCCGCACACCCATTGCCGGAATGGTGCATTCCATTGTGCTGGTGATCGTGCTTGTGGTGCTGATGCCTTACGCCGCATATATCCCCATGCCGACCATTGCGGCCATTCTGTTTGTTGTAGCTTATAACATGTGCGGATGGAGGAACTTTGCCGCACTTTGCAAAAAGGCACCGAAGAGCGATATCCTTGTACTGGTGCTGACATTCGTACTCACTGTAGTATTTGACCTTGTTGTTGCAATAGGTGTCGGTATGGTGCTCGCATGCGTGCTTTTCATGAAGAGCATGAGCGAGGAGGCCGAGATCCACGGCTGGAAATATGCGCTTGACGAGAGTGAGAACGATCCTGATGCCATTGACCTTCGTGAAGTTCCGAAGGAGGTGCGCGTTTATGAGGTCACAGGCCCCATGTTCTTTGGCGTTGCGAACCTCATTTCGGGCATCACCATAAAGGATTTTACAAAGGTGCTGATCATCAGGATGCGTGGCGTGCCTGCCATAGACGCATCTGCAATGCAAGCGCTCGACAGCCTTGTCGACAGATGCCAAAAGGCCGGCGTGACCGTAGTATTTTCACATGTGAATGACCAGCCCCGCCGCGTTATGGAGCACGACGGGCTTGCCGCAAAGGTGGGAGCGGAGAATTTCTGCAAGCATATCGATGCGGCGCTTGAGAGGGCAAAGGAGATCGTGGGATAGGCCACGGTCCTGAATATTCATCGAACAAAGGAGGAAGGTATCATCATGCTTATTTACACAATCGAGAACATCCCCGGAAAAGAGTACAATGCGATCGGGCTCGTCAAGGGAGCCATCGTGCAATCAAAGCACATCGGAAAAGATTTTATGGCAGGCCTTAAGACCATCGTCGGAGGCGAGATCTCGGGCTACACGGAGATGATCACCGAAGCCAGAAATATCGCCACACAGCGCATGATCGACGAAGCCACGTCACTTGGTGCCGATGCGGTTGTGGGCGTACGCTACGGTTCGTCTTCGATAATGGACGGCGCTGCAGAGGTGCTCGCATACGGTACCGCTGTAAAGTTCAGATAATACGGCATTTTGCCGGAAGGTAGATAATGAGAGAAAAGATCGTTAAACGCGTGGTCGTTTTGATGACCGCGCTGGCTTTATTTTGTCTTAACGCCTGTTCTTTTCCCGGCGCGGACAGGATCAACAAAATACTGTCGGAAGAGAGCGCGCTGATCCGTGACGAATCCGAAGAGATAATCCGCTGTCTCACGGAAGGAGACAAAGACGGCTTTTGTGCGCTTTTTTCTGAGGAGATAAGAAACTCCGACTACTTTACGGACAAGGTAGACGATGCCTTTTCGTTTTTTGACTGCGATGTTTACCTGATATCGCAGATCCAGGAAGCCGCAGGAGGCAGCGGGTCCACCGACCACGGCAAATATACCGAAAGAACGCTTTCGCCCGAGATCACCTACATTAAGGTCCTGCAAGCCGTTCCGACGGGCGTTGAAGGCGGTGAGGTGTACGTGGACAGATATTATCAGGTCCGCTATCGCTGGATCGTGACGGATGAAGATCATCCCGAGCGCGTGGGGATACAGGAGCTTGAGATAGAGCTATTGAACACAGATCAGTCCGTTATGATCGGAATACCGGAATAGAAAAAGAGATTTGCGAAAGGTGAGACATGGAAGAATTATTCAAGTACGGTAAATGCACTTTTACAAGACCCAACATAGATAACGTGGATGACATGGTTGAGATGATGAACAATGAAAAGATCATATCTATGCTGACCACAAGGAAGAGAGTGATCACCCGGGAGGCGGAGATCGAATGGATCAATGAACATCAGAGCGACAACACCTTTTCCGTTTATGACAGCGTGACACACGAATATATCGGTAATTGCGGCTATAACGAGATAGACGGAAAAAGAGGCGAGATAGGGATCACGATCAGAGAGGCTATGCAGGGAAAGCATTATGCCAAAGACATCCTGAATGGGCTGATCGACTACGGATTCAATGTTTTGGGGCTGGATGAAGTTTATTCCATCGTGTTTTCCGACAATGTCCGCTCTGTCAATTGCATGACCCAGTTGGGCTTTGTGGAATACCACAGGGAAAAGAATGTTACCGAAAGGAACGGACATCAGGTAGACGACATATATTTCAGCAAGAAGAGACAGAGGCCTTAGAAGGTCTCTGTTTTTTGTGATAAAAACTCAACGCTCCATTGCTGGAAACTTCCGGTATTCTTTGATATATTTGTCACAGATACATAAGACAGGCGCTTGGCATATGTGTTGATACATGATCACGAAGTGATCCCGCCATTACGTATTATGCAAGGAGGAAAGTCATGGAGATAGGACGCAGAATAGAATTACTGCGAAAGGAAAAGCAGGTAACGCAGCAACAGCTGGCGGATTACCTGTCCGTACTTCCGCAGACGGTATCAAGGTGGGAAAGCGGCGGAACGCCGGATGTCACACTGCTCCCAAAGATCGCGCTTTTCTTTGGCGTATCGATTGATGAGTTGTTCGGCATGAACAACATGGAAAAAGCAAAGGAACTTGCGATCAGATACGGTGTGCTGCGTGATGAAAAGAGTTATGAAGATGCGGACAGAACGCTGTCGTTGGAATATGCCCGTGCTGAAGAGGAAAAGAACGATGCTGACCGGAAGACGATACTTGCTTACAGGATGCATCTCTACCTGCAGAAAGGATGGCAGTTCCTCAGCGAAGCGGAAAAGTTAGCCGACCGCCTGATAGCCGAGACGGAAAGCAATGATGACCCCTGGCATCTGCCCGCAAGGCTTCAGAAAATGCAGCTTAAGGCGCTTGGCGCAAAGCCTGTGGAGTACATCAGGAATGCGGCTAAGGATTACAAAGACGTTCCGAATATGGAGACGCTGCAGCTGTACTTCTTGGCGCTGATGACAGTGGGGCAGGTAGAAAAAGTGCTGTCCGAAGCTTCGGAAGGTTATGCGCGGGATGTCCTTTCCAAGCAGGACAAAGACAGCCTTACCGTGTGGGAGATACTCTTTCAGGCTGCAGCGGGCGCGGATGACCTCGGATTCTTTGAGGCTAATTTTGAAAAATACAAGTCCCTGAAAAAAGCAGTCACCGGCTCGGACAACTGCCTGGAGATGCGCATGCTGCTGGCCGGATGCTATGCGGCACGCGGCATGAATAAAGAAAAGGAGGCTTGCAAGGAAATCCTGCTTCACGAAGTCGAAACAATAGACAACGAACTCATGCTTAACAACGCGGTGGAGCGCATCAAAGCACTTTGACCGGAATGAATGATCCGCGTTAAGAATGATGATTTATGACCCTAAAAACATTTTTTGTGTCGAGGGTCATGCATTTCTTGGTTCTATATCTCTTTTTTCTACAAAAACTATGACCCTAATTGCATTTTTTGCAGTTAGGGTCATTATTTATTCAGAGAATTATTAAGAAGCGCAGACATTCGGGTATTTTTCCATGACCCTGATGGCAGTTTTTGGTGTTAGGGTCATAAAAACTGCCGGTATGGCAGATGTGATGAGCCTTCCAGTTGCCGGTCTTAATCTTTAACACGATCGACAGAGGTAAAAGTGACGTCGCGGCCCATTGCAAAGCTGTAGACATCCATGGATCTGCTGTCGGCGCGCTTTATCTCAAAAACATAAATATTCATCATCACGTCATCGAGACCCCCCGCCAAAGAGTATGTATCGACCCAGTCCTCAGGACCGGTTGTGTTTTCACGCAGAAGCTTATTCATGTCTTTTATGCTTGTCGTAATTCCTGTGGACTCGACAGATTCTATTATATTAAATCTGTCATCATCTACCACGCTTTCTTGCCCGAATTCGCTTTCAAAAACAACAAGATAAGCTTTTCCAGCCATATTGGAGTCGGATGATATTTCCGAGCCGTCAACGATCTCATATAAGCACATTGCAGTCAGCGGATACGGATCGTCGGAATACAGTACTAGTTCGGCGCATCTTTCATCGGAGTACAGCTTAAAGTACTGATCATAATCCTGGCCATAGGAGTTTTCCGGGAGGCTGTCGGATAATCCGTTGAGATACCATATCCTGGGAGCAGAGGCTGTGAGAGCTTTTTTGTACTCTTCCACAGGAGCCTTTTCCGAGGCTTTTTGAGTGGGCACGGGAGTGCTTGTGGGCACGGGCGTATTTGTGGGCACGGGAGTGTTTGTAGGTACCGGAGTGCTTGTGGGCTCGGGTGTATTCGTGGGTACGGGAGTACTTGTGGGCACCGGAGTATCCGTAGGCACGGGAGTGCTTGTGGGCTCAGGAGTGCTTGTGGGCTCAGGAGTGCTTGTGGGTACAGGAGTGTCTGTGGGTGCAGGGGTATCCGTGGGTGCGGGAGTGTCAGTGGGGGCCGGGGTGGCTGTGGTTGCAGACGTGCCGGTGGGCGTTGCCGGATCCTCTATGACATCAATATCCCCGGCTTTTCCGGCGCATGCGGTTGACATCATAACAACGAGTGTCAGTACTAAAACTGTAATGAGCTTTTTCATTGGAGTAGGTTCCTTTCAGATGGTTTAGTCGTAATATGCTCACACAAAAGCCACCGGAAATGTTTATTCCGGTGGCTGTTCCGGGCTTACGTCCGGTAATGGTTATCAAACCTTATACTCATGTACTTTTCTCTTCACATAGCTTGTATGAAGGATGTGATGAGCCTTCTCGCTGCCGGGCTCGCCAAGGTATTCCTTGTAGAGAGCCTGTACATCAGGATTCTCGTGTGAGAAGCGCATGGTGTTTGCTTCGTCGATGGAGTAGAGTGCCTTTGCGCGCTCTGCACGGATATCGGTGAAGTTGCGGACCTTAGCGTGAACACGAGGCTGGCCGCCGCCGTTTACGCAGCCGCCGGGACATCCCATGATCTCGATGAAGGTGTAATCTGCTTCGCCCTTCTGAACCTTTGTAAGGAGTTCGTTAGCGTTCTTGAGGCCGGATGCAACAGCAACCTTAACCTGTGTTCCGTTAACGTCGTAGGTTGCTTCCTTGATGCCTGCGGTACCGCGCACTTCCTTGAACTCGATGGGTGAGCCGTCCTTCTTGCCGGTGAGTGTCCATACGGCTGTACGAAGAGCAGCTTCCATAACACCGCCTGTTGCGCCGAAGATAACTGCTGCGCCTGAGCCGCTTCCGAGAGGAGAATCAAAGCCCTCGTTGGGAAGTGAATTGAAGTCGATGCCCATACGCTTGATGAGACCTGCAAGCTCACGTGTCGTCATTGAATAGTCAATGTCGGGAACGCCTGCTGCTGCCTGATCGTCACGGGTAAGCTCGAACTTCTTTGCTGTACAAGGCATTACGGATACGCTTACGATGGACTTGGGATCCCATCCCATCTTCTCTGCGTAATATGTCTTAACGGTAGCACCGAACATCTGCTGAGGGGACTTGCAGGTGGAGAGGTTCTCCGTCATATCCGGGAAATAGTGCTCGCAGTACTTGATCCATCCGGGTGAGCAGGAGGTGATCATCGGGAGCTTTCCGCCCTTTGTGACACGCTCTAGCAGCTCGTTTGCCTCTTCCATGATGGTGAGGTCTGCGGAGAAATTGGTATCAAATACCTTCTCAAATCCGATGCGGCGAAGTGAAGCTGCAAGCTTTCCCTCAACGTTTGTGCCGATGGGAAGACCGAACTCTTCACCAAGAGCCGCACGTACAGCGGGAGCAGCCTGAACAACAACGTGCTTCTCGGGATCTGCGATTGCTGCAAGGATGTCGTCCACATTGGTCTTCTCATAAAGAGCGCCGGTAGGACAAACAGCGATACACTGACCGCAGCTTACGCAGGAAGTGGTGTTGAGAGGAAGGTCGAAAGGAGATGCGATCTCGGTTGCGAAACCTCTCTCGTTTGCGCCGATAACGCCGATGCCCTGAACGTTTTCGCAGACAGCGGAGCAGCGACGGCAAAGTACGCACTTGTTGTTGTCACGGATCATGTGAGGAGCGGAATCATCGATCTCGGATACATTCTTTGCACCGTCGAACTGATCTTCAAAGTCAACGCCTAAGTTGCGGCTGAGTTCCTGGAGCTCGCACTGGCCGCTTCTTACGCAGGAGAGGCACTCTCTCTTGTGATCGGAAAGGATGAGCTTTAATGTGGTCTTGCGATATTCAAGAACCTTGGGTGTATTTGTAAATACTTCCATTCCCTCGTTTACGGGATAAACGCAGGCTGCAGCGAGGCCTCTTGCGCCTTTTACTTCAACGAGACACATACGGCATGCGCCGATCTCGTTGATGTCCTTTAAATAGCAGAGGGTAGGGATATCAATGTTGGCAAGCTTTGCAGCCTCGAGGATGGTCGCATCCTTCGGAGCTGTAACGTCAATGCCGTTTATTTTAAGATTAACGGTTTCCATGTATGATTCCTCCTCCGTATCACTTTTTGCTGATAGCCTTGAACTTACATGTGCCCATGCATGCGCCGCACTTTACGCACTTAGCGGGATCGATGGACATGGAAGCAAGCTTGTGGCCGGGTGCAACATAATCGGTACGTGAAATGGCGTCTGCGGGACATCCCTTTGCGCACATTCCGCAACCGATACATGTTTCGGGATCGATGGTGTATGTGAGGAGCGACTTGCAGACACCTGCAGGGCACTTCTTGTCGACTACGTGAGCCACATACTCATCTCTGAAGTAACGGAGAGTGGAAAGAACGGGGTTGGGAGCTGTCTGACCAAGTCCGCAGAGAGCGTTTGCCTTGATGTAGTTGCAAAGCTCTTCCATCTTGTCGAGGTCTTCGAGTGTAGCCTTTCCGTCCGTAACCTTCTCGAGCATCTCTAACAGTCTCTTTGTACCGATACGGCAAGGTGTGCACTTACCGCAGGATTCATCAACGGTGAACTGCAGGAAGAACTTTGCGATATCTACCATACAGTTGTCCTCGTCCATAACGATAAGTCCGCCGGAACCCATCATGGAACCGATGGCGATGAGGTTGTCATAGTCGATCGGAACGTCGAAATGCTCAACAGGGATACATCCGCCTGAAGGACCACCGGTCTGAGCAGCCTTGAACTTCTTGCCGTTCGGGATGCCGCCGCCGATCTCTTCGATAACTTCGCGGAGAGTGGTACCCATCGGGATCTCAACAAGACCTGTGTTGTTGATCTTGCCACCGAGAGCGAATACCTTTGTTCCCTTGCTCTTTTCGGTACCCATGCTTGCGAACCATTCGGGACCGTTTAAGATGATCTGAGGGATGTTTGCCCATGTCTCAACGTTGTTGAGGATGGTAGGACGTGCGAAAAGACCCTTTACTGCAGGGAAAGGCGGACGAGGTCTGGGCTCACCGCGGTTACCCTCGATGGAGGTCATGAGTGCTGTTTCCTCACCGCAAACGAATGCGCCTGCGCCGAGACGGAGATCGATATCAAAGCTGAAATCGGTTCCGAAGATGTTCTTTCCGAGAAGGCCGTATTCACGAGCCTGGCCGATGGCGATGGTAAGACGCTCAACGGCGATGGGATACTCGGCACGAACATAGATATAACCCTGGGATGCGCCGATCGCATAACCTGCTATGGCCATAGCCTCGAGTACTACGTGAGGGTCGCCCTCGAGAACGGAACGATCCATGAATGCACCCGGGTCGCCCTCGTCGGCGTTACAGCAGACATACTTCTGACCGCCATCCTGAACGAGGTTGCGTGCCAGCTGCCATTTCTTTCCTGTGGGGAAACCTGCGCCGCCGCGGCCGCGAAGACCGGAAGCGAGGATGGTGTCGATTACCTGCTCGGGAGTCATCTCGGTAAGTACTTTACCAAGAGCTTCATATCCGCGGGTACCGATGTACTCGTCGATGTTTTCGGGGTTGATGACACCGCAGTTACGAAGAGCTATTCTGTGCTGCTTCTTGTAGAATGCGGTCTCTACGAGGGGCTTGATCTCATCGTTATCGATGGTCTCCTCGTAAACGTATTTCTTAACTACTCGGCCCTTTAACAGGTGCTCCTGCACGATCTCGGGGATGTACTCAGGCTTAACCATTGAGTAGAAAGTTCCCTCGGGATATACGATCATGATGGGGCCGAGTGCGCAAAGGCCGTGGCAACCGGTCTGAACGACCGACACTTCCTTTGAAAGGCCGGCTTTTTCAATCTCGGCCTTTAACAGATCCTGAATCTGCTGGCTTCCGGAGGAAGTACATCCTGTTCCGCCGCAGACTAAGACGTGTGAACGATACATATGCTTTCCTCCTTATTTCAGTGCGCTCTGAATGGTGTATTCGGTAACAACATGGCCTCCGATGAGGTGACGGTTTACGACCTCCATTGCCTTCTCGGGAGTCATCTTGATGTATGTGACCTTTTCCTTGCCCTGCTCGATAACTTCTACGATGGGCTCGTACTGGCAGAGACCGATGCAGCCTGTCTGAACGACAGCAACATTGTCAAGTTTCTTTTCCTGAACCGCTTCGGAAAGTGCATTGAGAACAGGTCTTGCGCCGCTTGCGATACCGCATGTAGCCATGCCGACAACCACACGGGTGCCCGCCTCGGCTTCCGAACGAAGACCTACCTGACCCTGAACTTTATCTCTTATTGCTTTTAATTCTGCAAGAGACTTCATGTCTGATCCTCCTTGATATAATATGTTCTGTCACGGTGAACGTGACAAGTGGGGTATTTGAAATGGTGACAGATGTCACAAAATGCGGATGTCCGTGTACTTCAGACTGCCGGATGTCCTTCGTTCACCTCAGCGGTGTTTTCCGTGAGGAAATCCTTGATATAGGCCGAAACGTCCGGTACGTCGAAGGGGACTCCTTCCAAAACTACGCGAAGTTCTCTTGTGTCCAGCGTGAACTCTTTTCCGTCATAACTGTAACGATAGAGAAAATCGCAATCCTGATGCATGAGAATAAGCTGATGTATTGTAGCCGTCATGTCTCCGAGCGGCATCCTGTCGATACTGGAGAGGACATAGCGCGCGGTGATCTTTGTTCCCACCCCCGGCTCCGACGTGATGATGAAATCTCCTCCAGTCATCTCTGCCGACTGCTTGAAGAACGGAACTCCGAGGCCTACCTTTCTGGTGGTCCTTGTCGTGAAAAAAGGATCCGTTACTCTTGCGAGCTGTTCGCTGTCCATACCGCAACCGTCATCATCGATCCTGATGATGAGCGAGTCTGCCGCAGAATCGATCTCCACTCCGATGAAGACAAGTGAGGCTTTCGCTTTGGTGGAGTTTTCCACGATGTCCAATACATTTAACGATAATTCTGTCATCATAGTTTAGATCATCCTACTTGTAGTTTGCAAGTATGCCTTCAACCTTGTCGGGTGTGAGCTTGCCGTAAACGTCACCGTTGATGGTCATAACGGGAGCAAGTCCGCAGGCACCGATGCAACGGCACGCGTCAAGTGAGAACTTTCCGTCGGGAGTGCACTGACCGCCTGTGATGCCGAGCTTTTGCTGAAGCTTGTCGTAAACGTCGCCGGATCCCTTAACGTAGCATGCTGTACCGAGACATACGGAGATCTGGTATTCTCCCTTCGGATACAAAGCAAACTGTGCATAGAAGGTAGCTACTCCGTAAACCTTCTCAAGCGGGATGTTAAGCTCGTCAGCGATCATAGTCTGGACCTCGATGGGGAGATAGCCGTAAATGGCCTGAGCCTTCTGCATGATGGGCATAAGGCATCCTCTCTGGTCTCTCAGGTCGTTGATAACGGCCTTCAGCTGAGCTTCCTGCTCTTTTGTTCCCTTGAACGGAACAGAACAAATCTTAGAGCTCATTTGGAAACCTCCTTTAAATGATATGTTGTTTGTTCATGTGCCTCAAAGCCGCAAGAATAGCGGTGTCGAACGACTTCGTTAAAAAAATAACGAAATTTCGGCACAGTCCATAGCAAATATTATAGCACCAAGCTCCCAATAAATCCACTAAAAACTTGAAAAGTTAGTGCCGGAATGATAAAATCTACTTAATAATGCAATGAGTAAAAAACATATGTCAGCATCATGAAACGGAGGAGCGGATATGACTATCAAAGAGGTCCAGGAGGCCCTCGGAGCCAGATTTGTAAGCGGCGAACAGTGGGCCGACAGAGAAGTGCACATGGCATGCGGGTCGGATATGATGAGCGATGTGCTCGCGTTTGTAAAAGACAGGGCGGTACTCCTTACCGGTCTCTGCAATCCTCAGGTCATCAGGACTGCGGAAATGATGGACGTTGTGGCCATTGTTTTTGTACGCAGCAAAAAGCCTGACGAACAGATGATAGAACTTGCCGAAGAAAGGGAGATCCCGCTCATATGCACAGGTCACAGAATGTTTTCCGCCTGCGGCATCCTTTACGAAAAGGGGCTTAGAGGAGGTGCGGACTATGAGCGACTCCATTAAAATGACATATACCGTCTCCGATACCGATTTCACCAGAGCCGGCGAGGCATCCAGCGATGTCAAAAAGAGGCTTCGCCAGATGGGATGCGACCCCGAGGTCATCAGGAAGGTCGCGATAGCCATGTATGAAGGCGAGATCAACATGGTGATCCATGCGAACGGCGGCGAGATCGAAGTGGAGATAACTCCGGAAGACATCACCATGGTGCTGAAAGACAAGGGACCCGGCATCCCCGACATAGAAAAGGCCATGCAGGCAGGTTATTCCACCGCGCCTGAAAATGTGCGCGCGCTCGGATTCGGCGCAGGCATGGGACTGCCGAACATGAAAAAATATTCCGACGAAATGAACATCGAAACGACCGTGGGGGTCGGGACGACGGTAACGATGAAGGTACATCAGTAAAAGGCCGGTACGACCGGTGGGGTAAACGTATTGGATAACGATAAGACATTTACAAATTCGGTCCATCTGGATCCGGATCTTTGTAAAGGCTGCATCAACTGCATAAAAAGGTGTCCCACGCAGGCGATCCGCGTGAGGAACAAAAAAGCGTGCATAACGAAGGAATTCTGCATAGATTGCGGAGAGTGCATACGTATTTGCCAGAATCACGCAAAGCTTCCGACTTATGACTCACTTGACGTGCTTAACAACTACAGATACAAGGTGGCGCTCCCCGCGCCTTCTCTTTACGGCCAGTTCAACAATCTTGACGATACGAACATCGTGCTGACCGCGTTAAAGAGAATGGGGTTTGACGATGTCTACGAAGTGGGTGCCGCGGCGGAAGTGGTCTCGGAGCTTTCGCGGCATTATGTTGCCACACACAAGGAACAGCGGCCTTTTATCAGTACGGCGTGTCCGTCGATAACAAGGCTTATACGAGTGCGCTTTCCAAATCTCATAGAACACCTTCTTCCCATACTTCCGCCCGTTGAGATAGCCGCAAAAGAAGCGCGCGAAGCGGCAGTGAGGAAAACGGGACTGAAGCCCGAAGATATAGGCATAATCTTTATCTCTCCCTGTCCTTCCAAGGTGAGCGCGGTAAAATCCCCGCTCGGACAGAAGGAGAGCTATATTGACGCAGTATGCGCGGTAAAGGACGTCTATGTCAGGCTCCTTCCTCTCATGAAAGAGATAAAGGAACCGGAAGACCTGTCAATGGCAGGCCGCATCGGTATCGGCTGGGGAATATCCGGCGGAGAGGCGGGAGGCCTTTTAAGTGAAAATTATCTTGCCGCGGACGGCATCGAAAATGTCATAAAGATCCTTGAAGATCTCGAAGACCAGAAATTCACCGATCTTGATTTTATAGAGCTTAACGCCTGCAACGGAGGATGTGTCGGCGGTGTCCTCAACATCGAAAACCCGTTCCTTGCGAGCGTCAAGATGAACCATCTTAAAAAATACATGCCTGTTGCCAAAAAACATATCGAAGTAACCGATGTCATCACGCCCGAAGAGGCTCTTTGGACCGAGGATGTGGAATATGTTCCCGTATACCGCCTCGGAAGCAATATGCGTGACAGCATACGGATGATGAACGAAGCGGAAAAGATCGAGGAAAAGCTTCCCGGACTTGACTGCGGAGCCTGCGGCGCGCCCACATGTCACGCGCTTGCGCTCGATATAGTAAAGGGCGATGCGAAGGAACTCGACTGCATACATCTTCTGAGGGAGTATGTACACAGGTTTTCCGACGAGATGTCAAAGGCATGAGGACTATCCGGAGTACATAAATGGAGTATTTTTACGCATTTGATATAGCCGCCTTTCTGGTGGCGATAGTTATAATCGTTCAGTACAATCTTAAAAAGAACATACCCACAAGGCGTTCAAAGGCTTTTTACATGATCCTTCTGTTCGTCACGGGTGCGGCATGCTTTGATGCCGGGAGCGCTCTCGCGATAAAATACATAGAGATCCTCCCGCTGTGGTTCAACTATTTCCTTCTGGTGGGCTTTAACCTGTGCATGCACAGCTGCATCTACTCCTACATCTACTACGTGATGCTGATGGCAAAGCAGAAGGAACACGACCTGTACCGTGTCGAAAAGTATTCGGTCATCGTAGGCTGCGTGATCGACTTTGCGCTGGTCATCTCTTCCCCGTGGACAGGCGCGGTGTTCAGCTTTTCCGACGACCTTGTCTACCACTCCGGCCCGGGAACCTACTATTCCTACGCGATATCGTTCATCTGCATCCTGACCGGCGTTGGCTATATGATCGCAAGGCGTCGTGAACTCGTGTTCAGGGAAAAATTTGTGGTGATATTCTTCACCGTAGTCCTTCTTGAGAGCATGATAGTCCAGATCATCTTTCCGTGGCTTCTCATCACGACTTTCGGCTCTGTCATGTGCATACTGGTCGCGGCTTTCACGCTGGAAAACCCCAACTACTATGAGGAACAGGCTCTCGGCGTAAGGAACCGTCTGGCGTTTCAGACGGTTGTAGAGCGCATGATCTCGGATGACAGGCAGTTCACCGTTCTCGGCCTGCACGTCGAGGGCATGAACGACCTTCGTGAGCTTATCGGGATAAAGAGCGTAAATGTGGTGCTCCGCGACATCGCAAACTTCCTGATCGACATCGGAGACAGCGACAGTCTTTTCAGCATCTCGGAAAACCAGTTTGCGTTCATCCTTGTAAACGGTGATTCGGAAGTCGAGATGTACGTGAGAAAGATCAGAAGACGTTTTACGGAAACGTTTGGCACAAGTGATGAAAACGTAAGGCTTTCGGTCATCATGTCAAGATTTTCCTACCCCAAGGATATAAAGTCATCCGAGGGAGCGATGGATCTTTTTGAATATTCGCTTGCAAAGTCTTCCGAAAACGGCGGCGAGCTCGTACTTGAAGCAACGTCCAGGCTTCTCGAGGAAAAAAAGAGGACGGGACAGGTCCTTCAGGTGCTGCAGAACGCTCTTGCCGAAAAGAGGTTCAGCATCTATTATCAGCCGATATATTCCGTGAGCACCGACAGCTTTGGCTCCGCCGAGGCGCTGCTCCGTCTTTATGACGAGGAGCTCGGCTTCATAAGCCCCGACGAATTTATCCCGATAGCAGAGAAAAAAGGTCTCATAATAAACGTCGGAGAATATGTTCTCCGCGAGACCTGCCGTTTCATGGCTGAAAACAAGCTCTGGACCAAGGGGATAGAATACATAGGCATCAACATGTCACCACTGCAGTGCATTCAGCCTGACTTAAGCGAAAAGTTCATCGAGATCATGGATGAATACAAGCTCGACTATTCACGCATAAGCCTTGAAGTGACTGAGGTCGCGGACGCAGTGTCGGGCAGGATCTTCAAAGAGAACATGCAGGCGCTGATAAAGAACGGCGTACGTTTTGCGCTTGACGGATACGGCGCGGGGTATTCCGGCCTTTCAACGCTGGTAGACCATCCCTTCTCGATCATAAAACTCGACAAATCGATGCTCTGGTCTGCGATGAAGAACGACAATGCCATGACAGTGCTCCGTCAGACCGTCAGGATGATGAAACAGCTTGGACTTGAGCTTATCGCGGAAGGCGTGGAGACCGACGAGCAGGCACAGGTGCTCGCATACTACGGATGCGATTTCTTCCAGGGCTTCTTTTATGCAAAACCCCAACCGGGAGAAGCTTTTGTGAAGCTTATTGACGAAAGACGCGCAAAGAACAAGGCGTAAATGATATTTGCCATACTTTTTCAAGGAGAAAAATATGCTAAAAGTCAGTGAACTCTTGAAAATGGACTGCTTTACTGTGAAAAACCTTCCCGAAGGCGGCGGTGACCGCGAGATCGGGTCGATCTACTGCTGCGACCTGTTGAGCATCGCAATGTCAAAGATGACCGAAGCCGCGGCGTGGGTCACCGTAATGAGCAATCTGAACACACTTGCCGTGGCAAGCCTTTCCGATGTTGCCTGCGTGGTGCTCGCCGAGGGAGTCGCGGTGGAAGAAGCCATGCTGCAAAAGGCTGTACAGCAGGAGATAACGGTCCTTTGGACAGAACTGCCCATCTTTGATGCGGCACTCAAAATACAGAAAGCATTTGAGGCATGATACAGGCAAGCTACGATCTGCATCTTCACTCGTGTCTGTCGCCCTGCGGCGACGACGCCTCCACGCCCGCGGCGATAGCGGGCTATGCGGCGCTGAACGGTCTGCAGGTGATCGCGCTCACCGATCACAATTCCTGCAAAAACTGCGGCGCTTTTCTTAAAGCATGCGATTTTTACGGGATAGTCGGAATTCCGGGCATGGAGCTCACCACTTCCGAAGAGGTACACGTGGTGTGCCTTTTTTCTACGCTTTCCGACGCGATGCGCTTTGACGGCTATGTTTACGAGCATCTTCTTGATATAAAGAACGACGAAAAGATCTTCGGAAAACAGCAGATCATGAACGAGGAGGACGAAGAGCTCGGGCGTGTGGAAAAGCTTTTGATAAGCGCGACGGACATCGATTTTGACGATGTTTTCGATCTTGTCACATCCTTCAACGGGATAATGATCCCCGCGCATCTTGATAAAAAGACCACTTCGCTCATCTCGCAGCTGGGTTTTGTTCCGCCCGATTCCAGGTTCAGGACTGCGGAACTTAAAAATATGGCAAATCTCCACAATCTCAGAAAGACCAATCCTTATCTTGAAGGATGCCGTATCATCACAAGCTCGGATGCACACTACCTCAAGGATATCAACATGCCGGTCAACACGATCCTTGTTGAAGAACTGACTCCTGCGGGAGTCATAGCGGCATTGAGCTGAAATGCATTACGCCCGGTACCGCAAAATCCTTGATTGTGACGGGTGATCATGTAGAATTTTTTCTGTATCTTTTGACAAAAATACGCGTTATCATAGCGTACGATATATGACCTGACCATTAGGAGGACAAGATGGAATTCTTTGACAAAAACGGAGCTCTTGAATTTAAGACAAGGGGTGAGACGGTACGTATCGAGCCTTGGGGAAAAAATGCGCTTCGCGTGCGCGCCACGATGTTTCCGGGATTTTCGGGACGCGACTGGGCGCTTACGGAAAAGCATGAGGGCAAAGCGGAAATAAAGATCGGAAAGCCCGAAAAGTGGATGGGCGACGGCACCGATGACAATAAGGAAGTCGCAAGCATCACGAACGGCCGCATCACAGCGGAAGTGAACTTTGTGGGCATAATCAGTTTTTACCGCGACGGAAAACTGATACTTCGTGAAGATTTCAGAATGTACGGCGGAACCATCACAAAGAGCAGCCGCTGCTTAAAGACGGTGAACCGCGAATGGAAGGGTGTCATCGGCGGTTGTGACTACAGCCTCGACCTTCGTTTTGAGGCAAACAAGGGTGAAAAGATATTCGGAATGGGCCAGTACCAGCAGGACTGCATGGACATGAAGGGCTGCACGCTTGAGCTCGCGCAGCGTAATTCCCAGGCCTCCGTGCCTTTCATGATCTCGTCCCTCGGCTATGGTTTCCTGTGGAACAACCCGGCAGTCGGCCGTGTGACCTTCGGAAACAACTATACACAGTGGATCGCAAGAGCAACAAAGGAGATGGACTACTGGATCACGGCAGATTCCGATCCCAAAGCGATACTCACAAATTATACCGCGGTGACAGGACATGCACCCATGTTCCCCGAGAGCCTCATGGGGCTCTGGCAGTGCAAGCTCCGCTACCGCACACAGGAAGAAGTGCTCTCTGTTGCCCGCAAATACAAGGAAGAGGGTATCAAGATCGACCAGATCGTCATCGACTTTTTCCATTGGACCGTGCAGGGCGACTGGAAGTTTGACAAGACCTACTGGCCGGATCCGAAGGCTATGGTCGACGAACTCCATTCTATGGGCATAAAGGTCATCGTTTCGGTATGGCCTTCGGTTGACAGAAAGAGCGAAAATTTCTATCCCATGATGGAAAAGGGCCTTCTCATAAAGACCGAGCGCGGCGCTGCCCAGACCTATGATTATCAGGGCGACTGCGTCGAGATCGATCCGTTTAACCCGGAGACCAGAAAATACGTCTGGGAAAAATGCAAAGAGCATTATTACGACTTCGGAATAGACGCGTTCTGGCTTGACAATTCCGAGCCCGACTACGGTGTGTACGATTTTGAGAACTATCGTTACTACGATGCGCCTGCTCTCGAAGAGAGCAATATGTATCCTCAGATGTATTCACGCGTGTTCTTTGACAACATGCCCACAGTGCAGAAGGGCGAGGCGGTGAACCTCCTTCGCTGTGCCTGGGCGGGAAGCCAGAAATACGGAAATGTGGTTTGGTCGGGAGATGTTCCGAGCACCTTCGAATCCTTTGCGGAACAGATAAAAGCCGGCCTCAACATGGGCCTTGCCGGCATTCCCTGGTGGACCACGGACATCGGCGGATTCATGACCGATGATGTGAACGATCCCAATTTCAGACAGCTCCTCATCCGCTGGTACCAGTTTGCAGTATATTCCGCAGTACTCAGGATGCACGGCGACCGCGGACCATACAACATCCCGGCTCTTGACGACAGAGACTGGGGCGGCGGCTATCTCCACACAGGCCAGCCCAACGAACTCTGGAGCTACGGCGAAGACAATTACAAGATCATGCGCAGATACTATGACATCCGTATCGCAATGCATGATTACATCAGGGATCTCTACAAGGAGACCACCGAAAACGGCGCTCCGCTTATCCGCACGATGTTCTATGAGTTCCCTGATGATGAAAAATGCTGGACTCTCGAAGACCAGTACATGTTCGGCGACAAATACCTTGTTGCGCCGATCCTTGAGCTGAACAGGTTTGAGCGTGAGGTTTATCTTCCTTCCGGAAAATGGAAGCTCACAAGCGACGGGACCGTTTTTGAAGGCGGACGCACAGTGTCCGTAAAGGCTCCGATCGAGTATATGCCTGTGTTTGAAAAGTGCTGATCTTTACACATAAGGGATGCGCTCCGCGAAAACGGTCCGCATCCTTTTTTATTGAATTGTATTTGAACGTTGTGCTATAATCATAATCGCTTTTTACCGTAAATCATAAATATTTACGGTTTATAATACGGGTTTTTCGGCTATAATTGATACAGGTAACCTGTAAATACAGTGGGCGCGGTCCATAAAGCGACCGTGGACCGGATTGATCAAGGAGAAGAGCTTATGGAAATGACATTACGCTGGTACGGCACGGGATTTGACACCGTGACACTGAGACAGATCAGGCAGATACCCGGAGTGAAGGGCGTCATCACAACGCTTTACGACACAACACCGGGTGAAGTATGGCCCAGAGAGCGCATACAGGCTCTTAAAAAAGAGGTAGAGGCCGAAAATATGCACATTGCGGGCATCGAGAGCGTGAACGTGTGTGACGCCATAAAGGTCGGCTCTCCGGACCGCGACAAATATATCGACAACTACATTCAGACACTTGAAAATCTGGGCCTCGAGGACATTCACCTCGTCTGCTACAATTTCATGCCTGTGTTTGACTGGACAAGAACAGAGCTCGCGCGCCGCCGCCATGACGGTTCCACCGTGCTTGCGTACAATCAGGAGACCATCGATTCCATAGATCCCGAAAATATGTTCGCATCCATCTCAAAGGATTCCAACGGCGCGGTAATGCCCGGCTGGGAGCCCGAGAGAATGGCAAAGATAAAAGAACTTTTCGAGATGTACAAGGATATCGACGAGGAAAAGCTTTTTGCAAATCTCAAATATTTCCTTGAGCGCATCATGCCTGTCTGCAACAAATACAACATAAACATGGCGATCCATCCGGACGATCCCGCGTGGTCGGTTTTCGGGCTTCCGAGGATCATCATCAACAAGCAGAACATACAGCGCATGATGAAAATGGTGGATGATCCGCACAACGGCGTCACCTTCTGCTCCGGCTCGTACGGCACAAACCTTGAGAACGACCTTCCCGACATGATAAGATCCCTCAAGGGCCGCATTCATTTTGCTCATGTAAGGAATCTGCAGTTCAACTGCACAGAGCCCGGACACCTTGATTTTGAAGAGGCAGCGCATCTTTCATCCGACGGTTCGTTTGATATGTACGAGATAGTGAAAGCGCTTTACGACATAGGCTTTACAGGCCCCATCCGCCCCGATCACGGAAGGATGATCTGGGATGAAGTCGCAATGCCGGGCTACGGTCTCTATGACAGAGCGCTCGGAGCGGCATATATCAACGGTTTGTGGGAAGCCATAGAAAAGGCTGATAAGAGAGGTACAAAATGATGAAGCTCGACAATGAAGGCCTTAGAAATCAACAAGAATGGCTCGAAAAGGGCTATGAACTCCCTAGGTTTGACAGGGAGAAAATGATAGAAAACACAAAAAAAGCGCCTGTGTGGATACATTTCGGCGCAGGAAACATTTTCCGCGCTTTTCAGGCAAATGTATGCCAAAACCTGTTGAACAGCGGCGTGATGACACAGGGCCTCACCGTTTGCGAAGGCTACGATTACGAGATTATCGAAAAGATGTATCTGCCGCATGACAATCTGAGCATCCTTGCGACCTTTAAGGCGGATGGGACCATTGCAAAGACAGTGGTCGGAAGCATCGCTGAGAGCCTTGCGCTCGATGAGAGCAACATTAGAAGTTATGACAGACTGATAGAGATATTTGAGCAGCCTTCGCTTCAGATGGCAAGCTTTACCATCACGGAAAAGGGCTACAGCCTTGTTGATGGCAGCGGCGAACTTCTTCCCGCCGTGTCACGCGATATGCACGCAGGTCCCGACAACGCCATCAGCTACATGGGGAAAGTGGTGTCCCTCCTTTACGCGAGATATAAAGCCGGACAGCTTCCCATCGCAATGGTCTCCATGGACAACTGCTCTCACAACGGCGACAAACTTAAGGCAGCGGTGCAGCAGATTGCAAAAAGCTGGGCTGACAACGATGTTGCCGATGACGGATTTGTAAAATATGTTTCCGACGGGGCAAAGGTTTCTTTCCCCTGGTCCATGATAGACAAGATCACACCCCGCCCGGACAAAGCGGTGGAAGACCTATTATCAAAAGACGGTATCGATGACCTTGAGGCAGTGATCACCTCAAAGAAGACCTATGTCGCGCCATTTGTAAATGCCGAAGAGTGCGAATATCTTGTCATCGAGGATGATTTCCCGAACGGCAGGCCCGCACTCGAAAAGGGCGGCATAATGTTTACCGACCGTGAGACCGTGGACAAGGTGGAAAAGATGAAGGTCTGCACCTGCCTCAACCCGCTTCACACAAGCCTTGCCGTGTACGGATGTCTTCTCGGGTTCACACGCATTTCCGATGAAATGAAGGATGCCACGCTGAACCGCATGGTACGCACCATTGGCTACACTGAGGGACTTCCTGTTGTGGTAAATCCCGGTATCCTCGATCCTGTCAGATTTATCGATGATGTAGTGGAAAAGCGTATCCCGAACCCCTTTATGCCCGATACGCCGCAGCGTATAGCGACCGATACATCACAAAAGCTTCCCATCCGTTTCGGTGAGACGATCAAAGCATATGCTGCGCGTCCCGATCTTAAAGTCAGCGACCTCAAGCTCATTCCGCTTGTTTTTGCGGGCTGGATCAGATATCTCATGGCTGTCGACGACAAAGGAAATGCTTTTGAATTGAGCTCAGACCCGCTTCTTTCCACAGTCTGCCCTTATGTGAGCGATATAAAGCTCGGAGACGGCGAGGAAGCAAAAGAAAAGATCGTTCCCATCCTCAAGATGAAAGAGATCTGGGGTGTGGATCTTTTTGAAACAGGGCTTGCGGATACGGTTTCCGGGTATTTTAAGGAACTCATAGCAGGACCCGGAGCAGTGAGAAAGACACTCGAGAAATATGTAAGATAGCGGTTTTACCGATAATCACAAAAAAGACCTGCCTTAGTTGGCAGGTCTTTTAAATTCTCGTTTTATGCGTCCAAGTGGAACGTGTCACCGTTGTGGTGCTCTTTTTTGCCGTATTTCTGTACGCAATACTGCCCAACCTTGTTGGTGCGGGCGGCTTTTTCGTAATCGTTCATTCCGACTGCGTCACTGGCCTGTATGGTACGGCGCTTGCTGGAGCTTCTCCGGTCTACCTTTACGGCCTGTACACGGTGGCGTCTTTCGATGAATACAGGGGCTTCCATATCGATGCCCTGATCCTTCTTTATCTCGGCGGCGCCCTCTTTTATCATGGGCTCGACCCATTCAAGTTTCTTGCGGGTCTCTTCCCTGCCTTTGATATCCTTGACATATTCGACGCCCGCAAATGCGGAATTTGCAGCTATATACGCCTCGGACTGAGTGTTCGTGACATTTGCTGCAGGCGTCTGATTGGCTGTGTTCACGTTGTTGTAATATGTTGTTGTGTTGATGATCCCGACATCCATGACGAACCTCCCATCCTTGTAAAATATGGCTTGCCGACTCCTCCTGTAAATGCTATCGTCAGAATTTAATAAAAAGTTAATATAAATATTCTAACATTTTTGATAGAAATCGGCTTATTTATCTTTGGAGCGTTTGATAATGAAAATCGCAGCTACCACTATAAGTGCGAGTAACACTACACCGCCGATGATAAAGGCAACTGTACCTGTACCCTGAGGCGGGATGGGATGAGGATCTGCGATATCTCTGATGATGTTTGATAAAAACATGGTACACCTCCGTTTGTTTTTGTGGAAAAAACATCCGATGACTGATACAATGTACATCGGCAGCCACTTTATTTTTTGTTAATAATACAAGCAAAAGGACGGTTTTGTCAATGAGAAAAAACGTAAAACTGCTTATTTATTCGTTTTCACACTTCCTGATGGATTTCATATGCCACTATTATGTGTTTTATCTGATAAGGGCGCATTTTCCCGAATTTGCGGCGTTAACGATACTCGCATACAATTTCGTGGCGTTTGCGCTGCAGTGTCCAATCGGATATCTTGCCGACAGGTTTAAGGGAAAATATACCGCGGGAGTCAGCTTTTCTTTGCTTCTGCTCGGCGTGGTCACGGGATTTATGCTGTTCCCGGATAATGCCGTGGGTGCCGTGACGGGGCTCATGATCTGCGCTTTTGCCAATGCGGGACTCCATGCGGGAGGCTGTGTGGCTGTGATGGAACCCGGCGAAAAAGGCCTGAAACACGGTGGTGTTTTTATAGCTGCGGGCGCGCTCGGCGTAGGGCTGGGAGACTGGCTTGGGATCCAACAGATCGCCATATTCCCCGCCGTGGCTTTTGCGATACCTGTGGCTGTACTTCTTTTGAACCTTCCTCTGGGTGAGGATCATCGTGCGGGAGCGGAAAGTGAAAACGCTTCGGATGCCGAAAATAAGACAGATATGATACTTTTGATACTGTGTCTCATTGCCGTGTTTGTGCGTTCCTACGGCGGTTTCCTCATGCCCGCCGGCTTTATGAAGCTGCTTGCTCCGCTTGAAGAAACGGAAAGCTATGGCTTTGTGAAGAAGATGTTTCCGAGTGTTCTGGGATTTGCGGGGAAGTTCCTGGGAGGATTCCTTGTTGTGTGGTCCATGCGGCTTTTTAAAGCAGGACAGGACTTAAGACGCGCAAACTATATTTATGGCGCGGCGGCGCTCGTCCTAAGTACGATACTGCTTTCGGGGTTTGGAGAGTATGCCGTTCCCTGCGCCGTCGGGATCATATTGTTCCATTCGGTGATGCCAGTGACGCTTTTTGAGATATATTGTATCCTGCCGAAAAACCCGGGCTTTTCGCTCGGACTTACCACATTGCTGCTGTTTTTAGGGTGTCTTCCGACCTACGTGTGGACTCCGGGAGACACGGCAAAGCGCATAATGCTCGCCTGTCTTATGCTCATCGGGGCTTTATGCCTGGCAATCGCAGCAGGAGCGTACAAAAGAAAGGGCAAACATGTTGTATTATCTTAAAGCACTGTTCTTTACCGCGCTTGTGGAATGCGGGCTTGCGGCGCTGCAATCCAGGGATTTTGCTTGGGTAAAATACGTTTTTTTCATAAATGTGCTGACAAATCCTGCGGTAAACCTCTTGTACAGGGGACTTTATCCACTCCTTTCGGGACCTTGGCCGACCGTTGTCCTGTTGTTTCTGGAAACGCTGGTCGTTGTCGTTGAGGGGCTTTTGATCTACAGGTTAAGACGGTCAGGCGGTTTTAAAGTGAAACCGTTATCACTCAAAAATGCATTTTTATACGCTTTTATTATCAATTTGGCATCATACTGCTTTGGCATGCTCATAAC